>JBDTSD010000020.1:0-41106 GCA_039931355.1 Ginsengibacter sp.
GTCTTAACGGATGCTTTTAAAAACAGGCTCAATAAAATAAAGCCAACTCCAATTGACGCAATTACATCAAGAGAAAAACATTAAAATGAATATCGAACCATAACCCAAAGTTTACTAAAGTAAATTCTACGATAATTAACCACAAGCCCCTGGATAATAAAAAGCCTCTTGTATCATCAATATTTTTCTTAGCCTTGAAGGAAAGGTATGCAGAAGAACCGGACAAGAATACAAAAGTAGGTGCACATAAATGTGTAATCCACCGGGTAAAAAACAATGTGGGAGTTGTAGTTAATAGATCAGTTGGTTGTTGAATAATTGAATTTACGTGGATAAAATCACGTGTATGATCTAATGCCATAATAATCATTACCAACCCCCTTATTATATCAATGCTCAGAATTCTTTTCATGATTGTTATTACAGTAACACCAATATAGATGTCACTTTTTGAATTAAAACTTTTCGACAAAATTGAAGAAAGCGAAGGGCTCCTCCCCTACAATTTCTCTATTGGATTTTGGCAATATGAGAATGTTGAAAACAAATAAGAATGTAACGGTGGTAGCGATTTCGATAGTTGTGTGATTTGGAAATTTTTAAATACCATTTTTCAAATGCTTTACTGATTCGAATGTAAGTTTATAGGAACAGCCATTTACTAATTTTCTATCAACAGCAGTTTAATATGTATGAAAAGCAATTTGAAGAGATAAACAGACAGGTCTAGTTTATAATTTTGCCTGTTATATCCGGCCACAGTGCATATTGAAAAGATAATTCTTAAGGCAATATTTTTTTTGGGTGTCTCGTGTTATGTTTGGTCATAACGAGTCAATCTCAACGCGCATTTAATCTTTGCCGGTTGCTGTTGTCCAAGATTATTTGCCGAAGGTGCTAAAAAAAAAATAATACAGGAGTACTGCAACTTTCCTCCCACAATAAAATTCACGATCACAATGGTTGCAACACATAGCACTATTCTTTTTCCACTTACAGATATTCGGCCAGCCGCAGAATTATACATTTCAGCATAACATTGGATTTTTTGTTCACTTTTAAGAAAGCGGTTTTCCCGTCCTCAAAAGAGAATGCTTACCATTAATCATTTTTCGAATTTGTTGACTGAAATCAAGTTTTTAGAGATAAGTTACAAAATCAATTTGATTAGCTTAAATACTATTAATTTATTTTCTTCCGCTATTATTTGTATTGTGATTCAGTAGTATGAACGCTTCTCGATTGTGACCGTCCACCATGTGATGCCAAGGAAATATTAGCGGATTGTGGAGTCTGAAAAATACCGATCTACTTCAGATACCGGAACATAAATCTTTCGATTTTTCTTATTTGTTTTGACTTTGTTTAGTAGTACTAGTTGATCAAAAATGCTGCCCTTCCCGTTTTTGCGGAACACTTATTTTAATTTCTTCAAAATGACGTTCAAGTTCAATAGGGTCAAGAAAGTGGTCTTTTTTTGCAGCATAAGTAAGCACGACTTTTAGTTTATCAAAATAAGATTTAATAGTTGCGGGGTCCATGTTGCCTTTGCGGCCTTTAAGGTTTGCCAGGTAATTCTTAAAACGCGCAATTAAAGTTTCATCAATTTCAGCAAAAGGGATACGAGCCTGAAAATTATTCAGGTGCAGGAGACAAGCAGAATATTTCTCCCATGTTACACTATCAAGGCTTACGGTAGCCGGCGGACGCCGGATATATTCTCTAAAATAATCATTAAAAATATTTCCTTCCCCACGTAGCATCAATTCGTTTTCGATAGCATAAAAGGTCACCGGCTTGTTGGAGTTATAATAGCGTTTGGTCAACTCGTTTAATTTGTAAAGAGTTTCCGAAATCTTGCAGTTGATCTCAAAATAGAATAAATGCGTATTGCTCACCCATTTATTCGTAACTCCCAGCCATTCTGCAGCGGATACTTTTTGAGGCACTTTAATCAGATAATACCTTACGGGTTCTCCAGGCAGGTATATGCTGATATGGATAGGGTATAGACCTGTACGGTTGCTAATTTTCCGCCAGTTATGCTTAACAGCAATATTTTGGAATTCGTAACATACACTGCATTTTCTTTTTCACATTCCACCTGGAAATCAGGTTGTCGAATGCAAAAAAACGTAAAAAAAATGTAAAAAAACATGCAGGAAATAACGAGATTTAATGGGAGCTGTAAAAAAAGAAAACCCGCGAAAACTGCTGTTGACGTGGGTTTGATTCTTTTTAGTACTTTTTAATACTTTTTAAATCTCCGTTTTGCTCCCCCTTCAGGACTTGAACCTGAGACCCTCTGATTAACAGTCAGATGCTCTAACCAACTGAGCTAAGGAGGAATATGTTTCAACTTTTTATCGCTGTTTGAACCAGTGTTCCCTTTAAAAATGGGTGGCAAAAATAAAGTTTTTTAACTTGTTACAAAAATTGTTTTAGTATTATTTTAGCCAGCTAAAAAAACCACTTTCTTCGATCCCAATAAAAACTCCTTTGTCGTCTATTTTTACCGGGTATATTTTCAGAAAATACCCTTCCCCACTTACATCTCTTCCATTTTCCAGGCTAAAAACATAACGATGTATGGGACATACGATATTGCCATTCTTATCTAAAAAACCTTCTGACATCACGCCGCCGGCATGTGGGCATTTCGTGGTGCAAGCGCCGATGGTATCTCCTCTTTTAGCAATACATATTTTTTTTGCTGCTACTTCTATTTCCGCAAGATCATTGTCCCCAAAAGTTAATTCTGAAAATGCTGTTGCAATTTTATGCCACCTGTATTTCTTATCGGGCTTCATTTATTTTAATAAAAAAACTCTGCTTTGTAAGGATACTTTTCCTGGTACATGGTGCGGGTGGTATTTAAAATAATTTGTTTCAGTTCTGAAACATTACTTTTTTCTGTCGCTGAGATAAACACACATTTTCCCTCTGTTTGCGCCTGCCACTTCTGGCGGAGTTCTTTAAGTATTTCTTCTTTCACTTCCGGCTCGAGCCATTTATCAAATGTATTTTTGTCGTATTGATCCATTTTATTAAAAACGGTGATCACTGGTTTTTCATCACTCTTCAACTCGTGCAGAGTTTTATTAACCACTGCTAACTGCTCCTCAAATTGCGGATGCGAAATATCAACAACATGCAAAAGCATATCTGCTTCCTTCACTTCATCAAGCGTACTTTTAAAACTTTCTATCAGGTGATGTGGAAGCTTTCTTATAAAACCAACCGTATCGCTTAACAGGAATGGAGTATGGCCAAGCACGACTTTCCTTGTGGTAGTATCAAGCGTGGCAAATAATTTATTCTCAGCAAACACATCACTCTTGCTAAGCAGGTTCATAATAGTTGATTTACCTACATTGGTATAACCAACCAGCGCCACTCTTATAAATTCTCCTCTCTCTTTTCTTTGTGTGAATGCCTGTTTGTCAATTTCGCCTAACCGTTTCCGTAAGAGGCTGATTTTGTCTTTCACGATACGCCTGTCGGTTTCTATTTCGGTTTCTCCCGGCCCCCTGCTTCCTATTCCCCCACCCTGTCTTTCAAGGTGGCTCCACATGCCTTTGAGTCTCGGTAAAATATATTGATATTGGGCAAGCTCAACCTGCACTTTAGCCTGCGCAGTTTTTGCACGTGATGCAAATATGTCGAGTATAAGATCGCTGCGGTCTATTGTAGTTACCTGCAAGGCCTTTTCTATATTGGTGATCTGCGAGCCTGTCAACTCATCATCAAATATTATTAATTCGACATTTTTTGAAGAAACATAATTTTTAATTTCTTCCAGCTTTCCTTTGCCCACAAAGGTCTTGCTGTCGGGATGTGAAAGCTTTTGCGTAAATGATTTAATTGCATGAGCGCCCGCAGTTTCAGCCAGGAATTTCAATTCCCCCATATATTCGGTAACCGTCTCTTCAGTTTGATCCTTTTGAATTACGCCTACCAATACCACGTTGATGGCTTTGTTGTATTGTATCTTTTTTTCAATCAATAGTAAAAGGTTTGTATAAAAATAATCATTCTATTACGCATGATTATAACCTGGATGAGACCAGCAAAAAAGTTGAGGGAAAATTAAAGGCCGCTGAAGGTAATTCCCACCTGGTACAATTTCATATTTGCACCTGCGCCGTCCTTTAATACATTGTTGAGTTGATAGGTTCCAAAAAGGGATATTACTCCATAACCCACGCGGGCTGTTCCCGTAAAACGTGTAGTGTTTATCAGCCGCTTGGTGTTCTCTTTTTGTATATAATTATTTATGCTCTGATTATTTTTATCCTGCAGGGTTTTACCTTTTGTATGCACGTTTATGGCAGTTCCTACCTTGGCACCGATGGCTATTTTGAAACTTTTATTAGGTTCAAGCGGCTTCGATGAATACCTGAATTCCAAAGGCACTTCAGCAAAAGTGGTAACAAGCTTATACTTTTTGAAATGGTTCGTAGAGTCCAAAGCGGTAAATGGCAAAACTGTTCCTCCAGCTTTAAGGTCCACACTCATTTTTTTAAACACCATGTTGCTTGTACTTACGCCAACGCCAAAACCAATGCTGAATTTTGGTGAAGACCTAAATGGTTTATCCAACATGATGTATGCATTAAAACCCCTGGAGAATCCGCTTTGATGACTGCTAATCGTATCGGGCATACCCGTCCAATGGTCAGATGAAAGCTGGAACATAAAATGGTCTGCGGACCTGTTCGGCAATTTAATTGCCTTGGGGGTCATGGAAGATTTAGACAGAAGAGTGTCTTGCGAAAAGACAAAAGACAGAGACAAGCAGCTAAGAACTAAAAAAACAATTTTCTTCATAAAGTCTGTTAAGTTGGCAAATGTATTTGTTACATGGTTAAAGAAAGGTTAAACAGTACTGCTTTTAAACTCAGTGTGCGATATAAATTCCATTGCCCCACAAAAATTTTTAATGCCGTAAGCAGCGGGTTTCAAAAGGCATAGGTATGATAAATGCTACAGTAAATTAAAAGCCCTCCTTTTGAGAGAATAAATTACCTACTGCTTTTTATTTAAAAGTTTTACAAATCTTGAAGGTACACAGGAATAAAAAATAAAAAGAGAAATTACTGCAAAAAAAGAAAAGCAGTTTAGACGTTATAATAGCTTTTATTTGGATTGCCTTTATATATTTAGGTAGAAATTTTATCGTCTTCAAACCTGGATGTAGATCCTTCTAGACTGATTGCGTAACCATTTTAATTGAAAAGATATTATAAGGGTTTATGATTCTTGCTGAAATGCGGAAAAAATAAGGCGCTAATAGCTATTCTTGCTACCGACCTGTAAAATCAAACACATAAAAACCGAAGTCCTATTTTATTAATCATAAATTTGAAAACCAAGGAGACAATAAATAATGGAATATAATAAAAGTGTGACTGCTGAAGAAGCTGTAAAAATAATTAAGCCGGGTACCAGGGTTTTCATACATGGAAGCGCTGCAACGCCCATACATATACTGGAAGCTTTACAAAAGCGACATGCTGAGCTCAGCGATGTTGAACTGGTAAGCATTACTACATTGGGCAATATCAACTTTAATGATCCTATTTATAAAAAGAGTTTTTTTATAAATTCATTGTTTGTTTCGGAAAACAACCGGGCCGTGGTTAACAGTGATCACGGGGATTATGTACCCATATTCCTCAGCCAGATACCACAATTATTTACCAGGAATATTTTACCGCTCGATGTTGCCATTGTGCAGGTATCGCAGCCGGATGTACACGGGTATTGCTCTTTAGGCACTTCAGTAGATATTGCCCGTGCTGCTGTTGATACGGCTAAATATATTATTGCCCAGGTAAATTCAAGAATGCCGCGTACCCACGGCCAAGGGTTTATTCATGTAGATAAAATAGATACATTGGTATGGCATGACAATGAACTTCCTGAAATTGATTATGGATCAAAATCAAATGATATCGTCACACAAATCGGGCGTAATGTGGCTTCACTTATTGAAGACGGAGCAACTTTGCAGCTAGGGATAGGCGCTATACCAGACCAGGTATTGCAAAACCTCACGAACCATAAAGGACTTGGCATACATACTGAAATGTTATCCGATGGTGTGATACCATTAATAGAAAATGGTACAATAGATAACAGCCGCAAAAAAATAAACATAGGTAAATCCGTCACAGGCTTTATGGCGGGCACCCGGCGATTATATGATTTTGTAAACGACAATCCCTCGGTGAGGGTAATGGAAATAAGTTATGTAAACGACACGAGCATTATAAGAAAAAATCCCAAAGTAACTGCTATAAACAGTGCTATTGAAATTGATTTAACCGGCCAGGTATGTGCCGATTCTTTTGGAACCTACCAATACTCCGGTATTGGCGGGCAGATGGATTTTATAAGAGGCGCTTCATTGTCCGAAGGTGGAAAACCCATTATCGCTATGCCATCAGTTACATCAAAAGGTGTTTCACGCATTGTACCATTTTTAAAAGAAGGCGCAGGCGTAGTAACTACAAGAGGGCATGTTCACTGGGTAGTTACTGAATATGGCATGGTGGATTTGTTTGGGAAAAATTTAAAACAAAGAGCAAGGGAGTTGATTAAATTATCGCATCCGGATCATAAAGAATCTTTGGAGAAAGCGTTTTATGGCAGATTTAAAATGGGTGCATGAATACTCTTTTTGTAACCGCTACTTACAAAAAAAGCATCGCTATTCTTTATGCATAAATTTGAATTCTTTTAATTTTCAAATAAAAGCATTTCAATAGTGAATAAATATTTACACACGATAGTAATTGCATTGATTGTATTTGCCAGCTGCAGGGGGCAGCAAACACAGGTTAAAGAGGTACAAAGAGATACGACCATTACCCCGGCTACTTCGTTTTCCAAACTTTTTTTGGATAGCACAACATTGGAGAAATTCATAAAAGATCAAAATGCCAGTGATAGCGATGCCGTGAAATTGCGTAATTTTTATAAAAGCCGAAACTACCAGTACGCCTGGTTTACAGAAGATGGCATTGCAGAACATACCCGGGCATTCTGGAATCTTCATAACAATTATATCAGCAATTTTGGCGATACTGCCTTAAGATTTAAAAACCTTCACCAGGAAATAGATACATTATTAAATGGAGATTCAACATTAAAAATTTCACCGCAGCAAACACTGCAAACAGAGCTTGAGTTAACAAAACATTTTTTTGAATATTCCAAACATGCTTATGCAGGCAAAGTAAATCCGAAGGATCTGGAATGGTTTATTCCCCGAAAGAAAATAGATGCAGTGGTACTGCTTGATTCCTTTATTGCGCGGGATGGTAAAAACCTGGAAGGCTGGGAACCGGTCAATGTTTATTATCAACATCTAAAACAAGAACTGCTGCACTATTATACTATTAAAAAATCAGGAGGATGGAAAGACATAGAAAGTGATAAATCAAAAAAATACAAACGCGGTGACTCCGCTCTTGTCATTAAACAGGTAAAACAACGTCTGCAAATTTCGGGTGATGATAAAAGCGTTGATACCTCAGCCTACTACACGAGTGAACTGGAACCGGTAATTCAGCGGGTGCAAAAAAGTTTTGGATTAGAAGAGGATGGGATTATAACCGCCAGTTTAATTACAGCATTAAATGCTCCGGTTACCGAAAGGATCAGGCAAATGCTGATCAACCTTGAGCGGATGCGATGGATTCCGCAACAGCCGCCAGGAAATCTTCTCCTGGTAAACATTCCTGAATTCCGGTTGCATGTATTTGATAGTGGGAAAAAGCAATTTAGTATGAATGTTGTGGTTGGCAAAGAAGGGCACAGTACCGTAATTTTTACCGACCAACTCAAGTATGTGGTATTTAGCCCGTACTGGAATGTACCAGCCAGCATTGTAAAAAATGAAATGTTACCCGCGATGCGCAGGAACTCAAATTATCTTCCCAGGAATAATATGGAACGAACCGGCACCAGCAATGGCCTGCCAGTGATTAGGCAAAAGCCGGGTGGGACAAATGCATTGGGAAGAGTGAAATTTATTTTCCCTAATAGTTACAACATTTATTTTCACGATACACCGGCAAAATCCCTTTTTAGTGAATCAAACCGGGCTTTCAGTCATGGATGTATCCGCCTTGCTGAACCTGTAAAACTTGCTGAATATCTTTTGCGTGATCAACCGGAATGGACTCCTGAAAAGATTAAAGAAGCCATGAATGCATCAAAAGAAAATTGGGTAACGCTAAAAAAACCGGTACCTGTTTTCATTTCTTACTTTACCGCCTGGGTTGACAGTGATGGGCTGCTAAACTTCAGAACCGATATTTATGGACATGATAAAGAAATAGCAGCGCATTTATTTGAGTAATCATATTCGATGCATATCTAGTCCACAATATGCATGGAAGACTTTTCAATTATACCTCAATAATCACTTTCATTGCCTTCTCTTTTGAAGCATTCCCAAATACTTCATAGGCATTCATTACGTCATCTAATTTAAAATGGTGTGTAATCAATTTAGCGGGATTTAGTTTTCCTGATGAAACTGTTTTCAGCAACATAGGCGTTGTATTAGTATTTACCAATCCCATGGTGATGGTTATATTACGAATCCATAGATTTTGAATTTGCAGATCTACTTTATGACCGTGCACACCAATGTTAGCAACATGCCCGCCTGGCCGTACAATATTTTGGCAGATATCGAAAGTAGCAGGCAAGCCTACAGCTTCAATGGATACATCAACACCATCCTTTGTTTCTGACAAAATTCTTTTTACCGCATCTTCTTTTTCGGAATTGATGGTATTTGTAGCGCCAAATTTTTTTGCTAATTCCAGGCGATTTTCATCCACATCAATCATGTAAATTTTTGCAGGCGAATAAAATTGCGCAGTAAGCAAAGCCGCCATACCAATTGGACCGGCGCCGACAATGGCAATAGTGTCTCCGGGCTGAACCTGCCCTGCAATAACACCTATTTCAAAACCCGTTGGCAAAATATCGCTGAGCATTACCAATGCTTCTTCATCAGCACCAGCCGGTATTGGATAAAGACTATTATCAGCATGAGGAATAAGAACATACTCCGCCTGCGTACCATTAATTAAATTTCCAAGTATCCAACCGCCATCCTCACAATGAGAATACATTTGCTTTTTACAGTATTCGCATTTACCACATGATGTGATGCAGGAAATAATTACGTGATCACCTTTTTTAAAATTCCTTAACGCAGTTCCCACTTCTTCAATAATCCCTACACCTTCATGCCCCAGCGTAGTTCCGGGTTTTACAGTAGGCACTTTTCCTTTTGATATTCCCAGGTCTGTTCCGCAAATAGTTGTCTTTAGTATTTTGATCAGCGCATCAGTTGGCTTTTCAATATTTGGAATTGGAATTTCTTTCAATTCTAATTTACCTGTGCCTTCAAACACAAGACCTTTCATTGTTGTTTTTGTAAGGCGACTAACTGCCGGCTTTTGTATTTCAGTTGTTGCTATCATGATTTTTATTTTTAAAGGGATAAATTTTTATTTGAATACAAAGTTACCTGTGCACATTCCGCTTAATGGTGACGTTGCAATACAAAGAACATGTTTGTAATCATGGAAACGGAACTGAAAATTTTTTCATGACGAAACTCATGATTTCATATGATGATAATATTATTATGAGTTACAGAGCAATGCTAATTTTGGAGATTACGAATCATCACATGAAAGTGCTGTCGGAAAAAATGACTTATGGAACTGAACAGAACAATTCATATTAATAATGATAGCCTGGTAAGAGATATTCAGTCTGAATTCTCAAGTTGGTACCCGTTTCTGAAAATTGAATTTCATGCAAAAAAAATAAATCTTAAAAGCAGCCGAATGCCATCTCTGGAGCCGCATTTTCAGTTGAAGCAACTTGCCGAAATACTTCCTGGTGAAATAGATATAAATGGTCATAGAACTGTAGAAGAGGTGTCTAACGATATCCAGGGTATGCTGCCGGTAATTGTGCAGATGTCAAGAAAATCAGGAAACGTTTGGAATACCATATCCATAAGCCATGGATGGACATTGCAAAGTCAAAATACTGCCGGGGAGTTTATAAGCTCAGAAATGACGATACCTATCAAGCCATGAATCAATTACGCAGATTTTTTAATTTTTGGGCATCCGTTATTATAATTTTTCCCCCTTCAATATTAATCAACTTTTCTTCTTTAAAGTCGCCCAGAGTGCGTATTAAAGATTCGGTTGCCACGCCAATTGATTGCGCCATATTTTCCCTGGATAAATTTATCGCCTGTTTATCGCCTTCCTGGGCTTTATATTTTTCGAGCAATTGAATAAGCCCGTGGGCTACTTTTTTTCTTAATGAGCTATAGGCAAGATGTAAGAGATCATCTTCTTTTTCTGCGATATTTTGGGTGATGATCTTTATAAACTTTTGTGTAATCAACATATCGTTTGACATGAGTTGCAGGAAATCTTCACGTGGGATCAGCATTAAATCTGATTCCTCCAAAGCCTCAGCACCATCTGTATAGCTCCCATCTGCTAATATGGGTACGTAGCCAAAAAATTCCTGCGGTCCATGAATACTGGTTATAAGTTCCTTGCCATCTTCGCTTGTCTTGAAAATCTTAACCTTACCTGACACGACATAATACAAAACCCGTGGGCGCTGGCCTTCTTTATATACAGTTGCTTTCTTATTGTAACTAAATACCTCTTTCTCATCAGAATTAAGTGTAACCTTCCCCGATAGCTTTACATCGTCAAGGAAATTGTCTAATGCCTTTGCACCAGAATATTGTTCTTTAAGAAGACCGGTTTTTTTTAAACGTGTTTCTATGGCATTTAATAGTTCGATGCCATCAAATGGCTTTGTTATGTAATCATCAGCACCCATCTGCATACCTTTTCTAAAATCGGCCTTTTCTGATTTGGCAGTAAGAAATATAAAAGGAATAAGCGAAGTCTCTTTATGCTTGCTAAGCAAATGATACACCCCATATCCATCGAGCACCGGCATCATAATGTCGCAAACTATTAAATCAGGTATTTGCTTTAAAGCCAGCTCCACACCAGCTTTCCCATCTTCCGCAGTAATAACTGTGTAGTTAGCGAGTTCAATTATTTCAGCCGTAGTTTCGCGAACCTCAAGGTTATCTTCTATAATTAATATTGTCTTCATGCTCCCTGTAAGTGTTTTTGTGGAATATAAATCGTGAAGGTCGATCCCTTATCAAGTTTACTTTCAACAGTTATTTTACCATTCATAAATTCCAGGTATCGGGCTATGATATGCAAACCAAGTCCCGTACCTTGAATGTTGGCCGCATTCCTTGCCCTGAAAAATCTTTCAAACAAATGTTTCTGATCTTCTTCAGAAATACCAATACCCTTATCTTTTACGGATATTATAAAATTGCTTTCCGCGGCTAATGAAAAAATTTCTATTGTTTCATTTTCACCGCTAAATTTTATTGCATTGGAAATGATATTGATCAAAATATTTTTTACCAGGTTTACATCTATCCAAACATCTTCGATGACGGAATTTATGAATTTTATTTTTTGTCCGTCCTTCAACAATGCGTCAAGATCCTGCAAGAGATCTGTGATAATGATTTCGATGTTTGAAGGCGATACTAACTCCATATTTGTTTGCACCAATCCTTCCTCTATTTTGCCCAATGACAAAAAATCTTCCAATATGTTTTTCATCCCATTGACGGCTCCTTTGATGCGAACTACCTGTTTTTTTACCCGCTGGTCGTCATTTGGCTCGCTATATTTCTCCAGTAAATAGGCACATGATAAAATAGTAGTTAACGGCGTGCGAAATTCGTGTGAAGCCACAGTTACAAATCCTGATTTTAATTCATTTAAACTTTTTTCATTTTCAAAAGCCTGCTTCAGCTCTTCTTTCGAATCTTCCAATTCCGACAATGCTTCCCTTAGCATTTTCGTTCTGTCTTCTACCTTTTGCTCCAGTTCGGCGTTCATGAATTTTATTTCTGATGTCACTCTCTCAAGTTCCCTCGCTTGTTCCCGGTCCATTGCTTCGTGCTTTTTTCTTACAGTAATATCAATCACAAATGCAATTACAAAAGTTTCGTTATTGATAACATAATGGCTTAGGCTTACTTCTACGGGGAAAGTTGCCCCATCTTTAGTTTTAGCAAACAGGTCTCTTCCATGCCCCATGATGCGCGGCTCGGGATGTTGATAATATTGCTCACGATATGTTATGTGCTTTGCATGTGCGGAATCTGGTAACAACACATCAACCACTTCGTGAAGAATTTCCTCTTTTGTATAACCAAATTGGGTTTCTGCGTATTTATTAAAGTTGATTATTCGCCCATTTGTATCGGTGACGACAATGCCAATTGTCGCAAAATTAAACAGGGCTTCAAACTGGTGAATATTATCTACATGGGAAAGGCCTATAGCTGGCATTATATAAGATATTAGTATCCTTAAATAATAGAGACTGTCGTGATTGCTAAAGATATGCTTAACCGGCAGGTTTGTCTAATATTTTTGCGTCATGAACTGTGATAAACTCCTTAAAATTTAAAGAATCCATCCTGCAGATTGACTAATTGCAAACCTGCATTCATCACTTATATTTTTTATCCGACAAAAGAAACCAAAGGGATTTTATGCGATTTGAACAAACACTTAAGTAAAAAAGGGTCTCAAACCAAAATAGTCTGAAACCCTTTTAATGTTGTGGGCCCACCAGGATTTGAACCTGGGACCACCTGATTATGAGTCAGGTGCTCTAACCAACTGAGCTATAGGCCCTGTTCCTTTCCAGGAAAAAAATTTCGGGAGTGCAAAAATAGAAAAATTCACGAAGTGGCAAGAAATAATTTTCTTTGGTGATGAAAAACATTGAAGCAATCATCTTTGACCTTGGTGGAGTGATACTTAATATTGATTACAATCTTACCAGATCATGTTTTGAAAAAGCAAGTATCGGCCATTTTGATGATATGTATTCACAGTCAACAGCTGATGAACTTTTCAGGCGACTCGAAACTGGCAAAATCAATGAAGATGATTTTTATAATGAGTTTAGAGATTGTACTTCTACCTCTATTTCCAATAAGCAAATTGAAAATTGCTGGAACGCAATGTTGTTAGATTTCAGGGAAGACACGCTCTTGTTTCTTGATACGGTCAAAACTAAACACAGAACTTTTTTATTGAGTAACACCAACATTATTCATTATAAGAAATTTGATAAAATTTATCACGAAAAACAAAGGCCGGGCACTTTTGATGCGTTTTTTGAAAAGGCTTATTATTCTTTTGAGATGGGATTGAGAAAGCCTGATGCTGATTGCTACAATTTGGTTTTAAACAACAATAGACTGTCATCGGCCACTACACTCTTCATTGACGATACTGCTAAGAATATTGCAACAGCGAAGATGTTGGGAATGCAAACCATCTTATTAGAGAAATCTATGCAAGTAGAAAGCTTAGGGTTATAGAGTGTTTATTTTTTTATTTCCTCAAAGTCAATATAGTCTCCCTCTTTTGTCTTTTCAGTTTTCTGTTGCGCGGAAGATTGCTGACTGGAATAGGCATTCATGTCTTGTTGCATTTTAGATTGAATGTCGCCAAACTGCTTCTTTATTTTTTTTGTGGATTGGTAAACAGGAATGATGAAATCAAAAATTAATTTGTATAAGATGTAAATTAAAAAAAGTTCGCCTGCGAGTCTTAAAATGTTCATTTCACAAAAATAAATATTTAATTTTTTAACAGTATTCCCGAAACTTCACTTTAACATAATTTGGAAGGTATTTCTTAATTGGTGTATATTTGCAGAGCAAAAGATTAATGAAGGGAACGAAAACGTTCCCTTCTTCTTTTTAAATATTTTTTCGGAGCGGAATGAGTTTGGAAACACCATTAGAAAACATAAAGAATTTTGTAAGCGGCCTTACAAGCCAGTCAGAAACGACCTTTCCGGTGGATGTAAGAATAACTCCCGGCAATCAAATTACGGTGTTGCTGGATGATGACGAAGGCGTTACAATAGATAAATGCAGCCAGGTAAATAAAGCTCTTTACAAATACATTGAGGATACAGCCTTATTCGGAGATAGCAATTTTTCGCTCGAGGTTTCATCACCGGGTGTGGGCGAGTCTTTGAAATTGCATCGCCAATATAAAAAAAATACTGGAAGATCAATGCACATAGTGATGAATGATGACTCTGTAAAAGAAGGAAAGTTAATAGGTGTAAGTGAAGAGGAAATTACAATTGAAGAAAAAGGAAATCCCGCACGTGGGGGCAAAAACAATAAAGCAATTACTAAACAAATAACAATTCAGTTTAATGAGATAAAGCATGCAACAGTGCTGATAACTTTTTAAAAAAATGATAAATGGCAAGTATTAATTTAATTGAATCCTTCCAGGAATTCAAAGATGCAGAAAACATTGACCGCCCAACATTGATGAAGGTGATGGAAGATGTTTTCAAAACGCTCATAAGAAAAAAATATGGTTCAGATGAAAATTTTGACGTAATTGTGAATGACCAAAAGGGCGATCTTGAAATTTTTCGTCGCAGGACAATAGTAGATGATGATGATTTATATAACACCTTAACTGAGATTGAGTATAAGGATGCTATTAAAATAGAGCCGGATTATCAGGTAGGTGAAGAGTTGTATGAAGAAGTAGATATTCAAAAAGAATTTGGAAGACGAGCAATACTTGCAGGTAAGCAAACTTTGGCGAGCCGCATTAACGATCTTAAAAAGAATATTCTTATAAAAAAATATGAGGATAGAGTTGGCGAAATAATCAGCGGAGAAGTTTACCAGGTTTGGAAAAAAGAAATATTATTACTGGATGAGGAAGGTAACGAAATGCTTCTTCCAAAATCTGAACAAATACCTTCGGACTATTTTAAAAAAGGCGAAACAATACGCGCAGTTGTAAAAAAAGTGGAACTTAAAAACAGCCAGGCGGTAATTATTGTTTCCAGGACTGATATATCTTTTCTTGCCAAACTACTTGAAATAGAAGTTCCTGAAATTTTTGACGGCCTTATCGTAATAAGAAAAATTGTAAGAGACCCCGGAGAGAGAGCCAAGGTTGCTGTGGAAAGCTTTGATGACAGAATTGATCCTGTAGGTGCATGTGTGGGAATGAAGGGCAGTCGCATACATGGAATTGTTAGGGAATTGAAGAATGAAAATATTGATGTAATTAACTGGACAAATAATATCCAGCTTTTAATACAGCGGTCACTTACCCCTGCTAAGATTACCAGCATGGATGTGGATATGGATGCAAAGCATGCGAATGTTTACCTAAAGCCAGACCAGGTTTCACTGGCTATTGGCCGCAGGGGAGTTAACATTAAGCTCGCTTGTGAACTTACAGGTTTAGAGTTGGATGTATTCCGTGATAATGAAGGTGAAGTTGAAGAATTTGATGTTGATCTTGACGAGTTTGCTGATGAAATAGAAACATGGGTAATAGATGAATTAAAAAAGATTGGATGTGATACAGCAAAAAGCGTTTTGATATTGTCTGATGAAGAACTGGAACGCAGAACTGACCTGGAGAAAGAAACTATTGACGAGGTTAAGAAAATATTGAAAGCAGAATTTGCTGACGAATAATAAAACCACCGGTTTTACAATAAATAATTTTAATCACAAAAAGTACCTGCTTTCTTTAATAGCAGGCAAGGGAGAGGCTTAATGGCAGAAGTAAATACACCACGGGTAATGGCAGCAGCCAAGGAATTCAACATAGGTACTGGTACCTTGACAGACTTTCTTGTGTCCAAAGGCTTCGAAACATCTGATCTTAAGCCGGGTTCAAAAATATCGGAAGAAATGTATCGTGTTTTGCAGGTAGAGTTTCAACCCGACAAGGCTGCCAAGCAAAAAGCTGAACAAATAGATCTTCCAAAAAATGCGGTAACAGACCACAAAAAAAGAAGAGATGAACAAGATCTTTCCTTTAGTAAAAAGGAAACCGTTAAACCAAAAGAAGAAGTTGCTCCTGTGCAGCCAGTAGCTGATGAAGTAACATTACCACCTGCCGAACCAATTGTTGCGACACCTGAAGTGGTGGAAGATCACGTAGCTGCTATGGAGGAAGTCGCTCCGGTAGTGGAGGAAAGCAACATTGAAAAACCGGCGTTAACTGAAATAACAAAAATAGAAGCTCCTGAAGTAGAAGGACCAAAAATTATTGATAAAATAGATTTAAGTTCTATTGATTTATCAACCCGTCCAAAGAAAGGCGGAAAGAAAACCCCGGAATCAAAAGTAAAAGTTCCTCAAAAAACAGAACCTGCATTAGAAAAAATATCTGAACCTCTAACGCCCGAACCAACCCTTCCGATTACTGAGCCGGTCGTGATCACTAATATTAAGGCCACCAAACTCGAGGGACCCAAAATAATGGGCAAAATCGAGCTTCCGCAAAATAACAATACAAGGCCCAAGCCATCTGACGAAAGAAGAAAGCGTAAGCGGATACCTGTTGAGAAAAAACAACAGGGAAATAATAACAATAATGCTCCCGGAAATTTTCAACGTCCGCAAACCGCGCGACCACAGCAAGGTGGAAGGTTTAACCGGAATGCTCCGGCCATTACTCGTCGGGAAGAAAAAGAAATTGATGAAAAAGAAATTCAGGATAAAATAAAGGAAACACAAGCCAAGCTTGCCGGTTCCGGAGGTAGGGGAAAAAGCCTTAAGGCAAAATACCGCAGGGCAAAACGTGAGGAAGCTGCTGAAAATGTTGGTGAAGAAGAAAAGGATAATAAGCTACAGGTAACTGAGTTTATTTCTGTAAGTGAGTTCGCAAATCTTATGAACGTAAGTTTTGCCGATGTTATAAGCAAATGTATGAGCCTTGGAATAATGGTGTCCATTAATCAAAGGCTTGAGGCGGATGTAATTGAATTGGTTGCATCAGAATTTGATTATGAAGTAGAATTCATCGGTATAGATGATGAAGCGGAATTTGATGACGAAGAAGAGGAAGATAGTGAAGAAGATCTTGTGTCCCGCCCTCCTATCGTTACGATTATGGGACATGTGGATCATGGTAAGACCTCCTTGCTTGATTACATTCGCCAGGCAAACGTGATTGCGGGTGAAGCCGGTGGTATTACCCAACACATCGGCGCTTATGAAGTAACCCTTAAAGATGGAAGGGCAATCACTTTTCTTGATACGCCCGGCCACGAAGCGTTTACGGCTATGCGTGCCCGTGGCGCAAAGGTTACAGATATTGCGGTGATTGTAATTGCTGCGGATGATGCAGTAATGCCGCAAACAAAGGAAGCGATTTCCCATGCACAGGCTGCCAATGTCCCAATGATTTTTGCTTTAAACAAAATTGATAAAGACGGCGCTAATCCTGAAAAAATAAAAGAACAACTCTCTGCAATGAACATTCTTGTAGAAGATTGGGGTGGAAAATACCAGAGCCAGGAAATAAGCGCCAGGCAAGGTCTCAATGTGGATGCATTGCTTGATAAAATATTACTTGAGTCAGATTTACTTGAGCTGAAAGCCAATCCTGACAAGGGCGCCAGCGGAACGGTAATTGAAGCCTCACTTGATAAAGGAAAAGGTTACGTAGCGACAATACTCGTTCAGAACGGTACACTAAAACAGGGTGACTTGTTGGTTTCCGGTCAAAACTATGGAAGGGTAAAAGCCATGTTCAATGAACGTAATCAAAGAACAGATAGTGCGCCACCTGCTACTCCTGTTCTTATACTTGGTTTAAATGGAGCACCGCAGGCAGGCGAGACTTTTAAAGTGTATGAAGACGAATCCGAAGCAAAAGATACGGCAAACCGCAGGGCTCAAATTCTTCGTGAGCAAGGCATTCGTGCTAAAAAACACATTACACTTGATGAGATAGGAAGAAGGCTGGCACTGGGAAATTTCAAAGAGCTGAACTTAATAATTCGTGCAGACGTGGATGGTTCTGTGGAGGCACTGAGTGATTCACTACAAAAACTAAGTACTGAAGAAATCGTGGTAAGTGTAGTGCACAAAGGAGTTGGCCAGATTACTGAAAGTGATGTATTGCTTGCTACAGCATCAGATGCAGTGATTATAGGATTTAATGTTCGCCCTGCTTTACAGGCTTCAAAACTTGCAGAGCATGAAGGTGTGGAAATAAAAACTTACTCCATTATTTACGATGCAATTGACGAGGTGAAGAGCGCAATGGAAGGCATGCTTGAGCCAAAAATCCAGGAAAAAATTCTTGGCATACTCGAAGTGAAAGAGACCTACAAATTCGATAAAATAAGCGTGGCTGGTTGTATAGTTATCGAGGGTAAAATTGCCCGGAACAACCGCGTCCGTTTAGTACGCGATGGCATTATAGTTTTTACTGGTGAACTTGGTAGCCTCAAACGTTTTAAGGATGATGTGAAAGAAGTAACTAACAATATGGAATGTGGTGTAAGCATAAAGAACTATAGCGACACGCGACCCGGCGATATGATCGAAGCATTTGAAGAGGTTGAAATCAAGAGAACATTATAAACTGCGCCTTACATAAATTCTTACCTTGCTTTCTTTAACATAATGCAGGCAACTTTTAACTATTCTAAAAAATTACTCACCTCTTAGATATGTACATTTGGCAAGTTTATAATTTTATAAACTGGAATAATGTGTTTTTAAATCAAATTACACAAATGAAAAAAAGCGTACTCACGATTTGCTTCCTTCTCAGCATATCTATTTCTTTTTGCCAAACAAAAAAGGTAATAGCGGATAAGATTATTGCTACAGTTGGCGATAAAATAATTCTTAAAAGTGAAATTGATAATAGCATAATAGATATGCAACGGCAAGGTGTAGACGTTCCGGCAAACGGAAAGTGCCTTCTTCTTGAGCAGGCTTTAGGTCTAAAGGCTCTGGTACTACAGGCCGAAATAGATTCCATACCCGTTACGGAAGAAGATATAGAATCAGATATTGATAATAAAATAAGATATTTTGTTAACCAATATGGCTCCAAAGAAATTGTAGAACAAATTGCCGGCAAGTCCCTGTTCCAGCTAAAAGAAGATTTTAAGCAAACATTTCGGGAGCAAAAACTGGCCCAGGGAGAACGTGATAAGATTGTGAGTGATGTAAGAATCACCCCAAAAGAAGTGGAAGACTATTACAACACCATTCCCAAAGACAGCCTCACATATTATGAATCGCAACTTGAGATCGGCGAGATTGTAATTTATCCGAAAGCAAGCCGTGACCTTGAAACTTATGCTATTGATCAACTGAAAGAATATAAGAAAGAAGTAGAAGACGGATCAAAAAAATTCGAAGTGTTAGCATCACTTTACACCGATGACCCTGGGAGTAAGGAAACAGGTGGGAGGTATGAAGTTAACCGGAATGAAAAAACATGGGATCCTATATTTCTTGCAAAAGCTTTCAGCCTGAAAGATGGCCAGGTTTCCAACGTGTTTAAAACAAGATTTGGTTATCACATCATTCAGATGGTGAGCCGCAATGGTGACGATGCCGTTATAAGGCACATTTTAAAAACGCCGCAGGTAAGTTCAATCGAAATTAATCAAACAAAAGAAAAGTTAGATTCCATAAGAACTAAACTCGTTGCCGGTGATTTGCAGTTTGGCGCTGCGGTTTCTAAATACAGCGAAGACGAAAATAGCAAATTCACCGGGGGGCGCATTCCTGCCCGGGACGGAAGTACTTTTGTAAGTATTGACCAGCTTGATAAAGACCTTGTAGTAATGTTGAAAGATCTTAAAGTTGGGGAATACTCTGCCCCTACCGAGTTCAATGATGATCGTGGCAAAAAAGCTGTTCGTATTGTTGATCTTTTAACTAAAACTGAGCCTCATCGGGAAAACCTGAAAGATGACTACGATAAAGTATCTCAAAGAGCATTGGAAGAAAAGAAAAATAATTTACTGGAAGAGTGGTTTGCGAAAAAAATTCCCACATTCTATGTAAATATCAGCGATGAATACAAGTCATGCCCTGAAATGAAAAAATGGGATTCAAATACTACGGTGCAAAAATGACCGACATAGTTTTTGATTATTTTATTGAATATTATTTATTTCACCGCGCTTCGTTAAAGGAAATAAAAAGATTTGAATTAAAACCAAGAGCTCTCCAATCACTATAATAATTAGCTTAATTTTGCGGCTTCATTTCAATCAATGAGCGACGAAATAAAACATGAATGCGGCCTCGCCTTCATGAGATTACGCAAACCTTTTTCTTATTACCGGCAAAAATACGGAACAGTACTTTACGGGCTAAATAAGCTGTACCTGCTAATGGAGAAGCAGCATAACCGCGGACAGGATGGTGCAGGTATAGCCGCAGTTAAATTAAATATTGAACCCGGCTATCCATTTCTTCATCGCATACGCAGTAACGCTAACCAGGCAATAGCCGACATCTTTGCACAGATAGAAAAACAGATAAATGAGATAGAAAAATATCATCCGGATATTCAACAACATGCAGGCCTTATGAAGGGTCATATTGATTTTCTGGGAGAGCTTCTTTTGGGCCATCTGCGCTACGGGACACAGGGAAAAAATAATGTAGAGTTTTGCCATCCGTTCATTAAACGTGATACCATTCCAGCCCGCAACCTTACTCTTGCAGGAAATTTTAACCTGGTAAATAAAGAGGAATTATTTTCTATTATTAATACACATCCCGACGAACTGGAAAGGCAAAGCGACCTTGGAGCTATGATGGATGTAATTCACCATTTCCTGGTAAAAGCAGATGAGGTATCGCCGCGTAAAGTGGATATTGCAAGCGTTTTAAAAAAATCTGTTTCATTGTTTGATGGCGGCTTCACATTCGGCGGCCTCACTGGCAGTGGCGATGGTTTTGTGGTAAGAGATGCCCACGGCATCAGGCCATGTTATTATTATGCAAATGACGAGGTGATAGTTGCCGCCAGTGAGCGGGCAGCTATTCGTACGGTGTTCAATGTAGGTGAGAATGAAGTGATGGAACTTATGCCGGGCAATGCGCTTATAGCGGAAGCAGAGGGCAATTATTCAATTCAACAAATACTTGAACCCAAAGAAAGAAAGGCGTGCAGCTTCGAACGCATATATTTCTCAAGAGGCAGCGATGAAAAAATTTACCGCGAAAGAATTGCACTTGGCTATCACTTAAGTGAAAGGGTACTAAAAGCCGTAGATCACGATCTTAAAAACACTATTTTTTCTTATATCCCTAATACTGCCGAAACCGCTTTTTATGGCTTGATAAAAGGAGCAGAAGATTATTTGAACAAAATAAAAATCGAAAGGATACTTGCCTGGGGAAAAGACTTTGACGAAGCAAAGCTAACGGCAATGATTAATCGCAAAATAAGGATGGAGAAAATTGCGATAAAAGATGTAAAGCTCAGAACTTTTATCACTGCAGATACAAGCAGGAACGAAATGGTGCAGCACGTGTATGATATTACGTATGGCACGGTAAAAAATGAAGATACCCTTGTAGTAATTGACGATTCCATTGTAAGAGGTACCACCTTAAGAGAAAGTATTATCCGTATGCTTTCCCGCTTAAATCCAAAAAGGATTATCGTTGTGTCTTCCGCACCGCAAATACGTTACCCTGATTGCTATGGTATTGACATGAGTAAGCTGGGGGAATTCGTTGCATTTAAAGCAGCTATGTCGCTTATTAAAGAACGTGGGATGGAATGTATGCTGAGTCAGCTTATGGACAAATGCAATGATCTGAAACGAAACAACAAATTACATACTGAAAATATTGTAAGAGAAGTATATAAACCATTTACGCTTGATGAAATTTCAAAACAAATAGCAAGACTGATTACTCCTGAAGATGTTGATGTACCTGTAGATGTGATATACCAGACTATTGAGGACCTGCACGATAGTTGCCCCACCAATACAGGCGATTGGTATTTTACCGGCAACTACCCTACTCCGGGCGGCAACCGCGTAGTTAACCAGGCTTTCATGAATTATATGGAAGGAAAAAATGTCAGGGGATATTAAAAAAAATCATTCTTTGCCGGTAAGCAGAATATATTTCTGCATTAATACATAACAATAATTTCAAAATTTACGCAGATTGAAAACACTTTTAGTAGTGCGTCACGCAAAAAGCAGTTGGCAGGAAGTTGGGCTTTCTGATTTTGACAGGCCATTAAATGACCGCGGTAAAGAAGATGCACCAAAAATGGCAGAGAGGCTTTTAGATAAAAAAATAAAAATAGATTGCTTTGTCTCGAGCCCGGCAAAACGTGCTCAAAAGACTGCAAAGCTTTTTATGAAAGAGTATGACGATAAAAAAGAAAACTTGATTCTTGTTCCTGCTCTCTACGAGGCTGCCGTCTCGGATTTCTATGGAACAGTCGAGCGTTTAGATGATAGCTGCGATAGTGTTGCTATGTTTTCACACAACCCCGGCATCACAGATTTCGTAAATAGCCTTACCGGATATTCGACTGATAATATGCCTACATGTGGTGTATTTGCTGTATCAATAGATACAAAAAAATGGAGGCATTTTAAAGAAAGCAACAAGAGTTTTCTTTTTGTTGATTTTCCTAAAAATATTTAGGAAATCAGCCTCCATAAATACAGGTTGCCTTTGCTCTATTGTCACTAAAAATTATTGAGTTGCAATTTGCCTGATTTAAATGATAGCACAAATTCAGCAAGTAGTTTTTTAAATCCTTCCATTTCATTTGGTAGCCTGAGAAATGGAAAAAATGACGCATCATTAATTGCCTTTTCGAGCACAAAATTGTGCTGTTCGATTGAGAAGAAAAATCTTTTTTCCATAAGATATTTTGCAAGATATTCTTGCTCTGTTTGGCTTGGCGTAGGAATCAATATCGCATTTTTATTTATCTTGACCAGGTCCATAATAGTCGTGTATCCGCTTCTGCAAATAACAATTTCAGCCTGTTGAAATGCCCGGCTGAGCCCGTTTGCAGAAAGATGATTAATAACCTCTGTAAAAGAATTAGGGGGTTTGATATTATCAACTTGCGCCGGTAAACCCCTTACTATCAAAATTTTTCGTTCGTTATATTTGAGCTGGCTAAAAATTATATTTTCAAAAATCGTACGTTGTGGCTCTGGCCCCGAAATTGAAATTAGTATATCGTACACTTTGTTTACTTCCGGCAATTTTTCAAACCTTGATAGGGCTCCCATATAAACCACGTTTGCAGGTAATTTTTTTGGATGGGAAAGTTCACCAGCAAGCCCGTTGTCTTGAAAATCAGGTACCCAGCATTGATCATATTTTTTAATAAAATGACAATGAATTTGCCTGGCAATCTTATCCAGGAAATAATTTCCCGTTTTAATAGCAAGTTGGTGTGTTATATATACCGAAAAAATCCCGGAGCTATACAATCCCAGGCGATTATCTGAAATAATGATATCAGGCTTATATTCCTTTATAATCTTTTTCAGCCAATAATGTTCTTTAAAAACTATCCAAACTATTTTGGGGATTTGAAAAAACAACTGTAAAAACAGCCATTTTCTTTTATGGCTATAACGAATCTTATACCCTTTTAGGGCTAAAATTTTTATAGACGGGAATTCTTTTTTTAAAAGCGATAAAACGGCTCCATCGGCTGCTAAAATCACCTCACAATCAATCCTAATCAACTCATTTATTATTGGAATGCAACGGGTTGCGTGGCCTAAGCCCCAATCGAGTGGCGCAATAAGTATGCGAATTTTTCTCCGATCATAATTATTTTTTTTTTCTTTTATCAAAATATTGCAATAATAGTTTATGAAAATAGTTTAATTTAGGAATCTATTTTATGAAACACGTAAACAAAATCCTTCTCATCATCTTAATTATTGTATCTGTTTTTACGATTAGCTGTAATGCATCAAAAAAAAGTAATTGCGGGTGCCCAAATAAAAAAGGCATGGTGGGATATTAGTTAAAAAACCATTATCCAATTGTATGAACAAATTTAACCGGGATCTTTTGGTGTTGTTCAAAGAAGAATTAATGAACCCCAAAGCCATTGAGCACGAAGTAGAATTACTTCACGAACTTCTTTATGTTGTTGAAAAGATTGATAATTTAATTATCGCCCATGAGGTTATCAATCTCAACAAATACAAGATTTTTTCTGATGAAAAAGTAATCCGGGAGACAATCCGACAACAGGACCTGAGACCATTTGTTTTTCTAAATAATAAAAATTGATGGTTTATAACTTTACATTATAGTCCACGTTTCTCTTCCTCTTAATAATTTATTTAGATCGCCCTTCCCTTTTGAGTTAATAGATTCCTCTATTTGCATACTCATTACATCTTCATAACAAGCCCTCTCCTGTCGAAAGAATACGCCAAACGGTCTAGGCATATGATGTTCTTTGGCGGGATCATCAAATAACCGGGTAAGAATTTGGGCTTTGTAAAAGTCATTCTCATCATGTACCCACAAATCATTTTCACTTACGTCACCGTTTAGTTCAACAACCCGGGGGATGTATCCATCTAATTTTATCCCTTTATTTCTTGAGGATCCAAATACAAGCGGTTGGCCTTGTTCTAAAAACAATGCCTCTTCAGGCTTTGATTTTTTCTCGGTAAAAATTTCGAATGCGCCATCATTAAAAATATTGCAGTTTTGATATATTTCAAGGAATGAACTGCCTCTGTGCCCCTGCGCTCTTAAGATCATTGCCTGTAGATGCTTGGGATCCCTGTCCATACTTCTTGCTACGAAGGAAGCATCTGCACCTAAAGCCAATGCAACGGGATTGAAGGGATGATCAATGCTTCCCATAGGAGTGCTTTTTGTTACTTTTTTCTGTTCACTTGTAGGAGAATATTGCCCTTTTGTTAAGCCATAAATTTCATTATTAAACAAAAGGATATTTACATCAAAATTTCTTCTAAGCAAATGAATAGTATGGTTACCTCCAATGCTGAGGCAATCTCCATCACCTGTCACTATCCATACGCTTAGCTCAGGCCGGCTGGCTTTTAAGCCACCTGCAATTGCTGTTGCCCTGCCATGAATGCTGTGCATGCCATACGTATTCATGTAATAAGGAAACCGGCTGCTGCAGCCGATGCCGGATATAATTACAATATTTTCTTTCGGAATTCCTAAAGTTGGCATTATTTTTTGCACCTGCGCCAATATAGAATAATCACCGCATCCCGGGCACCAACGAACTTCCTGGTCGGTGGCAAAATCTTTTGAGGTTAGCGTTACGGCTTCTGCCTTAATAGTCTCGTTCATTTAAAATCAATTATAAAAGCAAAGTTAAGAAATACAAGACCAAATGGTGGTAATGACTTACTAATAGTTTATCAATTTTAAACTTCATATCCCTGCAATTCTTACCAATATTCTGCCTTTGGCTCCCTTTATCAAAAACTTGTTCATCAAATACCGAAATACTTCCCGGTCTATAGTGTTATTTAATCCTTCAATGGATCATCTAACTTGCTGATCCGTTCTAATTTGAATTGCTCATCCCCCGTCTTTTTACTCATAACTTTTTTTCATCTTAGACACCGGTTTAGATTTGTTCCATCTTTCAGTGAGTTTTTGAAACTACCCATTAATTATTCTTTCCCCCGTAGTCATTAAAATTCATTTACAAGCGCTGGCATGATTATTCAAGATCAAATTAAACGGAGAAATTTATAATCAATGTTCGCTAAAAATCAATTTCCCTAATTTTACAGTCTAAAAAATAATAATGCCAGACAACAAATACGATTTCGGAATGGTTGGCCTCGGAGTAATGGGTAGCAATCTTTTGCTTAATATGGCCGATCATGGTTTTTCAGTAATCGGGTATGATAAAAATCCTGATAAAACAAAATTGTTCGAGGCTTCTGCCCAGGAAAACACGACAGTAAAAGGTGTGAATAATCTAGAGGGGATGATAAATCTTTTAAAACCTCCGCGAAAAATAATGATGCTCGTGCCCGCAGGTAATCCGGTAGATAGTGTGATAAAGGATCTGCTTCCACTTCTGGAGAAAGGTGATATAGTGATTGATGGAGGTAATTCCCATTACACTGATACGCTTAGGAGAATAGATGTTCTGCAGGAGAAAGGTTTACATTTTATGGGTATCGGAGTTTCCGGTGGGGAAGAAGGCGCCCGGAAAGGACCAAGTATAATGCCAGGCGGAGACAAAGAAGCTTATAAACAAGTAGAACCTATGCTGAAAGCAGTGGCTGCAAAAGTTGATGGCGAACCATGCGTGGGTTATTTAGGAAAAGGCGCGGCCGGCCAATATGTAAAAATGGTTCATAACGGTATCGAGTATGCGATAATGGAATTGATAAGCGAGTGCTATGACTTATTGCATAATGGCCTTGGCTATACCAATGAAGAGCTTCATAAAACATTTGAGGATTGGAATAGCGGCGAAATGAAATCTTTTTTACTTGAAATAACGGCAAAGATTTTTGAGCGAAAAGATGATAAGGAAACGGGAAATTATCTCGTGGATATGATACTCGATAAGGCCGGTGCGAAAGGTACAGGCAAATGGACATCGCAGGAAGGACTTGATTTGCCTATGCCCATTCCTACTATTGATGCGGCGGTAATGATGCGTAATTTATCTTCCCTTATTGAAGAACGAAATGAGGCTTCAGGCATCTACAAAAACGAAACGCAAAAAATAGATGCCGGTAAAGACGGGTTTGCAGGCCATTTGCATGATGCACTTTATTTTGCAACCGTCATAAGTTATGCGCAAGGGCTTGCTTTGCTTACTACAGCGTCAGCGGAATTAAAAATGAATATCCCAATGCCGGAAGTGGTGAGTGTTTGGCGAGGAGGATGCATTATACGGTCTGGCTTATTGGCACAGTTTAAAAAAGCTTACGAAAATGAAGGTTTAAAAAATCTTCTCCTTGATAAAAACATCGCTGAAACTTTGACGCAAAAATTAGAAGGTCTTCAAAAGACAGTTTCCATAGCAGCACTTAACAACTATCCTATTGCCGGCCTTATGTCTTCTCTTAATTATTTTAATGCATATTGTAGAAAGCTTTTGCCAACTAACCTTGTGCAGGCACAGCGGGACTTTTTTGGGGCACACACTTACCAAAGAGTGGACCAGGAAGGGATTTTTCATTCGGAATGGGAAACTGCACCTGAAACCGTTTCCACAAAGCCTATTGATACAAACTAAAATAAATGTTAGATTATAAAAAATTATCCCCGTCTCTTATTTTTATTTTTGGAGGAAGCGGAGATCTCAACTATAGGAAACTCAATCCTGCTTTATTCAATCTTTTTATTGATAATGCAATGGCCGACAATTTTGGAATTGTTGGTATTGCCAGGTCAGATTATAAAGATGGTGAGTACGAGAAACATCTTAAAGAAGGAATAGACAATTTTTCACGCAGAAAAGCAGAAGCAGATAGTTGGAAAAAATTTTCATCCCATATCAGTTACCTTCAAATGGACGTAAAGGATGCAGCTGACTACATGAAAATTGAAAAGATAGTAAAAGATAAAGAGGCAGAATTTGGCACACATCCAAATATAATTTTCTATATGGCGGTGGCGCCGCAGTTGGTTCCTGAAATAGTGAAACACCTGGGCACTTTAAAATTTTGTCACGATGCTAAATGTACCCGCATAGTTGTTGAGAAGCCTTTCGGACACGACCTCGAAAGTGCAAAAGCCATGAACCTGATGCTTAGCGAATACTTTGACGAAGAACAAATTTTTCGCATTGATCACTACCTCGGTAAGGAAACTGTTCAAAATTTATTAGCCCTTCGGTTTGCCAATGCATTATTTGAGCCGATATGGAACAGGAATTATATTGAACATGTACAAATAACTGCAGCAGAAACCGTAGGCGTAGAAGGCCGCGGCGGTTATTATGAAACCTCGGGAGCCTTGAGAGATATGGTGCAGAACCACATTCTTCAATTGCTGTGTATGATTGGCATGGAAGCCCCTGTATCTTTTGATGCAAATGAAATAAGAAATAAAAAAGTAGATGTGTTGCACGCCCTGCGAAAGATAACTAAAGAAGAAGTATATGAATACGCTGCACGCGGCCAATATGGCGAGGGGTGGATGCACGGCGAAGAGGTTCCTGGTTACCGGGAGGAAAAGAATGTTGACCCGGAATCTAATACAGAAACCTTTGCGGCAGTTAAGTTTTTTATAGATAACTGGCGCTGGCAAGGTGTTCCTTTTTATGTAAGGACAGGTAAACATTTACATGAAAAAAATACCTCCCTCACCATCCAGTTTAAGCCAGCACCTGCATTTGCTTTTCCTAAAGAAGCAGCCGAGACATGGAGGCCAAACAGGCTTTCAATAAGCATATCGCCCGAGATGGATATTTGCCTTCGGTTTCAATCGAAGCGGCCCGGGCAGGCAATGATCCTTAATCCCGTGGATATGATTTTCAATTATAAAGATGAATATGATGGTGAAGACCCTGAAGCTTACGAAACTCTCCTTTATGATGTGATGGATGGTGATGCAACTTTATTTATGCGTGCTGACCAGGTAGAGGCGGCGTGGAAAATAGTAATGCCGATATTGGAAGTGTGGCAGGCACGCAAGCCAATGGATTTTCCTAATTATTCCCCGGACTCATGGGGGCCTGAAGACGCAGAGGCCCTCATCGCAAGAGATGGGCATAATTGGGCAACGCTGCCAACAAAAAGAAAACAAAAAAAATGAATCTTAAAATCTATAATACAGATGAAGAATTAGGTGATGGATTAGCAATCTGGCTATGCAATCTTGTACAATCCACTTTGCTGAACCAGGAATTTTTTACATTGGTTTTATCAGGCGGAGATACACCAAAATTATTGTTCAAAAAATTGAGCTCGGAAAAGTACGTTGATAAAATAAACTGGAAGAGAGTACATATTTTTTGGGGAGATGAAAGAGCTCTGCCGTTTAGCGATGAAAGGAATAACGCAAAAATGGCTTTTGATTATTTAATAAATGCTATTGATATTCCTGCCGCCCAAATTCATAAAATCCGTACGGATATTGAACCCATTTTTTCCGCAAAGGAATATGAAAAAATTCTACACACCTATTTTGGTAACACAAATAAAAGCTTTGATCTCGTTCTGTTAGGCGTTGGTGATGACGGACACACCCTGTCTGTTTTCCCTGGTTCTGCAATACTTGAAAGGCATGGTGCATGGGTAGAATCCGTGTATAATGAAAAGCAGCAAATGTACCGGATCACTCTGACCCCGGAAATTGTAAACAGGGCTTCAAATATTGCTTTTATGGTAAAGGGCGCAAATAAGTCGTCAGTATTAAAACGCATAATTGAGGGACCTTACGAACCCAAAACTTTACCTGCCCAAACTATAAAGCCTGAAGATGGTGAACTGTATTGGTTCATTGATGAAGATGCCGCAAAAGATTTAAAAAAATAAGTGAGTAGCTGTTGTAATCGGAACAAGATTTTATTTAAATAATTATTACAAAAAAGGTAATTTTCTGAAAAATTCAGGTAAACTTATAAGGCTTTAATAAATTTCAATTGCTGACATTTTCTCAAAAAATCATTTTATATTTCAGTAAAATTTTAATTATGACTCTATTCGGATTTTTGATACTCTTACTCATAGCCGCAATATGCGGCGGCATAGGCCAGTCAATCGCAGGTTACGATCTTGGCGGCTGCCTTGTCTCAATTTTCGTTGGTTTTATAGGCGCTTATATTGGCTTATGGATAGCGGGCAAAATGGGATTGCCACATTTTTTTGAAATTAGTATCGATGGCAAACCGTTTCCCATAATTTGGGCAGTATTAGGTTCAGCGATTTTTACGCTGATTGTTGCCCTGTTGCGAAAAGCGTTTACCGGAAGATCTTAAGTATTTGATGACAATTTTTTTACTATGCAAGTTTTGCTGTTCCCCGAAGATCATCATCTGTATTTGCTTTACTTTTTGGTATCAATAAGGCAGGCTTAAGGAATTTCGAAATCCATCCATTATATTTGGCATTCACATTGTTTTAAGAAGTATGTTCAATCTTATTTTATTTGGCCCCCCGGGCAGTGGAAAAGGTACGCAGTCGGAAAAGCTTATTGCGAGGTACAATTTAAAACATCTTTCTACGGGCGACCTTCTAAGAAGTGAAATTGCACGCAAAACTCCTCTCGGCATAGAAGCAAAAAAATTTATGGATAAAGGGCAGCTTGTTCCTGATGAAGTGGTTATTGGAATGATAAGCTATGCTCTTGATGAGAACCCCACTGCACGAGGATTTTTATTTGATGGTTTCCCACGCACTGCCACACAGGCACAGGCGTTAGATAAATTACTGGAACTGAAAAATACTTCTATTAGCGTGATGCTTGCATTGGATGTATCAGAGGAGGAGCTTGTAACAAGACTTGTAAAACGTGGCGAAACCAGTGGCCGTAGTGATGATAATAATGAACTGGTAATACGCCACCGCATTGTTGAATACAATAAAAAAACTGCGCCGGTTGCTGAGTATTACAGAAAAGCAAACAAAGTTGTAATGATTAAGGGTGAAGGCACCGTTGAGGAAATTTTCGCTGCGTTAATTACGGAAATTGATCTCAGGATGAAAAAAAGAAAAATTTCATAACTAATCTATTTATCATAATGATTGCAGCAAAAGAAGCTTTTTTAAAATCAGAATTTATTCCTCTTTTAAAAAAATTAAAGGGCGATGAAAATGCAAAATGGGGAATAATGAATGCGCAGCAAATGATTGAGCATTTTGCTGATGCTGTAAAAAATGCAAGTGGCAAATTAATTTTACCAAGCCTGAACGAAGGTGAGAGACTTCAGAAATCAAGGGAGTTTTTAATGAGTGAAATCCCATTTAAACAAAATACAGCAAACCCTTTAATACCTGAAAAAGGAATACCACTTCGCCAGCCGGATATAGCTTCGGCTATTGACAAGTTGCAAAAAGAACTCGATTATTTTTTCGAGACGTTTAATAAAAATCCCGAATTCATTACAGGAAATGCCTTCTTCGGAGATCTTGATTATAGAATGAACGTGCAATTGCTTCACAAGCATGCCTTGCATCATCTCCGGCAATTTGGATTAGTTGAATAATATTTTGTCAAACACTTTCAACATTTGCATTAAGCCATTCAACAATTTGCTCAAATCTAATTTCTCCTGTTGAAACCAAAACCATTGTTGCATATGCATTCGCTTCTTTTGCTATTAGACTAAGATTTGACTTTTTTAGTATGGCAAACATTGCTAAAAAACCCGTTCGTTTATTACCATCTACAAACGGGTGATTAATAATAATGCTTTCTAAAATAGCAGCAGCTTTCTCTATTGGAGTTGTATATAAATCTTCACCACCAAAAGTTTGAAAAGTCTTGCTGTAGCTGATTCAAGCATCCCTTCGTCTCTTATTCCATGAGCTCCGCCAAATTTTTCAATTGATAATTTATGAAGCCTTAAAATTTCATTTTTAGAAATCATTGAGCTAACTTTTGCAATACATTTCCATACCTGGCTACAGCTTCTTCAAAAATTGATGCTATGTCAGAAGGTATTTCTGCCTTTACGTTATCTATTTTTTCGATTACATCAATTACAATCTGTAGTTGTGCTTCATCAAGTTCATCAACCTTCTTATTAATCTTTTGCTTCATTTCTGCTATACTCATAACTGTCATTTAATTTTTCAAATTTAACAAACATTCGTCACTGAATGTGTTAAGCGAAGTATGGTTAATTTTGAAACAAAAAGCTACTGGTGAAGAAATTAGGAAATTACATAACCGGCCATTGGATAGAAGGAGATGGCGATGGACAGGAATTGTACAACGCAATAAACGGCGAAGTAGTTGCTTTTGCTACTACGAAAGGATTAGATTTTGCTTCCATTCTTGACTATGGAAGAACAAAAGGAAGTCCTGCGCTTAGAAAAATGACGTTTCAACAAAGAGGACTTATGTTGAAAGCGTTAGCGCTTCACCTCCTTGAGAGAAAAGAAAAGTTTTATTCCATTAGCTATAAAACGGGTGCTACACGTGCTGATAGCTGGGTTGATATTGAGGGAGGGATTGGTAATCTTTTTTCAAATGCATCATTGAGAAGAAAACTGCCCAATGAAATTTTTGCATTGGATGGAGAAAACATTGGCCTTAGCAAGGGCGGAACTTTTGCAGCGCAACATATACTATTGCCTAAGGAAGGTGTTGCTATTCATATCAATGCTTTTAACTTTCCTGTGTGGGGCATGCTGGAGAAAATCGCTGTTAACTTATTGGCAGGCGTAGCCGCAGTTGTAAAGCCCGCTTCAATTACGTCTTATCTTACAGAAGCTGTCGTAAGAGAAATTATTTCTTCCAAAATTTTGCCCGAAGGTGCTTTGCAATTAATATGCGGTAGCGCCGGCGATATACTTGACCACGTTACTTCGCAGGATATTATCACTTTTACAGGCTCTGCGTCTACGGGCTTAAAATTGAAAGCCAATCCTTTTGTAATGACGGAGAATGTGCCATTCAATCTTGAAGCAGATTCTCTTAACTGTATTGTTCTCGGCAATGATGTATCGCCCGGCATGCCGGAGTGGGATATCTTTATTAAAGAGGTAAGAAAAGAAATGATTTCCAAAGCAGGACAAAAGTGTACAGCAATCAGGAGAATATTTGTTCCTGAAAATAAAATGGAAGATGTATGGAAAGCGATAAGTAAATCATTGGCACAAACAACCATAGGAAATCCTGAAAACGACACAGTAAGAATGGGATCTCTTGCAGGCATGTCTCAAAAAAAAGAAGTACTGGAACAGGTGCAAAAACTTTTAGCTTCGTCTCAAATAATATATGGCAGTCTTGATAGTGTTGAGCTGATAGATGCTGATGCAAAAAAAGGCGCATTCATGAGTCCGCTTCTTTTAATAAATAACCGTCCTTTTGAAGCTAATGAGGTTCATAACGTAGAAGCTTTTGGGCCCATAAGTACTATTATGCCTTACAAGGATATTGATGAAGCGATTGCCCTTGCAAAAAAAGGAAAGGGTTCATTATGCAGTTCTGTTGTAACATCGAATGAAAATTTTGCGAGAGACTATATCCTTGGTGCAGGCACACATCATGGTAGGATTTTAGTGCTCAATAGTGATTGTGCTAAAGAGAGCACGGGGCATGGCTCCCCTTTGCCATTGCTTGTTCATGGTGGGCCTGGCCGTGCAGGTGGTGGTGAAGAAATGGGTGGACTGCGTGGTGTTAAACATTATATGCAGCGGGTTGCAGTGCAGGGCTCTCCTACTATGCTCACGGCAATTACTAACGTATATCATCCAAATGCTAAAGGAGATGTTACTGGTGAACATCCCTTCAAAAAATATTTTGAAGAGTTGAACATTGGCGACCAGCTTGTAACAGGCAGAAGACTAATCACAAGCGAGGACATAGATAAATTCGCTGACCTGAGTGGCGATCATTTTTATGCTCATATAAAAACAACCGATTTTGAAAACACCATGTTTGATCAGCAGGTTGCTCACGGTTATTTTTTATTAAGTGCTGCCGCCGGTTTATTTGTAGATAGTTATGAAAAAAATCCAGTGCTGCTAAATTATGGAATTGATGAATTGCGTTTTATAAAACCTGTTTATCCGGGTCATGAAATTTATGTTCGTTTTACCTGCAAAGAAAAAATTGAACAGGAGTTGAAAGAAGAAGACCCTGGTGGAAATAATAAGAAAGGATGGAATATACCAAAGGGCATTGTAAAATGGTACGTAGAAATTTTGGATACAACAGAAGAGCCGGTTATAGGTGTCGCAACAATCTTGACAATGGTTAGAAAGAAGCATTAATTTTATAAAATAAAAATGGTTTCATTTGCATGCAAAATTTAGTACATCATGCATAATGAAAATCTTATCAACGGTTGATTATAAGTTTTTAAAAAGCCGATTTCACTAACCCATAAAATTTTTCATTGTTACAATAGTTTTTTTATGATTCATGAATTTAAAGAAGGTTACGTAAAGTCCCATACAGAGCATGGCATCACAACAATTGAGTTTTTTCATCCGAAAGGGAATTCATTACCGGGAAAAATTTTGGAAGAGATAACACAGGAAATTCATTATGCCTCCAGCCATGAAACAAAAGTGATTATTCTCAAGAGTGGCGGGGATGGCGCTTTTTGCGGAGGAGCAAGCTTTGCAGAGTTAAGCAATCTGAAAACTGAAAAAGAAGGATTGCATTTTTTCCAGGGCTTTGCCAATCTTATTAATGGTATGCGTAAATGCAATAAACTTATTATTGGCCGCATCCAGGGGAAGTGTGTTGGTGGTGGCGTAGGCATTGCAGCCGCATGTGATTATGCAATCGCTGTAAGCACTGCTGAAATAAAATTAAGCGAACTTTCCATTGGCATTGGCCCTTTTGTAGTAGGGCCGGCGGTTGAGAGAAAAATCGGGCTTTCCGCTTTTAGCCAATTGGCTATTGATGCAACGCTTTGGAGAAACGCTGATTGGGGGAAGAAAAAAGGATTGTTTGCGGAAGTGCATGAATCGGTTCATAATATGGACGAATCAGTTTACAGGCTTGCAAATACTTTGGCTCATTCAAGTACAGAAGCGCAGGCTGAAATGAAAAAAAATTTCTGGAAAGGAACCGAACATTGGGACACATTGCTTAATGAGAGGGCAGCTATAAGTGGCAGGTTAATTTTAACCGACTCCTCAAAAAATGCTATTGCAAAACTTCAGATAAAAACCAAATAAAAAATCCCCTCGTTAGAGGGGAATTTTTTTTATAAATCATCATATTCAAAAAGAGGATCTATATGCGTTCCTGCTTCCATTTCGAAAACAGGTTTTATCAGTCCATCTTTTAGCCCGTATACCCATCCATGCAGATGTGGACGTTGCTCATTTTGCCACGCTCTTTGAATAATGGAAGTTTTTGAAAGATGCATTACCTGCTCGATTACATTTAGCTCTACAAGCCTGTCTGTACGGGCTTCTTCATCACCTATAGCATTTAATTCTTCCCTGTGCAAGCGATAAACATCTTTAATATTTCGTAGCCACATGTTAAGAATATATTTATAGTCGTGATTTGTCATTGCTGCTTTTATACCGCCGCAACCATAGTGGCCACAAATGATTACATGTTTCACTTTTAAGTGATTCACTGCAAAATCCAGTACGCTTAATAAGTTGACATCGGTATGAATCACCATGTTTGCAATATTCCTGTGCACGAATATTTCACCGGGTTGTGTGCCTGTGATTTTATCTGCAGGAACGCGGCTATCACTGCATCCTATCCATAAAAATTCCGGAGTTTGTAAAGCAGATAATCTTTTAAAAAAATTGGGGTCACCTGTTATTTGCTCCTGTGCCCATTCTTTATTAGCTAATAAAAGCTTGTTATATGAAGTCATATTTGATAATTTAATTAAAATGAATAAAAAAAACCCACATTCCGTCCACTTTCTTAAAATTGAAAAAAAGTGGATATACGAGAAACTAACTATTTTCAACAGAAATAGAAGTTTCAACCGTCTCTTCAATAATGATATAGTCATCAGAAAAATGCTGGTGCATTGTTTTTTGTAAACTTTTCTTCACCTCCACTTTTATATTTTTCAAGTGGGCGTGTTTCAGAAAGTCATTGATGACTTCTATCACATCCCTATCAATAAAATCCGCACGTAAGGCGTCAATCATTACAAAGGAATCTGAAGGCACTTCTTCAAGCTTCTTTTTCAAAATAGGTTTATTTAAAAAAGAAACGTCTTTTCTTAACCTGAATAAATATTTGTTTTGGTCTTTGTTTTCATCATGCACAACAAACACTGAAGTTTTGAAATTACTTCTGAAAGAAAAGAATAGACCCGCGGCAATCCCGATCAGTATTCCTGAAAGCAAGTCTGTAAATAAAATAGCGGTAACAGTAATAACGAACGGCAAAAACTGGTCAAATCCTTTTTTATAAAAAGCTTTGAAGATAGATGGCTTTGCCAGTTTATAACCAATGTAAATAAGTACCGCAGCAAGAGCAGAAAGCGGAATCAGGTTCAGCAGCTTTGGTATGAAAGCCACACTCAGCAATAAAAGAATACCATGCATTACGCTCGATAATTTTGACTTTGCGCCGGCACTTACATTTGCAGAGGTTCTTACTATAACTGATGTAAGCGGCAGCCCGCCCAGCATTCCGGAAAAGATATTTCCTATTCCCTGCGCCTTTAATTCCCTGTTGGTAGGCGTTACTCTTTTATAAGGATCCATTTCATCTGATGCTTCAATATTCAACAGTGTTTCAAGACTGGCAACGAGTCCAATGGTAAATGCTGCCTTCCACACATTTGAATTAAGTATGAAATCAAAAGAAGGAAATGTAAAAAAAGAAGTAAACTCATTTAATGATGCTGCTACAGGAATAGCTACTATATGATTATCTTTCAGCGACCACGGATGATCCAGGTTCAGGAATAATAAATTGATGAATATCGCTGACAACACAACCACTAACGGGGCGGGTATCAGCTTAAATATCTTACCTTTTTTTACCAAAACTTTGTCCCATAATATTTGAATAAGCAGGGAGATAACACCTATGATTATTGCAAGCGGTGCGCTGCTTTTTATCGATTGTATAATACTGCTAAAAGTGTTCTCATCATTCTTTTCAATGAATGAATCATCCCCTTCAAAATTCGCATCGTAACCGATTAAATGGGGAATTTGCTTTAAAATTAAAATAAGGCCAATAGCAGCCAACATTCCTTTTATAACCGAGGAGGGAATGTAATCGCCAATAACACCAGCTTTAAAAAAGCCCAATAAAACCTGGAAAACTCCTGCAATAACTACTGCGAGTAAAAAAGCTTCAAAGGATGGCAGGGTAACAATGGCCGTAGCAACGACTACTGTGAGGCCTGCCGCAGGGCCACTCACGCTTAGTGACGAACCACTAAGAGATCCGATCACTATCCCTCCGATAATACCTCCGATAATACCGGCAAACATCGGCGCACCGGAGCCTAAAGCGATACCGAGGCATAATGGTAAGGCCACCAAAAACACTACTAATGATGCAGACAGATCTGCACCAAAATTTTTAAAAATCTTTTGCATTGTAAATATTTTTTTGAATAGAAATAATATTATCAGCTGTGACAAAAAGCAACAGTCAAATAATTATGTAAACAGAAATATTAGCAAAAGATATTTGGCGGGGGAGTTTGCACATCGCTTGGCAAACGAAAGGGGAGCGTTTCTGAAAAATGAATGTATTGAGATAGACCCGTACTATTCAAAGCCGTATTATCGCCATAATGGGTATGCGTAAGAAACCATTTGGCATCCACAGTTGATTTTGAAGCGCCGGATTCAGGTAGTTCTTCCGTCATAGTAGCTCCCGCAATTAATTTACCAACCTCACGAATTGGTAACAACTGTATAAGGAACACCGAGAGAAAAAATATGGTAATAATTTTTTTAGCCATACAAGGGCGCAAATTTAAAGCTTAGCGCCTGTAAAAACAAAAGCAATCATGTTAATAAATCTTTATCAATCATAAACAACTAAGGTAATTACATGTTCAATCCGCCACAAGTACTTATTACCTGGCCGGTAACATAGGAGCTCATATCGCTTGCAAGAAATAAAGTAACATCGGCAATCTCGCTTGCCTGGCCGAAGCGGCCTAATGGAATTTTATCAAGGAAAGATTTGGCAGCCTCCCCCTCTTTTAAATAATGTGTCATGTCTGTTTCAACAAAACCCGGAGCAATTGCATTGCATCGTACATTGCGGCTGCCCAACTCTGCAGCTATCGATTTTGTAAATCCAATTATTCCCGCCTTGCTTGCTGCGTAGCTGCTCTGGCCTGCATTACCCCGCATACCAATAATTGAACTCATATTTATAATGCTTCCTTTTCTTGCTTTCATCATTGGGCGAATAACCTGCTTGGTCATATTGTAAACACTTTTGAGATTAGTGGTTATTACTTCATCCCACTGTTCCGGTGTCATACGCAATAAAAGATTGTCTTTTGAAATACCCGCATTATTTACGCAGATATCCACGCCACCAAATTCTTTCACCGCGTCGTTTACCAGCGCTTCACATTCTTCATAATTAGCAGCGTTGCTTTTATAAGCTTTCGCATTTACACCAAAAGTTTTTAATTTTTCTTCCAGTGCTTTGGCTTTTTCATCGCTGCTTACATAACTGAACGCAACACTGGCGCCGTTTTCAGCAAATTTAATTGCTATAGCTTCACCTATGCCTCGGCTACCGCCGGTTATAATCGCAAGTCTATTTTCTAAGAGTTTCATAATTAAGATAATCGTTATCAGGGTTAATCAATATGGGTAAAAAATTTTCCTTTTAAATTAGCTATTTATCATGGCAAGAATTTCTTCGACTAATTTTCTTTCATTACTAAGCCTCGGCACTTTATGTTGTCCACCCAGCTTTCCTTTTCTTTTTAGCCATTCCCTGAAAGTCCCTGCTTTTAATACATGAATAAGCGGGCTGCGGAGAGCGATATTTTTGTATCGCTTTGCTTCATAATCGCTGTTTACTGATTTAAGGGCAGCATCAAGCTCTGCAGTAAATTTATTTATATCCAACGGTGGTTTATCAAATTCGATCAGCCATTCGTGGGCGCCGTTTTCATGCTCGCTGAAAAATATCGGTGCTGCTGTATAATCACAAACGACAGCATTAGTTTTTTCTGAAGCCATAGCGATGGCCTTGTCTGAATTTTCAACTATCACTTCTTCGCCAAAGGCATTCATATAATGTTTTACTCTACCTGTAACTTTTATTTTAAAAGGCCGGAGAGAAGTAAACTGTACCGTATCCCCTACAAGATAGCGCCATAAGCCCCCGTTGGTACTAATTACCAGGGCGTAGTTTTTATTTAGCTCTACATGTTTTAATCCAATGGTAACCGGCTTTTTCTTTGCATATTCTTCTACAGGCATAAACTCGTAAAAAATTCCATGTTCGGTAAAAAGTAGCATTCCCTCATCACCTGGTTCATTTTGCGCAGCAAAAAAACCTTCACTGGCATTGTAAATTTCCAGGTAATTTATTGGTGCGCCAATTAGGTGATTAAGCTGCTCACGGTATGGAGTAAACGAAACCCCACCATGAATATATAATTCGAGATTGGGCCATACCTCCTTCAAAGTTTTCTTTTGCGCAATTTCAAGTATTCGTTTTATCAATACGATGGTCCATGTAGGAACGCCCGCCATGGAGGTTACGTTTTCATTGATGGTACTTTGCGCAAGCTGTTCAATCTTACTCTCCCATTCATCAAGTAAGGCTATGCTAAGATCGGGGGTGCGAATCCAATGCCCCCAGAAGGGAGTATTTTGCATCAACACGGCACTTAGATCCCCGTACTGGACTTCCTCATTAAAACTATGTACCTGGTGGCTTCCTCCCACTACGAGACTTTTGCCTGTCAGGAGATCACTATCAGGAAAATTATTATAGTAATTTGTAAGCACATCTTTCGATCCCATGAAATGCGTGTCTTTCAGGCTCTCTTCGCTTACAGGTATAAACTTGCTTTTCTCGGAAGTAGTACCGCTGCTTTTTGCAAACCAGTTGATCGGGGTATTCCATAAAATATTTTCCTCCCCATTCATCATGCGGAGAATGTATGGTTTTATATCGTCGTACTCATGAATAGGTACTTCGTTTTTAAAATCTTTAATGGTGAAGAGTTTTGAAAATTTATACCTGCGTCCAAACTCAGTATACTGAGCCTGGGTTACAAGATGCTGCAATACATCCCGCTGAGCCGATACCGGATTATCAATCCAGTTTTGCACACCCCACAGGCGTAATCTCGCTAATCGTGATATGGCAGGGCTGAGTAGCTTCATTTATTTAAGTGAAATGATTTTCTATTAATTTAAATTCTCTCTAAACCATTCATAGGTGGATACTGTGTTTCAATAACGGGAAAGGATAGACTAAGGTAACTATACTATATAGCAGTTAGAAAAATAAGTCAAAAGAATATTAATCTTTATGGTAAATTTTTAAATTTTTAAATCCAAAAAAGAATGCTCCGCATATAGTAGTCCATATAACTAATTCCAAAAAAAACCTTTGAAATATTATGTCTTCATCTTTTGCAAAAATATTTGAATACTCCATCCATGTTATTGAATTGTCATAAGAAGCATGGTGATGAACTGGAGTCAAAAATAGACATAGTATTATTACGCCAACTATATAAATCGAAGTAATAATAACCCTAATCATGTTTTTCTGCGTTGTCCCCTGCTTAATCACCGAAAAATATTAAGCCCGATTATGCATCGATCTAAAGTTAAACTCAAAGCCTATAATTTACGCTTTGAGTTTATATTTTTTGCTTATACTTCTTGATCTAAAATCATAGGTTCGTTAAAAAAATCACATGCTGTCTTAAACTTATTCACAGTTTTTGAAGCATACTCTTTAACCTGTTTAACGGTTAGGTTTATAAATTCTTCATTTTTACCAAAACAATCCGTGCAATCTTTTATTAAATTTTTGAGCATTTCGATACAGACTTCATTGATGTGGTTAAGAAATCTCTGATTTTCAGATTGCACATGATAAAGGGCTAGTAATCGACTTAATTTATCGGGTAAAGGCCAAAGGATATTCGCATTATCGCTTCTCTCAAAATGCGTAATTTTCAAAACAACAGCTTTAATTTCATCAATTCTTTTCATAATATTGCTATTTATTTTTTAGTAGATATGTAAATTTCCTAACAAATAAATTCCCTATCGCTAATATAAGGGTGCAAAAAAAATCTTATCTCAACTTCTTCCTATATAGTTGTCTAAATTAATTTCAGCGGCTTTATTTCATTGCATCCGTATGCAGGTAATCTTTACGCTTCAGTTCAAAATTTCGACCCAGGTATAAGCGGCGGACCTGCTCATCTTTCGCCAGTTCTTCAGCGGTGCCTTCTATAAATATTTTTCCTTCTATCAGCAGGTAAGCCCTGTCACAAATAGACAACGTCTCATTTA
>JBDTSD010000021.1:0-40603 GCA_039931355.1 Ginsengibacter sp.
CCCGGTTTTGTTCCTGCATACATACGCCCCCTTTTTTGCGAAGGCAAGGGCCCTTTTCGGTGGGCTGCATTGAGTGGCGACCCGAATGATATTGCCATAACGGACGAAGTGATGATCAATTTATTTCCGGAAAATGATGGTATGATACGCTGGATAAAAATGGCGCAGCAAAAAATTGCTTTCCAGGGATTGCCCGCACGTATTTGCTGGATAGGGCAGGGGGATAGAGAGAAAGCCGGGCTTGCTTTTAATGAGTTGGTAAGAACAGGCAAAGTGATAGCGCCCATCGTAATTGGACGTGACCATCTTGACACAGGTTCCGTCGCAAGTCCCAACAGGGAAACGGAAGCAATGCTTGATGGCAGTGATGCGGTGGCGGATTGGCCAGTGCTGAATGCACTTATGAATACTGCAGGCGGAGCCAGTTGGGTGAGCCTTCACCACGGTGGTGGTGTGGGTATGGGTTACAGTATTCATGCAGGAATGGTTATAGTTGCAGATGGTACTGATGAAGCTGCGGATAAGCTAAGCCGCGTATTACGTAACGATCCGGGGCTTGGTGTAATACGACATGCAGATGCGGGCTATGATGTTGCAAAAGACTATGCAAGAAAATTTCAACTGGATATTAAAGAAAGGCTTAAGAATGTATAGAGAAAAGAGCAGTAAAGAAACAGGTTCCGGACGCTTGTTCATTTTCTTCGCCAGGCCTTCCAATAATAAATAGTACTGTCACTGTTTATAAACATTTCCTTTTTAAAAGAATATTGAGGGCCTGTATAATTTCCGTTCATTACACTTACATAATCCAGGTGTTCTTTATACAAGAGTATCTGACCATTTTTCCCATCCGCGCTTACGCTGTCAGGCTGGCCCCATTGGTTTACTAATTCTGATTTAGAATGTCCCAGCCATTCATTAAACAGCGCATTGGCTTTTGCATCATGTACCCTGCGGGAAGAAGTACAACTTATTATAAGAATGATACATAATATGCCAGACAAAAAGAGGATTTTTTTCACGAGGTTGATTTTTATAATCGTTTCAAGCAATTTGATTGGAGAGTGAAAAGCTACATAAAAAAGTGCAGGTAATTAAGATTAAAAAACGGCAAGTATTTTTTAATTCCCTTTATTACTATTCACAATCACTGTAATATTTTAAATAAAAAATGAAAATAAATCCCGGGAATTATTAAACCTTATCCATTTCGATTTTGTTAGGTGTATTATGAAAAATATCTTTTCAATTTAAACTTAAAAAAATGGACAGCATAAATCAACAACAGCGAGAAGAAAATTTTGAAAGCCTTCTGGGAACAGATGCTTTAAAAAAGATGAAAGAACTTACCGATAAAGCATCCACCTGTTTCTTTTGTACGAAGATTAATACAGGACAGCCATTTGCAACAAGGCCAATGTCGGTACGAAAATTAGATGAGGAAGGTTGCTTCTGGTTTTTAAGTGCAAATGACAGCTATAAGAACAGTGACATAGCGGCTGATAGCGCCGTGCAATTGTTATTCCAGGGGTCGGACTATTCAGACTTTTTAAATATTTATGGCAACGCAACCATAAGCGAAGACAAAGAAAAAATAAAAGAGTTGTGGGAGCCTATTCTAAAAACATGGTTTACCGAAGGGGTGGATGATCGACGTATATCGGTAATAAAAGTGACACCTGCCGAAGGTTATTATTGGGATACTAAACATAATATGGCGGTTGGCCTGGTAAAAAGAGTTGCAGGCGCTATAATGGGTAAAACCCTCGATGACTCTATTGAAGGTGATTTGAAAGTGTAGTTGTAATTTTTCTTTTTATAGAATGTATCAGTACCGAAAGACTGGCGATAGTTATCGCCTATGTAGTTTGCTCATTCTATTTTTTATTTTCCCAGGCAGGTGTATTTTCACACGATGCCAGTAACTCATCAATATATCAAGCAACTGCTTGCTGCTGTTTCTTTAGAGGAGAAAGAAGAAGTAAAGCGTTATAGCTTTGATCAGCTGCATACTTTAAAATCGCTGAAAGCAGAAGGACTTGCGTTGCACCCCATCAGCGTTATCCGTAAAAATTTTGGTTATGCTGATTATCCTGAGATTACATTCAGGCTTCCCTTTCCTGGAGATATTAACCAATTTAGAGATGGCGCTGCAATTGAATGTTTTTGCGCAGGCGAAGAACCGGTGAAAGGCATACTTATTAGCCTTGATGGTAAAGCAGGTGAGTTTCGCCTGTTCGCTCCCGATTTTCCTGATTGGATTGAAGAAGACAATGTCGGTATAAAATTAGCCCCCGATGTGCGCACTATCTCCATTATGAAAACCGTGTTGACTAACCTGGAGAATAATAAAAAGCTGTATTCATTATTTGAGGAATTGCACCGCGATAAATTTGAAGATAACGGTAAGACTACAGACGCAGCAGAAACAACATTTGTCAATCAACAATTGAACGATAGCCAGCGACAGGCAATAAGAGCCATTCTGCAAAATGAAAAGATTGCTATTGTACATGGACCACCGGGAACCGGTAAGACCACCACTTTGTTAGAAGCTATTTTGCAATTGGTAAAAAAAGGGGAGAAGGTATTGGTAAGCGCCCCGAGCAATACCGCTGTTGATAATATCGCAAAAGGCCTTATCCGGTCAAATATCTCAATATTGAGATTGGGAAACACAAGCAAGGTAGACGATGAAATATTTTCGCATACGCCAGAGGGTAAGCTCTCCAATGCGAGGCAGCAAAAAGAAATAAAAACGCTTAAAAAAAGAGCAGAGGAATTCAGGCGAATGGCACTGAAATATAAGCGCAGTTTCGGAAAAGCAGAGAGAGAACAGCGTAATCTTTTGTTTAAAGAAGTAAAAAATATACGGACTGAAATAAAAAAACTGCAGGCCTATAATGAAGAAAAATTATATGAAGAAGCACAGGTTATTTGCGGCACACCGATAGGTTTGTATGATGCTAAACTCAATCGTATAAATTTTGAAACGCTGGTGATAGATGAAGCAGGGCAATGTATTGAACCGCTTGCGTGGTGTATATTTCCCTTGGCAAATAAGTATGTTTTAGCTGGTGATCATCTTCAATTGCCGCCCACTGTTCTTAGTCATGAGGCTGGGATGTTGGGCTTAAATGCATCTATTCTTGAAGTTTGTGTGAGAGCCATAGAACATGTTTTTCTGCTGAACACTCAATATCGCATGCGTGCTTCCATTGCAGGATTTTCAGGTTCCTATTTTTATAAGGGATTATTAGCAACTGCAATGCATCTTGCCGACACGGGAGTGCACATTAGTTTTATTGACACCGCGGGCTCAGGCTATAATGAAACACAGGGCGGTAATGGAATGAGTTTGCAAAATGAAGGGGAACTTTCGATTGCACTGAAGATAGTAGAGTCAGAAGAGCTTAACGTGCTTCAGACAGCGTTCATTTCACCCTATTCAGGGCAGGTAAGCGCTGCAAAAGAAATATTGCCAAATGCAATGCGAATAAGTACAATCGATAGTTTCCAGGGGCAGGAAAAGGAAATTGTTATCCTGTCGCTTGTACGCAGCAATGACGATGGCGAAATCGGTTTCTTAAAAGATTATCGCCGTATGAATGTGGCCATCACCCGTGCCAAAGAACAATTGTTTATCATAGCTGACAGCGCCACTGTTGGCGCGGATTCTTTTTATAATGCACTTCTGACTTACGTTGAAAAACATGGCAGCTATCGTACAGTTTGGGATTATGGAATTTAGAAAAAATTGAATGTAATACTATAGTAGATTGGTTTACCTAATATCTCTACGTTGTCTGCGCTATCCGGATGTAGTTTTTTGCATATTTCAAAACCGTCATAATAAGCTGGTTAAGGATTTTTAAAAAATAAATTTCAGACTAAATTTATTTTTTATCCGCAACAAGGTAAACGACACTAAATGGTGGAAGTTTCATGTTTATGGTACCTGTAAGTGGCGCCGAATATGCCTTTAACGAAGCGTAGTTAAGCGGCCCGCCAGTAGCTGTAGAGGGCCCCGTGCCATTCACATATACTTGCCCGGAGAAGCTACCATTATCTGTGCCGCCTGTAAGTATATACCAATAATATTTGGCACCTGCGGGAAAATGTTGAAAATCTATTGCTACCACATGATTAAGAGAGCTGCTGTTTATAAGAATCGTACCTGCCTGCCCTGTGGAAAATGTAGATGAATAAATAGTAATATCAGTATTTGAACCTTTTAGCGTGTCGTATACCATCCTGTCGCCAAAAAATTTCTGGAAATAATAGAGGTAAAAAAATGATGGCCGCGGGTTCCATAAAGGAGCGCCGGGCTCACTACCGTTATTAAACATTCCCTGGTCGTCCCCGTTATCATAGCCATTAGCAATATCCCATCTGCTAGCTTCACCAAAATTATTTTTTATTATAGAGCCAATGGTTTTTGCAGCGTGTATGCCCGAGATATAAGAAACGTTTTGCTTTGAGCCTATTGCCTGGATATTCCATTCAGTAAACGCGATTGGTTTCAAACCGACACCGGCCGCACTTGTCTGTTGTTTTACATAGTTCATAACCGAAGCAGGGACTGCTGCGCCTGTACTTAGAATATCTGCCGCACTTGAATTGGTCGCATACCCGGTAAAATAATCATGAACGATAAAGTAGTCAGCTGCATTACCGGCCTTCTGCAAAACTCCCTGGTTCCATGTTTGAATGGAAGTGTAGGCACCCTGGTAAGCTGGCTCCTGGTATATAACCGCGCCGATATAAATTGTCGCGCCAATTTCCATTGCTGCGGCTTTCATGGAATCTGCAAAAACATTAAAATGGGTACCATATAAATCGCCGGTTATGGTAGCAGGTTGTCCGTCTTTATTCAGGCTTTGATCAATTCTGTATCCTCCTTCCCAACTCCCAAAATTTTCATTGCCTATTTCCCAAAATTTTGTTCTTCCCTTGTCAAACCGTACCCAATCGGCGGCAAGATGTGCGGCTGTAGCAACAGGATTTGCGCTGGTTCCGTATCGTGCATATCCATAGTTTACGGTAATTATACCGGTACTATTCGTTTGACTTAGCAGGTTATAATAATTGTCCAGGGAGAAGGTCCATGAAGCCGCATTACCACCATACCAATATCCCGCAGCATTAGCGACTCCTCCGTCATTTAATAAATTTGTGGGAGCATCAGCCGGGGCCGGGTTTGCATCACTACCATTCCAAAAATATACATCACTAATGCTACCACCAGGCCCACGGATAATGTTAGGAGAAAGGTCAGTAAGATATTGCATTAAAGCAGGTTGAGTGGTTATTTGACCAGACCAAAGGTTGGAGTTAGCCCCATATACGTAAGGCACCACTTTAACCAGCACTTTATTTACATTTATTGTAAGAGAATCTGTGGCAGCCAGTGTGGTCGCTGATCCTGGCGTATTATCCGGTGTCGTAAAACTTTTTGCTTTCCACCCATTTCCAAAAAAACCAATAGTTGCGGCTGACGATGGGTCAGTAGGGTTATAAGTAGAATCTGGTACAACCGGAGGATTTCCTCCATTGTTACCCCCGCCTGTAGAATCGCCGCTTTTTTTACATCCTTGTCCAATGCAAAGGATAAGCGCACAAAATATGATAGGATTAGCAAAAGTGCCGAACTTAGTTTTCAAATTTTATTTTTTATAGACCACCTGTTTTGGCCTACCATTATTATTGTGTTTTCACTATCCGTACATTATCAATTGCAATATTTATACTGCCGGCAGGTACTGCTTTGGCACTACCATTGGCAATAAGAAAGGCAATTTCCGTTGTAGGGAAGTCTGAGAATTTAGCTGCGGACGCCCCTGCAGGATTCCATGCCGTTCGCCAAAACTCATTGCCTTTTATAAATTCGGAAAGTGGTATCGTTTCTGTTACCCATCCCGATGGTTGATATTTTCCGCTGGGTGCTGTAAGCGACGGAGCATACCTGGCTGTGTATGAATTTTGCCAGCCGTACCAGCCCCCGACTCCTATCCAAATTTCGCCTACACTCCAGGGACTTTTTACATAAACCTCAAATTTCAGGGCATAGTTGTTTATCGGCATGTTCGTATTTGCGACCCAGGGAACCTTATTCAGTTGAAGTAAGCCGGGATTACCCTGTGAAGTTGCGTCAGAGTTTGCAGCAATGGGGCTTGATTGGTTTAATACGGCCGATGCACCTGTGCCTCCAGGGTAATTAGAAGTGGTAGTAGCTGCATCAGCATAGCCGCCGGTCCAGCCTACAAATCCAGTGTTATCTCCTGCGCCATTACCATCAAATGTTGAAAGATAACCAGGAGAAGGATGAGTAATGTATGAGTCATAAAGCTGGGGAGAGGATGCTGTACCTAACCCACCGCTAATTCTTAAGGAATCAACCGTAGTTATTCCCGGAGGCACAGTAACGGTTAATTGGCTAACGCTTAATATTTGCAAATTTGTTCCCTTAATATTTCCTGGAAAGATGACGTCGGTTATTCCCACGAAATTGTTGCCATTGACTGTAATAGTGGTTCCCGCTGCTCCGTTCTCATTGGAGACTGAAGTAATTGTCATTGGCGGTGGATAGGAAAATGCGCCTTGTCCAAAGGTTGCGTAAACACGCAGTGAATCGGTAAAAGCAGCACCGGGTGGAATTTCGGCAGCTATTTGTGTAAATGTTTTATTAACCGTATAAGAAAGAGCTGTATCATTTCCTGGAACAGGGAAAGTAATTTTATTAACACCCTGGAAATTATAACCATTTATGTACAAGATCGTACCGCTGTTGTCAAATGAAAGTGAGGTAATAACGGGCGGAGGCAAATATAATTTGAAAGAATAAGTTGCCTCACCATGGCTGGTGACAACTTTAATAATACTAGGCACATTAGGATCAGTTGCAGCAGTTTGAGCACTTGCCGGAATATTGATAATAATATTATTGCTCGTAGCATAGGCCGGGTTAAAATAGGCAGAGGTATCATTGAAATATACAGCTTTGAGCCCATCCAAATTATTACCCTGGATTACTATTAAAGTTCCCGGTAAAGCTTGTGTGAATAAACTATCCCTTTTTGTGGAGTCTACAGCCCTTACCTGGGTTATGACCGGTTGCCCTGAGCCAGAATCATTTTTTTTGCAGGAGAAAAACACCGCTCCCGTTATTATTATAAAAATTGCTATTTTTTTCATATTGAATTTATTTTAAGATCCTTCTTAATAATTTATTTTACTGAAGTCGAAAGGAACGGAAGGCTTTGACAGAGCCGGCGCCACGATAAGTTCCGATTCCGGGAACGGCAGATCTGCTGCTGCGGGAGCCATTGGATAATAGTGGGGCCCGATTGCAGCCGGATTAGTCGCATCGTTCAGGTAAGTAATAAAAGGAGAGCCGTTGTTATAAGAAATATTATAGACTCCACGGTTTTGAGTGCTGAAATATTGTATCGCATCAGTAGGATCAAAATAATACCATTGCTTCCAATCGTACCACGCATGTCCTTCAAAAGCGAACTCAATCTTCTTTTCTAAAAATATATCAGCATAAGTGATTGAAGACTTAGGCGCAATTCCGGCACGTTGCCTAACTGCGTTGTAATATTTCAAAGCTTCAGGATCGGAAGTGGAAGCGCTGTTACCCAAAATAGCATCTGCATATATCAGGTAAACTTCTGATAGCCGGAATATGTAAGTATTTAAGTTTGCATTTTGCTGGCCGCCTAATCCTCCATTGTCTGAGGGTGCACCGACTACATATTTTTTTACATACGGATGATTACTGCCATAATACGAACCAGAAGTAACCGGTGAATATATATGCGCACCTGTTACTGAGTTAGTTGCAGTATTAAATAGGGCAGTATCAACTAACCACCCACCGTTAGCCGTATTTATATCAGGATAAAACGAATTAGGCATGAATAGAGTAGCTTTTCTACGTACCGAATCTGCGGCATTAGCAGGATCCAGATAGTACTGAATTAAACTGGGAGATGCACCAAATGAACCACCCCAACCATCACCCGTTTGTGTAATTTTTGAATCATAGGCAAGGTTAGCCTGCATGTGGTTTTGTACAAACCACTGGCCACTCGGCACCCAAAGTAGGGCAAAAAGGGATTCAGAAGGAACTTTAGTACCACTGAAATTAGCGCTGGTGAATAAATCGTAATAACTTGGCATAAGGGTGAGGCTACTATTCTTGCATACATCACCCGCAAAAAATTTAGCACTATCGAGGTCTGATTGATTGCGCTGTCCACCTGAAGAACCCAGACCTGCCCTGATCAGGTAAGCTCTTGCTAACATGCCTTCTGCACTCCACTTAGTAATGCGGGCAGGCTGCAGAGGTGCGGGTGAAAGATGGTCTTTAGCCCAGCTCAGGTCTGAAATAATAAATTTCCAAACATCAGCCAAATCGTTTTTCCGAATGCTTGTGTCTCCAAGTTGTAAACTATTATCATAGATAATAGGAATGGCACCCCAATCGAGGGCCAGGTAATAATAAGCTGCTGCACGCATAAAATAACACTCAGCTAAACCTGAGTTTCGCCCGGTTTCACTTGCTCCAGATCTCGCATTTTTAATATTGTAGGCAACTACATTAGCATTTGCCACAACGGACCACAGTGCCTGGTAGGCACTTTGAAGCGCTCCACTGCCGTCAGTCGAGGTTACGGTGAAGTTTAGATAGGAGCCCCTGCCGTTATAACCATCAGTAGTACTGTTACCCCCCAGTATGTCACCAATATATTGAAGCGATGTGCCATTATATCCACCCCAGGAGCCATTGTACAAACCACCGGTACCATTCAATATATCTGCATCAGATTGATAAAATGTGCCTGCGGTTGGCGAAGCCAACGGGGGGCGATCTAAATAGTCTTTATTACATGATTGCATAACAAACAGTGCGAAAACTGAAATGGTTATAATTGTTATATTTTGTCGCATTGGTAGAATTTTTTTTATTTATTGTTTTATCAGAAATCTAAAGAGAGGCTAAGTGTATAAGACCTTGTTGACGGATATCTTCCTTCATCCATTCCTACTATATTAATGCCCCCGTAATTATACAGCCCAACTTCAGGATCATATCCTTTATATTTTGTTATCGTAAATGCGTTTTGAACCTGGAAAGTTGCTAATGCGCCTCTAAATACATTTGTTTTTGACAAATATTTGACAGGAACCCTGTAACTTAAACGAACATTTCTCAGTTTAAGATATGAACCGCTTTCAACATTCCATTGAGAAATTCTGTTGTTGCCATTTTTATCAACGAAAGCATTAGGTACGTTATAACCGGGGTTTGTAAGTGTAGCAGTCAGGGCATCAGCCGGATCTACGCTGCTTGGTTGCGCAAAATTGGTGGCATTTTTAAAATGGTTGCTGTAAGGACTTGTACCCTGTGGATTTGTTTCATTCTGATACCTCGTAAGATTCAATATTTGGTTGCCATAAACACCAGTAAAGAAGAGGTTAAGATCAAACCCTTTATAATTGAAAGAAGAATTAAAGCTGTAAGTAAACTTAGGCCACGGATTACCAATAATTCCCCTGTCGTTTTGATCAATGTGCCCATCGTTGTTGATGTCCTTATATTTGATGTCGCCAACCCATGATCCAGTTGTAGGATTAACCGTAACAACAGTGTCGCCTGTCTGTATAGGATGGCTGGTAATGTCTTTGTAATTCTGAAAGAGGCCTTCTGCAATATAACCGGTAATCATGCTCAATGGCTGCCCCACCTCGTTAACGAATTCAGCCTGGCGGTTATTAGTTTGATCATAGTATTGGGTATAAATACTGGAAACTAATTTTGTAATCTTATTCCTGTCAATTGAGAAATTAAATCCGGTTTTCCATTGAAAGTTTTTGCTGGAGATATTTACCGTGTTTAATGCTATCCCAATACCCTTGTTTTCCATGCTTCCATAGTTTACCAACGGCCACTTTAATTGACCACCGTAACCACCATTAAGATAGCCACCTAAATACATAGGGCCGGTTGCAGGGAGAATCAGGTTGGATATTTGCTTCTTATAGGCATCTGCAATAATTTCTACCCTATTATTAAACATATGCAGATCAAGGCCTATATTTTTTGATTTATCCTGTTCCCACTCAAGATCAGGATTAGGGAAATTACCAGGCAGGAAGCCGGCTCCCCACACCGTTGCGGTTGAATATAGGTTTGAATAAATTGCGCCTCCCTGACCGGCGTTACCTGAAATACCAAATTCTCCTCTCAGTTTCAGGTCATTGATAAAAGTCAGGCTCTTCATGAAACTTTCATTTGAGATCTTCCATGCGAGAGAAACCGCCGGAAACGTACCGAACCGGTTATTCGGTCCAAAATTGGAACTTCCGTCCCTTCTTATTACAAATTGCGCTATATACTTATCATTGTATATATAATTTAATCTTCCGAAATAAGATTCACCAGCCCCGTTACCTCTATAGCTGTTTGAAATATAAGACAGTGGATCAGCAACACTCAATTCTTGTATCGTATTCGTAGAATACCGCAAGCCTGAACCACTTAAGCCCTGATACGCGTAATAAGTGCCTTCATGACCCGCCATTGCGGTGATGCGATGTTTTTGCACATTAAAATCGTATTGCACTCTTGTATTAAGAGAAAGCCAATAATTATTACCACTGGCGCGGCTTCCTGAAGTAGGAGAGCTCTGATAATATTGACCGAGCCTATAAAAAGGACTAAACTGAAAGTTATTCGTAAATGTATAATTACCGTTGGTTTCCGCATGTAACAATAATCCCTTTATTGGGGTTATGTCAAGGTTAAGACCACCTATTAAACCATAAGAAGTATTATAATTATTATTAAGTTTTGAAAGAGCGACAGGATTGGTAATGGCATATTGTGCTTGTGCAGGGTTAGCCGGGCCTCCCCACGACCCATCCGGATTTTTTACGGGAATTGTTGGATTCTGGCCAAGAGCGAGATTAACGATGTTATTCTGGAATGTATTTACTTTCTCATTAGTAGCAAATGAACTTAAATTCATACTGAATTTTAGCCATTTTGTTGCTTGATTAGTTAAGTTTACCCTTATGGAACCCCTTTTGAAACCAGATCCCGATGCCACCCCATCTTGTGACAGGTAATCGCCGGAAAAATAAAAAGTGGTTTTATCGGTGCCTCCACTTAATGAAAGAGAATATTTTTGCATTTGCGTCTTATTAAACAACGCATTCTGCCAATTCGTGCCGGATCCGAGTATGGTTGGATCTCCAAGTTCAGCCGGTTCCTGGCCCACCAAACCATACTTTTGTAGCTTTCCTATATAAATAGCATATTCTTGTAAATTCATAACCGGCAATGCCTTTGGCCTTTGCTGTTGGGTTTGTGATGTCGAAAAATTGACTTTTGTATTTCCTGCCTTCCCTTGTTTAGTAGTAATCATCAAAACGCCGTTAGCTCCGGCTGCACCGTAGATTGATGTGGCGGCAGGGCCCTCAAGTACACTTATATTTTCTATATCATCAGGATTTAAGCCTGCCAATTCGTTGGCTATCCCAGCAGTTGAGTTATAAATACCTCCCGTTGCCACGCTAGGCCTTATCTGGACACCATCTATTACATACAGAGGCTGATAATTACCGGTTACTGTGCTTACACCCCTTATAATAACGGCGGCACCTGCTCCTGGAGCTCCACTGCTTGAGGAAACATATAAATTTGGTGCTTTACCTTGAAGCGCATCATCAAGAGTAACATTCACCGTCTTTTGCAGATCAGCACTCGAGATAGTTCCCACAGCGCTGCTCAGATCCGATTTCTTTGTTTTGCCGTATCCAATCACCACTACATCAGCCAGGTTGCTGTAGTCTTGTATCAAACCAACATCTATTGTATTTGAACCTGCAGTAACTGGTACTTCTTTTGGTTTATAGCCCACATAAGAAACGACAAGCACATCGCCGGTTTGAGCATAAATGCTAAATTCGCCGTTATCCGCAGTGCCCACAGAATTTTGCGTCCCCTTCACAGACACAGTGGCGCCCGGTACGGACGATCTTGAAACACTTCCCGTAACTTTCCCTTTAATAACTCTCGTTGGATTGTTTTGGGCTGATAACCGGGGGATTGAAAAAAGAAGGCTTATAGCAAACAAAAAAATGTATGCTATTCTCTTAGGAATAATTCTTTTCATAAATTAATTACAGTTTAGTGATAATAAGAGCAATATGGAATTTTTAAGCAATCTCAAGCGTGGTGGTGGTTTTAGTAAAGGGCGTTAGCAATCGGATTTTATCTCATTCGTAATTTCGGCACGGCTAATTAACCATTTGATAACAAATCTAAGGAAATTTTTTAATAAAATGTAAACGCTTACATTGTTTTTATTTTAAGTGAGGCACAAAAAAAACTCCTCGTAAGAGGAGCTATAAAATTTTGATATAAAGAATTATTATCTGTCATCCCAGTCTCTATCGTGATGTCCGTTATCGGTTTTATAATCACGACTGCCATTGCCCGAACGGCTATAAACCGTGTTGTTGTTGAACTCCGCATAAATGCGATTGATTCGTTGAGCCTTCTCGGCTTCTAGTCTTCTAACGTTATATTTTTTTTGATGGTGATTCATTCTTCGATCATTTCTGATTTGTTGAATTTTGAAATCATATTCATGGTTGATTTTTTGTATCATCCTGTTCCGCTGATCAATACGATAATTGTTATTTTGATAGACAGAATAATTTCTATTATCCTTTCTATCATGGTCGTTTCTTTGTGCAAATGCAGAGGTTAGAATCATGCTGCAAAACAAAAGTGTAAGAATCTTTTTCATGTTTATAAATTTTAGTGATGCAGTTAGGACTTTGTAATTACTTCCGGGTTTTATAACGCAATGTTAATGTACCCAACACCTACCCTGTGTAATCAATCAGCCGACCGGGAAAAAGTGAGAAGGTGAGACTAATAAAGAGAAATGATGATAAAAAAGTTTATCGAAGAGGATTTTGATACTTTAATTCATTAAAATCTTTTTTTGTTTTCTTCACTTTGTCTTTTCTGAACGCCAGCTGAGCTTTGCCTTTGCTTGATATACCATTTATACCACTTAAGCCCTGCATAGTCCAATTGTAATTGCCCTTATTTCTTTTATACCAGTTGTTTTTTTTTATTTTCTTTTCATTAAAAATATAATACTCCCCTTTTTTGATCATATAATAACTGTGAGGATTATCCGTAACATTAGCAGCCCAATCCAACACGCTTGTTAAACGCTCATTTGTAGCAGGGTCAATAATATAATAAACTATTTGATTGTTTTCCATCACCGGCACAGCAGCAGCCACATGATATTTCCAAAGATTTTTTAAATACCCGATTTTATTAAAAACGTAGCCACTAAAAACCCATCCTTTTCCGTTCGGTATTTTCCATTCGTCTAAAAGCAAACAAATAGCATTGGCCCGGTCTTCACAATCATTGTTAGCGTCTTGCCAACGAAAGGTTTTACATTCCTTAAAAAAACCAAGCAGCTTCTCAGCCTGTATTTTGCTTATGGAATTGCCGGTTTCTATTTCATCTGAGAGTGATTGGTCAAATAAAGTTTTTAACATCAATGTGCATTTTTTAATGAAAAGTCTAATATAAGAATGACGCGGTGATATAACTTTATAAACCAGGCTGCATTAATTCTCATTCAAAAAATTTAAAAAGGTATAAAGTATTAGTCTTAAACAATTAATCCTCATGCCTTATCGTTTAATACTAGCCGGTTTTTAAGTAAAAAAATTATATTTGTGCCGCTTGATGAATAAGATGGTCTAACATATGAACTGTAATTTGTTTATGCTTTTTGACTTAAATGATTCATCGGGTTGTACGCATGAAAATCAATAATGAAAATTCGAAAATCCTGGTATAAACAATATATAATATTTTACATTGTATTCGTTGTCATTGCCATTGCAATTTTATTTTTCTTAGAATCTTTCTTCGGTACCACCATTGACGCTAATTCCAGGCGGGAATTTTTGTGGCAAAGTATCTTTTTTATTGCAGGCTCCGGCGCTCTTCTTCTTGTCATAACATATTTTTTTAATAAGAAAGTAAATACAGAGCGGAAGCTTTCTAAAGAAACACTTCATCGTTATGAGGCTCTGAGTAACGCTACTAATGACGCGATATGGGATTACGACATAATATCTGAAAAAGTTTTTTACAACGACAGGCTGGTAAAAATATTTGGCTACCCGCGGGCAGAACTTGCGGATAATACTTATTGGTGGGAAAATAATATTCACCCTGAAGATAAGAAGCGGGTGCTCGAAAAAATGGACAGACTCCTGGAGGGTAACGAAACGAGTTGGGAAGATGAATATCTTTTTCGTTGCAAAAATGGAGAATATAAAATTGTATATGACAGAAGTTTTATAGTAAGAAATAATAATGGCGAGCCGATACGGTTAATTGGCGCAATGAAAGATGTAACGACACTCCGTGCGCTTGAAAAAGCTTCTGTTGACAGGAAGCTTAGAAACAAAAATACAATCGGAAGGAGCATTATTTTATCAGATGAGATTGATAGAAAAAGAATAAAGGACGAGCTGCAGGAAGATGTGAACCAGTTGCTGGCTTCCATAAAATTATACATGACCAGGTATAAATCAGAAGAAGAAAGTGATACTATAAATGCCAGCCTTAGCTACCTTGATGATGCAATCAAAAAAATAAAAAAGATATCTCATACACTTTCTTCTTCCACCTTTGAAGAGTTTGGACTTACGGATGCCGTAAAGGAATTATTTAATATTTATCAAAAAGACTCGCCGGTAGAATTAAATCTTAATGCTGATGCTTTTTACGAAGAAAACAGCGATAAATCTTTGAGCCTTCTTTTATACAGGATAATAGAATATCATTTATCAAAGTTGATTGAAAGAGATGGTATGAATGCAAAAAGAATAAATATTGAACTTTCTAACAGGTCCAAGCAAACAACCTTAAAAATTGGCTTTCAAAGTACAGACAATAATTATCATACCATCTTTAACGATTATGCCTTGACCGGTATTAAAAGCAAGCTTGACATGTATGATGGCAAAATAATAATATCACCCACGGAGGAAAATTATTATTCAATAGAGGTATTAATATGATGGGATTTTAGAATCATGGCTACATCTCTTCTTTTATTCCTTTTTTTATTAGCCACCAATTTGTAGGAAAGGCAGTGGCGAAGCCCAGCAACATAGCTATTTGCATCATAAACCAAAACAATGTATCAGTGGCTTCCAGGTTGTGGTGAAATATAAAAAAAATGCAGATGGCCATCCATCCATACATTCCCAATTGCCAGGAAGTAAGCGACAGCGTATCCGCTTTCAAAGCAGCTTTCAGTGCATTGCCCGGTGAAAGATTTTTCATAGGTTTAATAGAATAGTATTGAAAAATAATTCCAATGATAAACGCAAACCCATAGTCAATTGTCCATTTGCCAATAAGCTTACTTCCAAAAACAATGACCGGTACAAGCAGCAGAAATACTTCAGCAACAATATTACCAAGTGTGCAACCGCTGCCACAATGCAGCGCCCCGATTGCAACACTTTGCCAGAAAGGTTTTCCATCTTTCTTCATCTCCTCATCTTTAGTTGACATTTGCGTTTCGCCTTTTTTATTTTTAACCGCCTTCCTGCCAATTTTAAAATAAAAAAGCAAAGCTAGCGGTCCGGCATACAAGCCGGTAATGGGATAAACAAAATTCATCACCATCATCTTTTGTTGCCTGCCGGAAATAATATCAGCGGCAATTATCAGAGCACACAGGAAGCCAGCTGCCAGAGAGATTATTGAGATTACATGTATTAAATCCATTGTAGAGCGGTTAATAATTACACCACTTTCCACAACTATTACACCATTTAAAAATCTTTATGTAACACGACTAACACAATCTCAAAACGCGTGGATGAATGCTAAATAAAACGGGGCTTACAAAATAAATGGAAAAATTCTATCTAATCTTTTATATTCTGAACGATGTAAGGTTTCAATTCATTTTCCAACGTCTCTTTCAATGTTGCCAACGCATCCATCGTTTGTTGGCATTGCACTCTTTGTGTAATTATTGCTTCTTCGTAATTTACTGAGATGTTATTGAAAGAATTAATGGCTGAAGTTAATTGCCCCTGTATCTTATTATCGAGCGATATATTTCCCGCCGCTACCAAATCATTTAATCCTTTGCCATCCGCACTTCCTAATCTTCCAAGGTATACATTTTGCACCCCGATAATATTGTCTTTGAAATCACTTACTGAATTACCGCTATAAGGTGATTCTACAGTCTTAGGATCTCTTGTATCAAATGGTTCTTTCATTTTTCCTTCCCCCACTTCTTCACAAATGCCGGTCATCGATTCTATAATGGCTAAATACGCTTCTTGTTTTTTAGAGTACACTGTGCTTCCGGCGCCTGCGGTCATTACCTGCTTCGCAAAGTTTACCGGCTCATCAACCCAACTTACATACAGTGAATGGCATGTATTTTTTAAATCAGTTGCAAGGCTTTGCACGTACAGCTTTTGCCGCTCAGTAAGGCTCGCGGCTGTTCTGCTGCCATGGTCGCCGAAAATAATATACTCGATAGGATGGTATCCTCTCAGAGACAAAGTGAGGTTTTGAATATTAGCGACAGATAAAGGGCTGTTGCTTGCAAGCAGCGAATCCAATTGTACATAATCGGTGGGCCATGTGTCCATGTTCGGGTCATAGTCATTATCTTCTACCGGCCCGAAAAGGTAGCCCTCGCATTGTTCCCAAATGCCCCGCATATTTTTCCACGCAGACCTGGCGGTAGCCAGGTTACTTTCTGTCGCATCATTATTCAAATTTTCTATGGAGGTTTGTAAATCAGTCGCTGCCGCATCCAATTGCTGATACCCCGGCACCGCGACTATATTGGTAAAATCAACTAATATCTGGGTTTTCAAATTCTCAAAATCGTTGGTGCCTGCATCTTCATTTTTTTTACAGCTAACCGTCACCGTTAGGTAAAATGCGTATGCGAATATTGATAATTTTTTCATTCTATTTTAAATTGATAAGATGAGTTTATTATTTTGGACTGATGTTGAATAACTTTTCAATGGACGTTCTGCAGGCCCTTTTATTACTTCTCCGTTTACATTAAACCTGCTGCCGTGAAGGCTACAGCTAAAACCATTTTGCGAAGCTGTTAATTGATTTTCCATGTGGGTGCATTCCATTAAAATGGCAGTATAATTTCCTCCCGGTTTTTTCTGTACGGCAATATCATATTGCCATCCTTGCGGCCTTACTATTTGCAGGTTGTTTTTTTCAAAAAGCGATAAGGGCAATTCAATCATATTATCTGCTGCTGCCGTTTTATAAACGTTGAATGCAGCAGGGCTGCAGCCGGTAAGGGAAGGCAGTAGCATTGCGGCTGCACCGAACAGGCAACCTTGACAGCTGCGTTTCAAAAATTCTTTTCTATCCATAAATTATTAAAATGAATAACCAATGCCGAGATTAAAAAAAGTATTGCTCTGCCTGTATGGAATGGCATTGGGTGCAGGGTTAATTACGAGCTCAGGATTTTGCTCACCTGTATGAAGCAAGCGTACATCTGTTTTTATCACAACATTTGGAAGAGGTAAATAACTTATGCCTGCAATAAGATGTTGTTGTTTTTCAGTACCATCATAAATTGCTTTTGGCGGTGCGGGTATAGATGAATTCAAATCGAAAATTTCATAGCGTACAAAGGTGATAAAAGCGGGTTGTTGCGCTTCTTGCTTGTACAGCCAATCATACCCAACTTCTGCATAGGCGCCATACATATTCTCCGCGATATTTTTTGCATAAGCAGAGTTTACTTTTCCTGCGCCGGGATAGTTAATGTTTGCGAAAATTGCTTTTACAGAAATTGCATTTTTGTTATACTGTACATCTGCTTCAGCCAAATAAAGAGGAGTACCGAAAGCCCCACTGTTGAGGTTGAGGCTATCGGCGCCACGTTTGCTTAAGCCAACGGTTCCTCCTGTGTACCCTGATATTTGAAACTTAAAATCTTTCCAGTTGTATTGCAACGAAGCGGTAACAGCAAGGTTGTTTGCAAGTGCATCACGCCCTTCGGCACGGCCCCCTCTTATTCCATCGCCATGTTCAAAGCCTGCACTGTTTAATCCATTCACTAAGGCAATGCTGTAATTTACCGGAAGCCTGTCGGAACTTCCGTAAAAGCCAACGCCCAATTCTCTCCACGTGGCGGGAATTATAAGCTGCTCTACCATCGGCCTTTCAACTCCATTGAAATTTACCGGTAAATGATTTTCGTTGAGGATACCAATGCGTGGTACAAATAAGCCCGCTACTAAATATTGCTTACGATTGAGATTGAATTTTAAGAAAGCCTGTTCCATGGCTATTTCACCACCAGCTTCTTCTCCTTCTACTTTTGCATTCTCTACCTCCAGTTCAGAAAAGAAAGCAATTTTTTTATTGAACTGGTGACCGACAAATAGCACTGCTCTTTCTAAGGTAACTGTTGCTTGCGCCGCATTAAAATCACGCTGATAAAATGCAGAGCCATACCCGGAGATGACTGTCTTCTGTTTTGTGAGTCCCTGGTGTAGCGAGTCTTCATTTGTAAAAACCAAATTCTGCGCATTCGTCCGCACCTGTGCATTAGGAACATTATATAAGAGTACGAGAGTAATTATAAGAGCAAGTTTTTTTATTTCCATATGTATAAATTCGGAAACAAAAATATCCAGCGACCAGCCTTACAACTTACGCAATTAGGAAAACGGTTTTACGAAATGGGGAAATTAAGGGAGAATTGAAAATCGAATAATTTTGCGAACTTATTTGTCTAAGCAGTGGTAATGTTAAGCCTGTAATTGTACCAAACAATTGAGGCGCATATCATCAATTCCATCAATATTCTAAGATTTCTATTTTTCTAAAATCCATAGGATGGCTATTCGACTGAAGAGATATATATCCATCTTTTACCAGATCATTTTTATTCACAGTAAAATTTTTTGCTGCAGCATTAGTTGAATCATACCTGGGGTTTTCAAATTGAATTATTTGTTCTCCGTTTACAAAATGTGTGATCTTTCCATTTTGTACTTCTATCTCAGCCGTTACCCATTGGTCGCCCGCAAAAGTTCTTTTCACTAAAGGCGGAGTGCAGTAAGAAGTGTTTCTTTTACCATCTATTTCTACATAAATTCCAGAAGCGCAAATTTCACCGGTAGGCCGCTTGTCTTTGCCATTACCGCCAAGCAAATTGTATTCAAGGCAAACAGGGAAAGGCTGATCCAAACCAACAGTAGATGGTTCCTGGCAATGGTATTGAATGCCGCCATCACGAAAGCCCCATGAAGGAGCGCCCGGCGTCAAATTGCCGGTAAAGCGATATTCTACTTTCAGCCGGTAATTAGTAAATTTTTTATCATAATATAGCGCGCCAAACCTTTTATTAAAACTATCGTAGGCATTATACCTTGTGCTAAGTATACCATCTTCTACGCGAAATGTATTTCCGAAATTGTCTCCCAATTTGTACCCCGCAATTTTAGGTGTCCAGTGCTCAAGATCTTTACCATTGAAAAGGCGAACCCATTTATGATTTTCTTTCGTTGCCGAAGAAATTTTATTTGAATTGCAGGAAAGGATAATAAGTACAGACAGGCTTATAAACTTTAAAACGGATTTCATATAACGGTTATTTTAAAAGGAAGATAATGAATGTTACTCTTCAAATACTGGCTAATGTTATTTAATTCTGCTTGAATAGACATTCTCTATTCAACTTAAAAAGCTCATTTTTTTTATTAACAATTAGATTCCACAAAGTAAACACACTGTCTTATTTGTTCCTCAGTTATTTGAAAACATCGCCATCATTCCTTTTTACTCAATATGCCTTTTAATAAATAATTGTGACAGCCTGTCTTTTTATATCATGTTGCCATTACTATTTAGATTATTATCTGCGTTGATAGATACCATTTGTATTTCAAATTAGTAATTTTTAGCTATGTAATACAGCCATAATCTAAAGGCCGCACGTAATGCTATTGGCGATAAAGCTTAATTATTTGTAGATGCTAACGGGGCCTACACCACAAGCAGGCATTAGAAAAAGCAAAACAATTTGCTGAATACAATGTGAGTTGGTTTGAAGAGCCGTTGACCTCAGGTAATTTAACCGGCCTCCATTATATGAAAGAGCATTCGCCCGCGGGGATGAACATTGCTGCCGGGGAATATGAATACAATCTTCCCTATTTTAAGCCAATGCTGAATGCGGATGCAGTGGGTATTTTACAGGCTGATGCCACGCGTTGTGAAGGCATCAGCAATATCCCCGGTACCAAAAAAGAAATAGAAAAAAAATTGTAGACGAGCGTCATAGTTTTTTTTGATTATTATACTCGCATAATTTATTAAGCCGCGTTACAATTCCGGGTACACTCGTCCGTTCAAACAATTCTATAATTTAATTATTGGCAACTTTATTGTTACGTTGCCAATAGATAGTAATGGGCTACATGTCTTTGCTAATTTTAATTTTTGAAGGACACTGGTTTATCATTAAGAATTTTCGATTGTCAGCAATCCACCTGGTTTTGGCAGTACTTTATTAAAAAAAATTTGATCTATGCACAACATGTTTTTCGATGATTGGGAAAGTCTTTTACGTGCTTTTATTTCAACAGTAATTGCCTATATCACTCTCGTTATTTTTATTCGTATTTCCGGAAAAAGAACTTTATCTAAAATGAATGCCTTTGATTTTATAGTTACTGTTGCGCTTGGCTCCTGCCTCGCCACGATCTCATTAAATAAAAACATTGCATTGGCGGAGGGCGCATTGGTTTATTTTACCTTCATATTTCTTCAGTTTATTATTACATGGACTTCGGTAAGGGTGAAGCAAGTAAAAAAAATAGTCAGCGGACAGCCTGCCTTGCTGCTCTATAAAGGAGAACTGCTTTGGGATGCAATGAAACGCGAAAGAATTACGATCGAAGAGATCTATTTATCGGTACGCGCCAAGGGTATTGCTGATTTAAATGAAATAGAAGTAATAGTGCTTGAAACTACCGGCGACATTACCGTCATTTCAAAATTCGAAAAAAATAATGGTCATGCTGAAACGCTAAAAAATGTCTCAGGATATCCAGCCGGGACATAATTAAAAAACGATTTAGTTAATACCTCACCTGGTCATTAAAAAAGAAAGTTTCAAATTCCCTGCGGTAGGGAATGTCGTCTACTACCACGTTAAAATATCTTTTATTGTTCTTGTTCGCTCCCGTCTGATCTATAAGCGGGGAACACTTTGTTGATTTTCCTTTTGATCGTTTCCATAATTTATTTTAAAGAAGTGAATGATCGAAAAATACTGATTCAACAGAGTTTTTATTTTACCACTATTCGGTTTGTTATTGCAGATTTCATGCTTGTGAAGTCTTAAGAAATTGTATTATTGATTATGCGGCAATAACAAGCACAGTCTTTGTGGGTAGGTTGCCATAGAAATTTTTAACCAGCATCGTGTTACCTGTCTTTATCCATTCTTAAGGCATCATGACGTGAACAAATAAGCCAATTAAATTATTTATGCCTGAATCAAATACCAATCAATCGCAAGACAAGTTAACTTATTCAAGAAAAGTATGGATAGCCGGCGGCATTCTGGCGCTGATTGTAGTAGTACTACTACTTTTCAAGACCCTATTCAGTGTTCTTTTGCTTTCGTTGGCTGGTGTTTTATTTGCTATTTATTTTCACGGGTGTGCAAGCTTTTTCAGAAAAAAGCCGCATGTGCCACTTGGATGGAGTCTTGCGCTGTCAATAGTTATTAATATAATTTTGCTCGTTGCTTTTTTCTGGTTTGTTGGTGCAAGATTACAGCAACAGGTTTCAGACTTAACGGATACTCTGCCAAAGACCATTAATAACGCGAAGGCATACTTGCAAAAAAGCACCGCCGGTAGCAAGGCACTGGACTATTTGAATTCTTCCGGCAATTCTCAAAAGACAATGTCAATAGCAAAATCTTTTTTTTCATCAAGCTTCGGAATTTTAAGCGATGTATATATCATATTGCTCCTGGGTATGTTTTTTATAGCCAGCCCTTTTACGTATAAAAAAGGCATTGTGCATTTACTTCCGCCGAAGGCAAAAGATAAAGGTGCCAGCCTCCTGGACGAGATACATAAAGTTTTAAAAAACTGGATCAAGGGCCAGCTTTTTGGATTCCTTTTTATTGCCGTGCTTACCGGGCTTGGGCTATGGGCGCTGGGAATGCCACTAATACTTACACTTGCACTGATAGCTGGTTTATTGAACTTCATTCCCAACTTCGGGCCCATAATCGCATTGGTTCCTGCCGGGTTGATAGGGCTTATGCAAGGCACAACCACGGCTATTCTTGTATTGTGCTTGTACACACTTATACAGGTGGTGCAAAGTGCCGTGACGCAGCCTCTCATTCAAAAAAAGATGGTAAGCATACCTCCGGCTCTTATTATTTTCGGGCAGGTAGCTATGGGGTTGCTGGGAGGTTTTTGGGGTGTTTTACTTGCGACGCCTGTTATCGCAATAATAATGACGCTTGTAAATAAATTATATGTAGAGAAGCAGTCAAATCATAAGTACGAGGTTAAAGAAGCAAACTCTTAACAGGCCTGCTTAAACATTATTCAGATAGATTATTCCAGCCTCTTCGCCACATCTTTTATATTTAAAATATTTATCGGTAAAGGTTCTTTTTTATCATACAATTTAATTTCCTGTATATCCGCAGGCAGCGAAAATCCTTTTGTTTCAAGGGCTTCTTTTACTTTTGTAATTACTTCACTTTTTATTTGCAAAACGCCTTTTCTATAATCAAATGTATCTGCCCAAAAATATACTCTCAGGTTAACTGTACTGACCGACAACTCTTCTACTACAGCAAAAGGTTTTATATCCTTCTTTATATCTTCCATAGGTTCCATGGCTTCCAGTATTGCAGCAATAGCATCTGTAATATTATCTTCGTAAGCAATGCCCACTACAAAGTTTAAACGTATTTTTCCGTCTCTTGTAAGATTGGTGAGGGGCTCTTTTATTACTATTGAATTGGGTATAAAAACATCACCTTCATCAAAGGTTTTTATATGCGTTGTACGAAAGTTTAGTGCAACAACGTGCCCGCTGAATTCTCTTATCACAATGGTATCGTTTAAACTGAAGGGGCGGTTAAATGCAAGTATAACACCTCCCAGGAAATTCTCGGCAATGTCTTTAAAAGCAAAACCAAATATGAAGGCAGATATGCCTGCACCGGCCAGCAATCCACCGGCAACGCCCGTTAATCCTAATGTTTGCAGTGCTAAAATAAGCCCGCAAATAATTACGGCCGTCCTTGTTATTTTGCTGATAAAGCGAACAAATAAAGGATCGTGTTCTTCGCCTGACAATTTTTTTTTGAGCAGGCGGGCAATATAGGAAGCTACATAAAATACAACGACAATCAGGATAATGGCCATTATAATTCTTGGTAAGGAGAGCAGGAACTTATTCCAATATAGCGTTACGGATTCCATTAATCCATTAGTGAACGATTTAGCACTTTCTTTCATAAATGTTTATTATAAATTATTTAGATGGTCTCTTATTAAAAATTAGCATTAGTAACTATTTATGTTTATCAGCATTGGTAAAAATATATACTCTCTGTGATAGGGTGGCATTATTATAGTTGCAGCCTGATAATGAATTTGAATTAAAAAAAATATTCCTCTTGTGGCCTTTCATTGAATAGAGGATTGAGTAACTAACTTATCATGCGACTAACTGCATTTTTAAATAATATAAGAAGTTGACAATCGCTCCGAATTTTTAAACTTAGTTTTAATAAAGATTTTGTAAAGCATAACTAACTCCATCTTTTATAAAAAAATGAATAATATGAAAGCAACTCTTCACAGCCTGGTGTTCTTTCTTTTCTTTTTATGTAAGCTTAGCGATTTGCAGGCACAAGTGTTGGTGCATGAAGAAGCGCGGCACCACCCTGTTTTTCAAAATGATGAGATCCGAATGCTTAATGTTTTGTTGCCTCCCGGCGATACGACCCAATACCATATTCATCACACACCGTCTGCGTTTATTTTATTCACCAGTACTATCACCGGTTCGCAATTGAAAGGAGCCGCCCCTTCAGACGGCAAATCAACCGCTGGAAGTATGTATTTTGAAAACCTGTCTGCACCTCACTTGCGTGTGCATCGCGTGTGGAACATGGATAAAGATACTTTTCATGTAATGGACATAGAACTATTATCCAACGATACCGGCTTTGTTCGGATGCCTTTGGTAATGACAAATCTTGCATTGGAGATTGATACGCCGTGGGTGAGGGCATACCGGCTTTCGTTGTCAAAAGAGAAAGATTTTAACCTTCACGATAACAAGCGTTCATTGATGTTGATAGCGCTCAATAGCGCACCAGTGCAAACAAAACAAAATGGAAAAACACAGCAACAAACCTTGCAGCCCGGAAGTTTTTTTGAAATAAAAAGAGGACAATCATTTTTCCTGGAAAACAACGGTAGCCTTGCTTTACAGTTTGCATTGCTTGAAATGCCAAAAGAATAAATAATGATTAGAAGTGTAATTAATCCTCTTTTGGAATCTTACGATTTTCTTCCCTGGTGCTTTTTCTCTTCATTTTCTTTCTTATCTTCTTCTTCTGTGGCGTCTGCATTTTTTTCATTGTCCTGTATGCTTCGCTCATCGCTTTCTACTTCTGTTCTTCGTATAGTTACCGCATATTTATCAGGCTTTATTACCGAGCCATACTTTATTGCATACGCTTTGGTAAACTCCGCGCCAAAGTATAAAATGATTGAGGAGTAGTATATCCAAAGTAACAGGATTACGAGCGAACCTGCTGAGCCATAGGAGGTGCCAAAGTTGCTGCGGCTTATGTATAGCGTGATGCAAAACTTTCCCATCATAAATAATACAGCGGTAAATAAAGCACCCACCATCACGTCTTTCCAGCCAATAATGGCATCCGGTAATACCTTATAAATGATAGCAAATAGCAGTGTAACAATTAATAAGGTTACAAGAATATTTACTACATAAATTACAACTAAGCCCGCATGTGGAAATATATTTTGAAGCCTTTGCATTAATCCGTCAAGAAGACTGCTTAATGAAAGTGAAACCAATAGCAGAAAGCCGAGGCTTGCCGTAAGGGAAAAAGAAAGCAGCCTGTTCTTTAGCATTCTCAACCAGCTTCTGCCCTTTTTCACCTTTAAATTCCATATCAGGTTAATAGAACTTTGCATTTCGCTAAATATGCTCGTGGCTGCAATGATTAACATAACAAAGCCGAAAATTGCTGCAAAATTTTGACCGTTTACAGAAGCGTTCTTTATTATTTCCTGGATTTGTAATGCTGCCTGCTTACCAACGAGCCCATTCAATTGATGAAAAATAGTTCCGTTAATTGCTTCACGTGCCCAAAATAAATTCGCGAAAAAGATGACCACAAGCATCATCGGGCCTATGCCAAAAATAGTATAGTAGGCAAGTGATGCGCTCAGTTTTAGTACATGGTGTTTTGAAAACCCAGCCGCTGCATCTTTTAATATTTGCCAAAATCCCTTCAGGTTAAAGTCGCTCATAATTTTTTTATTTGAACCTGTTACCCTTTGCCTTCATACAATTTATCAAAAAAAACAACAAGTGAATTTTCATATTTATATAGCAAGTTAGCGTGAATAACACCTGCAGAAATTTGGTCAATATTAATCCAACAATTTCGATCGCTGTTTAACATGCCTTTTACAATTTTCCTCAGAATTACTACAGGTCGCATTTTCATATTTGCTATATCAATAATGATGGTCAAATAAAAAAATAAAAGTCATGACATTCAAAAGATTTATCGCTGTCTTTCTTATAAGCGCAGCCTCATTTACCGGTGGTGCCTGGGTGTATGGAAAATATGTTACCCATGATATGCTGGCCGCCAACGTTCCTGCTAACGCCTCACTTTTTAAAACAGCCAAATATGCGGAAGGCGATGCTGTTACGCCAATGACTGATTTTGAAAATGCTGCTGCCAAAGCTTCCCCGGCGGTGGTACACATTAAAGTACTTAAAAGAGGTGGCAACGAGGTTGATTTTTTTGGTGGTATGACTTACAATGATAGAAGCAATGACTATGCGCCTCAACAGGTGGCTTCAGGTTCCGGGGTAATCGTAAGCCCGAACGGGTATATCGCAACAAATAACCACGTTGTTGAAAATGCTGATGAACTATTGGTAACGTTAAACGATAAGAAAGATTATAAGGCAACCGTTATAGGAAAAGATCCGAGCAGTGATTTAGCCGTTATAAAAATAGAAGGTGCAAAATTTCCTTACCTCAATTTTGCTAACTCTGATGATGTGCGTGTTGGCCAGTTTATATTGGCAATTGGTTACCCGCTTAATCTTGAAACAACAGTTACTTCAGGTATTGTAAGCGCCAAGTCAAGAAACATTGGTATTAATAATCGCGGCAGCGATTCGCCCATTGAATCATTTATACAAACAGATGCGGCTGTTAATCCAGGTAACAGCGGGGGCGCCCTTGTAAACACCAATGGCGACCTTGTTGGTATCAACAGCGCTATCGCTTCTCCTACGGGTTCTTATGCCGGGTATTCTTATGCTATTCCATCTAATCTTGTACGCAGGGTTGTTGGTGATATAATAAAATATGGCAGTGCTAAGAGAGGTTATTTAGGTGTAATGTTTGGCAGTGATCAAATGACTGATGCAATGCGTCAGAAAAATAATATACCTGATGGAGATGGCGTATATGTAATGGATGTAGCGAGGGGCAGCGCAGCAGACCAGGCCGGAATACAAAAAGGAGATTTTATTACTAAAATAAATGGAACAGCTATAAACACCGGTACGGAAATGGTAGAAAAAATTTCAGCCTTAAGGCCCGGAGATAAAATAGCTATTACATACACGCACAACGAAGCCGAGAATACCGCTACTGCTGCATTACAAAGCGCTGCAGGAAATTATCAGCAAAATGCGGGGCAATAAGAATACTAAAAGATGAACGGTTCTTTTTTGAAAACAAAGCAGGTAAGAATGTTATGATTATAAAAGTCCGACGCAGTCTTTTAAACATAGAAACCACAGAAAAAAATAAATCCTTTGAAACTATCACCCGTCTTTTATAAGGCGGGTTTTTTATGAATCATACAAGGCCGGGAGAAAGGATTGTTGTGTATAAAATAAAAAAAGTAAGCGCTATTTATGTAACTGCAGATTATCAAATTTCATTAAGAAATAAATTGAAGTGTGTAACGTCTCTAAAGATTTAAAGCTTTATATGTTGGCGAATGTATATTTCTATATGGAATAACTTCGTGACAATTAAAACTTTTCAGTTAATACAATAATCCGGATTTTTTATAATGAAAATTTTAATAATAGAAGATGAAAAAGCGCTGCAGGAATCTATAGTGAAATATCTGGAGCACCAGGGTTTTGTTTGCGAAGCAGTAAACAATTTTTTGGAAGGAAAAGAAAAGGTAAGGCAGTTTGCATACGATTGTATTGTAATAGATATTGGCCTTCCTTATGGCAGCGGGTTAGATATTGTAAAGGAATTAAAGTATATGGAATCCAAAGCAGGTATTATTATAATTTCTGCGAAAAATGCATTAGAGGATAAATTGAAAGGTTTGGATTTAGGAGCTGATGATTATCTCCCGAAGCCCTTCTATCTGTCTGAACTTAATTCCCGTATAAATGCAATTCTGCGCCGCAGGAATTTTGAAGGAAGTAAGGTAGTCAACTTCAACGAAATTAAGCTGGAGGCCGATGCACAGCGGGTTACAGTGAATGGTAAACCAATAGTGCTTACTGATAAAGAATACCAGTTGCTTGAATATTTTATAGCCAACCGCAGGCGATTACTTACGAAGGCCGCAATTGCAGAACACATTTGGGGAGATGAATACCAGCATGTAAGTAACTTCGATTTTATATACACGCATATAAAAAACCTGCGAAAGAAATTGATTGATGCAGGCAGTGGTGATTATATTAAAACGATCTATCGTGCAGGATACAGGTTTACTGATTAGAGATATGTAGGCCGATTTTGAACTATAGAAAATTTATGAAGCTTCTCACAAAAACTACTTTATATTTTTTACTCACCATAATTCCGCTGCTTGTCATGGCGGGGCTCTACCTTTTCAATCAATTCAGCAAAGAAATAAATTACCTGAGCGACAAAGAACTTGTAAGCGCCGAAATAGAATGGATTCGATACCTTGAATCAGAAGCGGATAATGGAACAACATTTATTTTAAGAACACCTGAAGTCTCTGTATATCCTGTTGGTGCAGACGTTGTGCCTTATCCTGCTCTTACTAACACCTACGGTTACACTGCAAAAGGAAATGATAAAATTCCTTTCAGGCAATTATCCCAGGTTGTAGCTGTAAATGGTAACCCGTATCAAATAATTATCAGGCAATCGCAGGAGCAAAAAGCCACGTTATTTGCGGAGGTTACGAGGATCATGCTGCTTGTGTTTGCCGGCTTGTTTGCGGCAACTTTAATTTTTAACTGGGCTATCAGCAAGAGATTGTGGAAGCCTTTCAGGAATTCTCTTAATAAAATAAGAAGCGCAGAGCTGCAAAAAATGGAAGCCATTCATTTTGAAAATTCTAACACACGGGAGTTTAATGAATTGAATGCCTCCCTCAACTTCATGACAAGTAAAATGTATGCGGACTATATAAATATGAAAGAGTTTACTGAAAATGCCGCACACGAAATGCAGACACCTATAGCTGTTGTGCAGAGTAAACTTGAGCTGTTGTTGCAGGATAATAATTTAAGAGATGAGCAGGTACAATCAATCCTCGACTCAACAGCAGCGCTGAGCCGCTTAAGTAAATTGAATGAAGGTTTATTGTTGCTGGCTAAGATTGAGAACCATCAATATGAAACTACCGATGAGATAAGCCTGGCAGAATTGACAAAAAAATATTTGCAGCTCTTCGAGGAGTTTATAAAAGAGAAAGAGCTTAACATAAAAAAAACTTTTAGTGAAGACTTCAAAGTAAAGCTTCACCCGGTGCTTGCCGGTTCTTTAATTACTAACCTGCTTGGCAATGCCATAAAATACAATTATGATGGAGGAATGATAGAGATAACAATTTCTGAGGGCAATTATCACATCAGCAACACCAGCAGGCAAAAGGCCATAGATTCCGCAAAATTATTTTCGAGATTGCATTCCTCACACAGCGATCCTGAAACATCTAACGGACTCGGATTAGCGATTGTAAAAAAAATAGCTGATGTAAATGGGATGCTAATTACATATCAGGAAAAGGATGGTATTCACAGTTTTGATCTCAGGAAAAAATGAGGTGGTTCTACCTTCTTGCTACTTACCTGCTCTTCACAAAATTTATTGTTCTTACATTATTTCTTCATGCCGCTTATTTTTAACATGGTAACCTGGGATCCCGGTTGGTATATAAGCAGAAAGAACAGGTCTGCCAGAACATATTAGTGGTACTGGTTTTATATTCAAAAAGAAATTCCCGGCTAAGCTAAATGCAGGTTATACATTAAACCTGAAATGCATTACATCGCCGTCCTGCACTAAATATTCTTTTCCTTCAATGCGCAATTTGCCATTTTCACGACATGCGGCTTCTGATCCATAATGAATGAAATCGTTATAAGAAATTACTTCAGCTTTTATAAAGCCTTTTTCAAAATCGGTGTGGATTACGCTGGCGGCTTGCGGTGCCTTCCATCCCTGGTGAATGGTCCAGGCTCTTACTTCCTGCACACCGGCAGTAAAATACGTAAGAAGATTTAAAAGCTTATAGGCAGAATGAATCAAACGATCGAGTGCGGGCTCTTCCATTTTATATTCTTCCATAAACATTTGCTTGTCTTCGGGATTTTCAAACTCTGCGATCTGCGCCTCTATTGCATTTGTCATAATGATGACTTGCGCATTTTCTGCTTTTGCCGCTTCTACAAGTTTATCAGAATATTTATTACCTGTATGCATAGACGCTTCATCTACATTGGCAACATATAAAACAGGTTTGTCTGTCAATAAAAAATTATCAGCGATAGCTACTTTTTCTTCTTTAGATAAATTAAGAGAAAGAATATTTTTGCCCTGATCCAGGTGCTGTTTGCACCGAACGAGCACTTCATATTCCTGCTTCACTTTTGCATCGCCTGTCTTTACCATTTTTTCTACCCTGGCAATTTTTCTTTCGACACTGTCTAAATCTTTTAATTGTAATTCTGTTTCAATTATTTCCTTGTCAGCTATCGGGTTTATCGGTCCTTCATCACGTAATACATTTTCATCTTCAAAACAACGTACCACATGTATAATTGCATCTACCTCGCGGATGTTTGCCAGAAATTTATTTCCCAACCCTTCTCCTTTGCTGGCGCCTTTTACAAGGCCTGCAATGTCAACTATTTCAATTTGTGTAGGTACAATGCGGTCGGGTTTCACCAGTGCTGCCAAGGCTTCCAGCCTGGGGTCCGGCACGTTTACCAGGCCTATGTTTGGCTCTATAGTACAAAACCTGTAATTACTTGCCTGCGCCTTTGCACTACTGCTAACTGCATTGAATAAAGTTGATTTCCCTACATTTGGTAACCCTACTATGCCTGCTCTTAATGCCATATTTTATTCTTTTGCTTTTTCTATTTTTCACAACTTTATTTAATCCAAGCTGCAATTTTCTTTTCTATATTTTTGTTCCTTAGAATATTTTTTTTCTTAAAGTCCGCAAAGATAGCCGGAAATAATTTCCCCACATTGAGAAATAGCTTTGTGTTAAGAAAGAAAAAGATGCAATGAACTGGTACCGCATCAAAAACTTAGATAATGCCAGGAGTAAAGCCTGTAAAAAAAATGACTGACAAATGTCAGCCACTTTTTCAAATTTTCTTTCTGTAAATATTAAGGATTGTCTTCAGAACTTGTTGTTTTAGTGTAAGTAACTTTATCAGTACGGCCTGCGCTTTTTGAACCTCCACCTCTTACGAGTGCAATGATAATCAACAGCAATACGGCACCTCCCACAACCCAAACCCATGGTTGAATAGTAGTAGTTGTTTGTTGGGTAGTTGTGGTAGTAGTACTGCTCGAAACCGAACTATCTTGTGCAAATGAAATCAACTGCATTATACATAACAGAATGAAAGTTGAGACGAAAACCCACGCTTGTTTGCTAAAGATCTTTTTCATGTTGAAATTGTTTAGGTTAAAAAATGAATCTACAATTATTTGAATGAACAAATAACGATAAATGCGATGTCAATAATTATACCGTTGTGCGGAGCCACAACGAGGCATAAATTATTTCCAGGGTTAACTGTGAACTAACGGGCAGGCATAGAAGTGAAACGATTTTTGGATACTTGCTAAATAGTCTGTCAACAGAGAAGAGAGGGAAACGCTTATATCTGCGGGGAATGGATCAAGGTCTTAGGAATGCAAAAAATAAGACCCGCCGTAACAATCCGGCAGGCCTTAACAGAAGTTTTAATAGGGCTTTAATTATGTGCAGTATTACAACTGGGCTACAACTATGTTTTCGTTTACGGTCGTGTGCGAAGTAATTTTGTACACTTCTGTTTTGTGTGTTTTAGTTGAAATTACTTCAACTCTTACACCGAAGCCAAAGGCATTCATGTCAGCTTCGTCAATAGCCAACCTGTAAGTCCTGCTAAATGTTGCATCTTTTACTTTCAATCTTTCTGAATACAAGGTGTTGTTGTTTTCATCTTTAATATTGATGACGAAATCTTCACCTTGCTTGTTATCCAGGTTAAGCTGAAATACAGGTTGGTTGTTTACTTTTCCGATGAATTTAAATTCAATCGGTTCATTGGTTTTGGGAGCCGCAAAAGTTGCGTTTGTAAATCCCATTGCACAAAGGGTAAATAACCCCATTGTGATCATTTTTGTTGATTTGATTGCTTGTTTCATAAAGTCAAATTTTAGATTAAAGATTAAAAAAAGTCTTTTCAATCAGCAATCGCAATTCTTTCTCAAATCATTAAATCATAGTGTAAAAGTATGTCGCTAAAATGCACCGCACAAACCAATTTATGCGACTCTTCTTCATGCTTAAAGCTATGATCCAATAGTGAAACCCCTGCTAATAAAGGGTTTTTCAAAAAAAACCTCGTGACGCCCAACGTGTAAAAAGTACATATTTAAAGGGTATTGAGGAATATTTCTTGTCTATAGAAATTTAGCAGCTTATACCACCAAAAACGCAAAGATTTTTTTTGATGTGGTAACATAGACGGCCTTTTTTCTGGCAAAAATCCTATGGCTACCAATTGTCACAAGTATAATATAACAGGGTGGCATACCTGATAATTATAGGGCTTGCCGTGCTATACAGTGCTTACAGAATTAATGGGATTATCAGGGGTATTTATTCCGGACATCCCGGGCTTTCCGGTTGGTTTTACCGCAATCATGGTTATAATCGCCGATAATAAAAGTGATACTGACATGAAGATGTAAGATGCATCAAAGCTACCGGTAGTCCCGTTAAGATAGCCTACAATATAAGACCCGATAAACGAGCCTAAAGCACCAAGGCTATTGATCAACGCGATTGCGCCCCCGGAAACATTCGCTGGTAAAATTTCCGTAATGATCGCAAAGAATGGCCCGTATGGTGCATACATAGCACCGCAGGCAATAACAAGTAACGTGAATGACAGCCAGAAATTTGTGGTTCCTACTAAATAAGAACCGTAAAATGCTATGGCGCCGATTAACAGGAAAGGCCACACAAATAATTTCCTGTTCAATGTTTTATCTGAAAAATAAGAAGCGGTAATCATAGTGATTATCGCAAGCAAATAAGGAACAGAAGAAAGCCAGCCGGTTTTGACGATATCCATATCAGGTGCTGAATTTAACATGGATGGCAGCCACAATACGAACCCATAAACACCGATACTCCACAAAGCATATTGCAGGCAAAGAAGAATAACTACTTTAGATTTAAAGGCCTCTCCATAGTTCTTCACCGGCTTTATATTTTGCTGCTCTTCGTGGAGCTTTTGTTCAAGTTTGTCTTTCTGAATACCTGTCAGCCATTTTGCATTTTTGGGCTTGTCATCTACAAGATACCACCAAAAGAAAGCCCAGATGATGGCAGGTAATCCTTCGAAAATAAACATCCAGCGCCAGCCAACAGACTTTATCAAATAGCCCGATATTATTGACATCCAGAGAATGGTGACCGGGTTTCCAAGTATTAAAAAGGTATTCGCTCTTGACCGTTCAGATTTTGTAAACCACCTGCTCAGGAAAATAATCATTGCAGGCATAACTGCGCTTTCAACAACTCCCAACATGAAGCGAATAACAATTAAAAGATTTATGTTACTGACCATGCCTGTCGCCATTGCAAGAAAGCCCCATAAGATCAGCGACCAGAAAATTAATTTTTTAGCACTTTTATTGGCAGCGTATAATGCTCCAGGTATCTGGAAGAAAAAATAACCGAGAAAAAAAAGCGAGCCCAATAGGGAAGATGTTGCTGCAGTAATATTTAAATCCTTGGCCATGCCGCCGGCAGCAGCGAAGCTAAAATTTGCGCGGTCAAGATAGGCAAGGCTGTAGGTTATAAATGCAATCGGGATCAGGCGATACCAGCGTCTTTTAGCAATCGTTTCTGTCATTGTAAATACTTTTATTGTTTATCCATTCAACATTTTAACCACAATACATCATCATTTGGGCACTCTCACTTTAATAACTATTTTCTTTATATCATTATAACCATCAACCTTAAACGCAGGCCTGTGCATTTCTTTCGGGGAAAAAATAAAGAAAGTTCCCGGTACGGCGTCATAATATTTTTCACCGGTAACGGTAAAGTTTTCGTTGTCTGTTTTTGGGTCGTAGGGCACCGTCACCAACGCCTTGGGAGAAGAAGATGAAGCAACACCCATTTCGGCTTTTCCCTTTATGACGTATTGCAGGTCATTATAATTTCTGTGTGCTTCCCATTTCACCTGGCCTTTTTCATTAGGATTTAATTCGGTGACGGTAGCAAAGACATTATCCGAGTCGATGACATATTTACCTGGCTTTAACTCAGCAAGGTCGTGTGTCTTTAAAAAATTGAACGCTTCGTTCCACCAGGTTTTATTCAAACGATATTGCCTGGAAAATTCCTGCTGATTAATGCTCTCGTGTGGCGTGAGCTGTAAGCCATTCAGCCATTCTTTGCTTCGGTACCATTCTGCGTCTTTTTTGTTTACAGATTCGTTTGCAGACTTTGAAGAGCCGCAATTAGTTAGTAAGATTGGTAATGTTAATGTAATCATCATTACTAAAAAATTGTAGCCGGTTAACTTTTTCATAGAAAATATTTAAGTGAAACAATTAATTTAATTTTTATCGGTGATACTTTTTTTGCAAAAATTGTTATTAAAGTTCCTGGTCTTCATTTTTATTTCAATGTAAATGCAATATAATTTCCGCCGGCTTTTAAGCCCCTTGCGCCACCTGCCGCTATTACAATATATTGCTTTCCGTTCACTTCGTAGGTAATGGGCGTTGCAAAGCCACCCGCAGGAAGCTGGTATTCCCAAACCATCTTGCCAGTTTTTCTATCAAAGGCACGAATTTTTTCATCTCTTGTAGCAGCTATAAATATAAGGCCGCCTGCAGTTACTACAGGACCACCATAACTTTCGGTTCCGGTTATTGGGATACCCTTTGCCGTTAGTTCAGGATATTCGCCTAAAGGAACACGCCACAAATAATCTCCTGTATTCAGGTCAATAGCATTAAGCGTTCCCCATGGTGGCTTTATGCCGGGATAGCCATCCTGGTCAGTTAATTTTTTCCATACCTTATTTACATAAGGAGGTTCAAATCCAAACGCTTTATTTTTTTCTTCTTCGGAGGCGTTCACTTCACTATGTGCATTAAATGGCTGCAGCCTGTTGGGCACTTTTGCATTTAGCAAATAATTTACGATGGCAGTGCGTTCGTCATCTGCGAGCCGCTGAAATGAAGGCATTCGTCCGCTGCCCGTTTTTAATATTGCGTGAATTTCTGCAGCGTTTCTTTTTTTGCCTATATCAATAAGATTTGGAAATTGCGTCCCGCTTCCTCTTCTATCTTCTCCGTGGCAAGCCGCACAATTTATAACGTACAAAGCATTTCCTACCGACATCGAAGCAAGTTCTTTATTTCTTGTCGCGGTGTCAATCATCTGCAGTATCCATGGTTCATCGTTTGTATTTTGGTAAAGAATGCCATCCGGGCTTATGGAATTTCCTCCCCATTCTGCGCCACCGCTATATCCAAATAATAAAGTTCCTTTTAGATTGGGGGGCGTGAATTTATTATCTGACCTGAATTGCATGAATTGGTTTTTTACAAATGCAGTTGCTTCGGGAGAAATATTTGTGATGTCAGAATCAGTAAATGCCTGGTGCGAAAGAGGCAGCGGCTTAACAGGGTATTTTTGTGTTGGCCATGGATGCTCGCCGGGTAAACCATTTATCGGCACAGGCCTTTCTTCTACAGGAAAAATGGATGTGCCGTTATCACGATTCAGCACATATACCAACCCATCTTTTGTTGCCTGCACAACAACGTCTGTTTTTTTCCCATTGAAAGTTATGGTTGCAAGATTCGGCGGGCAGGGCTCATCACGGTCCCAAAGATCATGATGAATGGTTTGATAATACCATTTCATTTTTCCATTTGCAGCATCAAGGGCCATTATACAATCAGAAAATAAATTGGTTCCTTCACGATTGCCACCATAAAAATCAGAGGCCGGTGAGCCAGTGCCAAAATACACGACACCTCTTTTTTCATCAAGCGTCATTCCACTCCAGTTGTTGGCCGCGCCAATATTTTTCCAAGCATCTTTTGGCCAGGTATCATAACCGAATTCGCCAGGGTGCGGTACTGTATGAAAAACCCATTTTAAACTTCCGGTCACAATATCAAACGCTCGTACGCTGCCGGGCGCTGCGTCGCCTGATTCAGGAACTGCGGAGCCAATAATCAAAAGATTTTTATATGCTACTCCCGGAGTATTTGCAGTCACTGAAAGTTTACTCACATCATGGTCGGCATCAGGTGCGATGCCTTCGTGAAGATCAACAACACCATTATGGCCAAAGTCTTCGATAAGCTTTCCGCCTTCCGCGTCTAACGCATAAAGATTTGAGCCCGCACTGTAAAGTATTCGCTTATCGTTGCCACTTTCCCAATAAACAACGCCCCTGTTTACATTTATTACATTATATCTTTTAGGGTCCTTCGGCGGTTCAAACTTCCATAATTCTTTCCCTGTTCCGGCATTCAATGCAAAAAGTTTGAGGTCTGATGTGGTACCATATAAGACGCCGTTTACAACTATCGGCTGACATTGAATTGCTTTTGGCCTTTGTGGTTTTGAATCATTCGGCTCCGCGATTTCTGCAGCGTTATACATCCATGCTACCTGCAGATTTTTTACATTAGACAGGTTTATTTGATCCAAAGGTGAATAGCGATTGCCTTCTTTATTACCTCCATATATAGGGTAGTCTTCGCCGGGCTGCATTGAAGTTTGATGGTCATTGCAGCTTATCGTCGCTAAAAGAAAAAAGGAAAAGATGATCGTTGTCCTGCTCACATATTTTATTTTAATGCTTATCATTTTAATGAATAATAGTTGTAAAAAATTTTCCAGCTAAACGATTCACCCGGATTTATTTTTATATGAATGTAGGGCTCAGGGCATACCGTTGTTGAAGCAGACCAAAACGCGAGTTTCGATAAAGGCCTGTCACTTGTAATTCTTGCACCGGCGCCGGTAGCTTCATTTTCAACTTTTATATCATAATCTTTTACAGAATCATTGTATCCTGTTAATGAGGTGTAATGAACATGTTCATTCCTGGCTAACTCTTTATTGAAAATTATTTGATTTCCTGAAATGCTTGCCAGTTCTGGCTTGCCCCCTTCTGATGTAAGATTAAAAGGAAATGTGATGGTGAATCCGGGTCCGGTTATTTGCTTGTCAAGCATAAAAAAATTATGATCATAAACCGATGTTTCAATCGTGCGCTTGCCCGTATTTTTTAGAGTATGATCAATCACCATCTCTGGTTTGCCTTTAATTAATGTGATGGTTTTAATGTATCGGTACGAGTACAAAGTATCACTAAGGGTTTGCATGAATTCAATTCTGTTTGCTTTCTTTTTAATTTTCCATATGCCCGAATTGATAATTTCGTATGGTGTTACAATTGAGTAACGGGAAGTATCTGTTCTTGAAAGTATGCCAATTCCTATTTTTAGAAAACCTTTCTCCGCATTAGCTTCATCAAAGCCAACAGGTGAAAAATCTTCGGCCGGCCCCATAACAGCCTCGTGTAAACGCGGACTATATTTTGGAAACCATTGACCGTAAAATGTGTGTCCCTGGTATTCAAGATCGTTTATCAAGCCAGACCAATCAAATCGGGATCCGCGGTAGTAGCCACTCTCAGTATCCGGAAGATAAAGCCGTGCATGTATTATTCCATTAGTAATCTCTACTTGTGGCGGATCAATAACTGTAGCGCCGCTGATTAATAAAACGGGCAAGATCAAAATAACGAAGCCGGCTTTTTTCAAGAGAAATATATTTTGGGTAAATAGTGTAGTAAGGTAAAATGATTTTAGCGATAATGTTTGCCACTAAGGTTTTTAAGAATTGCTTGTGCAATATAAAATGTGATGAATCAGGAATGCTTTTTAAATTTAGTAGAAAGTTCCTTTTTAAATCAGCGACCTGAATAGCTTATTTGAAATACACTTTCCCGCATTGTTAACCCCAGTGCTTACTTTTAACTTTATCTAAGTTAGCGAGGTAAAGTGGCTGCATTATCAATCGCATCATATACTCTTCTTTATTCATTATAATTATGAGCCTTCAAATAATCATTTAACTCCTTTCTTGTCATGGGCAATTTGTTGTCAGGATAATTGTTGATCCAGTTCACAAAATCTTTTTTTATTTCATCGCTCCAGCGACTATCAATTTGCCCGGCTAAATATTTCTTTTCTTTTAAACGCTGAAACCCAAACTGGTCTCGTAATGCCGTTACTTCAGATGATATGACCAATTCGTCTATAAGATTGGCGGGGATGAAAATGGTTCCATATTGGTTAGCCAGCACAACATCGCCGGGCAGTACAATTGCACGGCCCACACGGATGGGTGCATTGATAGATGTAAGCATTTCCTGCTGAAGATAGGATGGATCAACTCCCCTTATCCAACCATTAAATCCTTTAATTTCTTTTAGCCCCGCAAGGTCTCTTACTGACGCATCGAAGATGACGCCATTTTGTGAATTAGCATAGATAGCGTTACCAAGATTGGAGCCTATCAGTGTACCATCAATTATTCTTCCATATCCATCGGCAACATACACGTCTCCCGGTTGTAAAACATTTATCGGCCATGAATTTGTTCCACCTGATGAATCGCGTCCTTCACTCACGCCTGCTTCTTTTATAACTTTTATTAAGTCAGGCCTGGAAGGCATGTACTGCGCGGTAACTACGCGACCTGTCATTACACTATCAGGGTTTATTATTTGCCAGTTTCCTTCAAACTGATTTTGATAACCCTTGCCACGCAAATATCCCCACGCTTCTTCCATGGCTACATGCTTCAGTCTTTTTAAAATTGCGTCAGAAACTTTTGGCCGCCCATCTGCAAAGCGCTCTCCTTTCCATTCGGAAGTAAGGGCTTTAATGTATTCGGGTGAAGAACCAACCCGTTGTGCCTGGGTAAAAAAGATGACAAGCGTGAATGAAGCGAGTAGTAATAATTTTTTCATGAGTGTTTGTAGTGTTTATTTTATGTTAGATGATTTTGGAGAAATTTTTCTAATTGCATAATTATATTTTTTGAAATAACCGATGATTTTGGTCTCCTTTTATTTCTGCCGGTTTTATTTGCCACGGCCTTCAGGCCGTGGGCACCAATCAATAACTTTAGTCGGCTTCAGCCGAAAGCCATTTTTTACAATAAAAAATGGCTTTAGAACTTTTTTTGGCTAAAGCCGGTAACCTTTATATTTAATCCACGGCCTGAAGGCCGTGGCAAATGATTGCTGGCTTGCCTCCCAAAGGTTTTGTCTTATAGTCTTGCTCCTACCAGGGTTTTATGTTGCCACGGTCTTGAGGCCGTGGCGGGTTTATGAGCTATTATTGGCGTTTGCCAAACTAATTTCAAAATCATTAGCGGTTAAAAATTCCTGATATTCTTCCGCAAAGGTTTTCTTTTTATGATGTTGTTCCTGGTTTAAAATATATCTTCTTACTTTATCAATTGCAGAATAGCTGACCGATAATGCGATATATTCATCTTGCCATTCAAATTTGTTATTGAGGATTTTTTTCTTGTTTGCCCAATTAGAAGATTCTCCTTTTATAAGCATGGCGGTTTTAGCTACTGTTTGCTCTCTGCCCAAAGAGACAAGCAAATGAATATGATCAGACACACAATTTAATGTGTCAATAAAAATCTTTTTTTCAATACTATTCTCTTTTATATGAGAAAGTAACGCAGGTTTGAACTCCCCGCTAATAATATGTTCACGATTTTTGGTCGCCCATATATAATGGATCAGTATTTTAGTATAAGGCATGGCTGGTTTTTATTTTAGCTAAAGCCGTTAATATTTACCTTTTATCCACGGCCTGAAGGCCGTGGCAATTGACTGCTTAATCTTGATCTTAATCAAACCATTTCGTCTATTTTTTAATTTTTTTTGCAATAGTTTTTTAATTTATCAGGGTTTTAATTTGCCACGGCCTTCAGGCCGTGGATTACTTTAATTCTTGTTATTGGCTTTAGCCCAAATAGATTCTTTGATAAAATCTCTTTAGAATTCTTTTGGCTAAAGCCATTAATATCTATCTTTTATCCACGGCCTGAAGGCGGTGGCAATTGAATGCTTAATCTTAATCTTAATTAAACCCTGTCGTCGATTTTTTAATTTTTTTTTGAAATAATTTTTTAATCTATCAAGGATTTTTAATTTGCCACGACCTTCAGACCGTGGATTACTTTAATTCTTGTTGTTGGCTTTAGCCCAAATAGATTTTGATAAAATCTCTTTAGAATTTGTTTTGGCTAAAGCCGTTAATATTTATCTTTTTTCCACGGCCTGAAGGTCGAGACAATTGACTGCTTAATCTTAATTAATCCTTTCGTCGATTTTTTTTTAATTTTTTTTTGCAATAGTTTTTAATCTATCAGTGTTTTTAATTTGCCACGGCCTTCAGGCCGTGGATTGCTTTAATTCTTGTTGTTGGCTTTAGCCAAAATAGATTCCTTGATAAAATCTCTTTAGAATTTGTTTTGGCTAAAGCCGTTAATATTTATCTTTTTTCCACGGCCTGAAGGTCGAGACAATTGACTGCTTAATCTTAATTAATCCTTTCGT
>JBDTSD010000022.1:0-40123 GCA_039931355.1 Ginsengibacter sp.
ATACCGCTTTCGTAAAAATTGTTGCTAAGACAGATACATCTTTAAAAGTAATATTTCGCAAAGCAGGCAATACAAATATCGTTGCAAGCATAAGCGCTGGATGCAACATCATCACCAAATCATTTCCGGTGGTGAGCGTGATAAGCCCGGCTACATTAAACCTCGGGCCAGACAAAGCTATGTGTGGCAGCACCTCGATTATATTGAATGCACATGCGGGCTTCAAATCTTACCAATGGCAGGATGGCTCTGTTGATTCAACTTTCGAGGTAAAAGCGCCTGGCGTTTATTATGTAACTGCTACCAACTTTTGTAATGTGGCGTTGAAGGATACGGTAACCATCACTTCGGCAATTGCCTTGCCATTATCAATAGGTAACGATACTGCCATTTGCAAAAATGATTCATTATTGCTAAGCGCCAGCCCGGGATTCATTTCTTATAGCTGGGCACCGGCCTACAATATAAATACAGTTACAGGTGGTAAGGTAACCGTATGGCCTGCAAAGGATACCGCCTATACTGTTGCTGCCCTCCAGCCAAACGGATGCACAGTTACTGATACGATAAAGATTTCGGTCAACAGCGTACAACCGTTGTCGTTAGGTAATGATACCAGCATCTGCAGCGGTACAAATATATTGTTAGACGCAGGTGCAGGTTTTATAAAATACCAATGGAATACAGGAGCGGCTTCGCAAAAAATAATAGCATCCAATGCAGGCTATTACTTTATTTCCGCAATTGATAAGAATAGATGCACGGCACGAGATACTTTGCAAATAGTAAATGTTTTTACGCTTCCCGTTGTACACCTCGGCAATGATACGAGCTTATGCCAGGGTGAAATGCTTCCATTAAATGCCGGGTCCGGTTTCAATAGTTATCTATGGAACACCGGTGCTGTTACACAAAATATTATTGCGGCAAATGCAGGTAAATACATCGTAAATGTGGTTGACAATAATCTTTGCCATACGGCAGACACCCTATCAATTATTTCAATACTGTCTGCAGTACCAATAAATCTTAGGGCTGATACAATGATATGCCAGGGAGAAAAAATTCTTTTAGACGCAGGAAGCGGGTTTATAAATTACCAATGGAGCACAGGCGAAACGACGCAACAAATTTATGTAAACAAGCAAGGCAATTATTTTGTGGCAGCGAAGAATAGTAACAGTTGTCTATCACGCGACTCTTTCTCACTGATAGGCGTAAACCCTTTACCGGTGATAAATTTAGATAAAAATTCTTTTTTATGCGCTAACACTTCGCGACTGCTCGACGCGGGACCGGGCATAAATTTCCTCTGGCAGGATGGATCATCAAAAAATACATTCAATGCAACCGGTATAGGAAAATATTGGGTACAGGTAACAAATAGTTCTAATTGTATAGCATCTGATACTACGGAAATAAAAGAGATTTTGCCCTTGCCTGCAAATTTTATTTATCATGATACGGCTATATGCGAAGGACTGGATATTAGGCTTATACCTAAAGGTCAGTTTGCAAATTATTTATGGTCTAACGGGCAAATATCAGCATCAATAAATGTTATGACTGCTGGCCAGTATTGGTTGCAGGTAACTGATGCGAACGGATGCCAGGCAAAAGAATACATAAATGTCACTCCTAAAAATTGTGTGTCAGCTTTATATTTTCCCAGTGCCTTTACGCCCAACAATGACGGGCTGAATGATGTATATAAGCCTGCGCTTTACGGAAACATTGTAAAATTTCATTTGGTAATTTATAATCGCTTTGGCGAAAAAGTTTTTGAAACTTATGACATAGGCAAGGGTTGGGATGGCTGGTTTAATAATGTTAAACAAAATAGTGGAGTCTTTACGTGGCACAGCGAATACCAACTCAAAAACGAGTCTGTAAAAAATCAAAAGGGAGTAGTTACGTTGATAAGATGACAAAATAAAAATGTCTGTTTTATTGAATGATCGCGAAAAGCTTTAGGGGAAGTTTTCAATAAAAAAGGCAGCCCATCGCCAGGCCACCTTTCAATATAATAAACGATGCAATAGATCAACCTAAATCAAACCGATCCAAATTCATCACCTTGTTCCACGCGGCTACAAAGTCCTTTACAAACTTCTCTTTAGAATCTTCACATGCATACACCTCAGCAATGGCACGCAATTCAGAGTTTGAGCCAAAGATGAGATCCACGCGGGTACCTGTCCACTTCGGTTCACCTGTAGCTCTGTCACTGCCTACGAATATATTTTGTGCATCTGAAGTCGCTTTCCAGGTAGTGCCCATGTCGAGCAGGTTGATGAAGAAGTCATTGGTTAACGCTTCCGGTTGCCCGGTAAATACGCCATGGTGTGATTGATTATAGTTCGTGTTCAATACACGCATGCCGGCAATAAGCACCGTCATTTCAGGAGCAGTAAGTGTCAACAGTTGCGCCTTGTCTATCAGCATTTCCTCAGCCGATGCCGTATGATGTGTTTGAAGGTAATTGCGGAAGCCATCGGCAGCGGGCTGCATGGCAGCGAACGATGATACATCTGTTTGTTCCTGCGAAGCATCTGCGCGACCGGCAGTGAAAGGCACCTTCACGTCATGCCCTGCATTCTTCACGGCTTTCTCAACGCCAGCACATCCTCCAAGTACAATGAGGTCTGCCAGCGAAACTACCTTTCCGCTTTGCCGGGCGTTATTGAATTCTGCCTGGATGCCCGTAAGCTTTTCCAATACAGTTGTCAATTGAGCCGGGTTGTTTACCTCCCAATCTTTTTGCGGAGCAAGACGAATGCGTGCACCATTGGCGCCACCGCGTTTATCGGAGCCCCTGAACGTTGATGCGGAAGCCCAGGCCGTAGATACCAGTTGCGATACCGTCAATCCTGCATTAAGTATTTTGTCTTTTAAAGAAACGATGTCTTCATCATTAATAAGTTCATGCGTAACGGCCGGTATAGGGTCTTGCCAGATAAGCACTTCCCCCGGCACATCAGATCCGAGGTAACGGGTTATCGGCCCCATATCGCGGTGCGTAAGTTTATACCACGCTCTTGAAAATGCATCTGCGAATTCATCCGGGTTTTCATAAAAGCGCCTTGAAATTTTTTCGTAAGCAGGATCAACTCTCAGGGCGAGGTCAGTTGTAAGCATAAACGGCGCATGGCTCTTTGACGGGTCATGTGCATCCGGCACGGTACCAGCACCAGCATCACTTTTCGGCTTCCACTGGTTTGCACCGGCGGGACTTTTTGTAAGTTCCCATTCAAAGCCGAACAGGTTTTCGAAAAAATTGTTGCTCCATTTAGTAGGTGTAGTCGTCCAGGCTCCTTCAAGGCCACTGGTAATTGTATTTACTCCATGGCCGGTACCGAATGAATTTTTCCACCCCAGTCCCATCTCCTCAATGCCCGCAGCGGCTGGTTCCCGGTCAACGAATTGTGCAGGTTCTGCAGCACCATGGGTTTTACCAAACGTATGCCCACCGGCAATCAATGCTACGGTTTCTTCATCGTTCATCGCCATGCGGCCAAAGGTTTCGCGAATGTCACGTGCCGACCCAAGCGGATCAGGTTTACCATTAGGGCCTTCGGGGTTTACGTAGATAAGCCCCATCTGTACAGCACCAAGAGGATTCTCCAATTCGCGATCACCGGTATAGCGTTTGTCGCCAAGCCATTCTGCCTCAGAACCCCAGTAAACATCTTGCGGCGCTTCCCACACATCAGCCCTGCCACCACCAAAACCGAAAGGCTTCAAACCCATTGATTCGAGCGCACAGTTGCCGGCAAGGATCATCAAATCTGCCCACGATAATTTCTTTCCATATTTCTTTTTTACAGGCCAGAGTAACAAGCGCGCCTTATCCAGGTTCGCATTGTCTGGCCAGCTATTGAGCGGAGCAAAACGCTGTGTACCTGCGCCACCACCCCCACGGCCATCAGAGATACGATAGGTGCCGGCGCTATGCCATGCCATCCTTATAAAGAAGGGGCCATAATGGCCGTAGTCAGCCGGCCACCAATCCTGCGAATTAGTCATCAGGTCGAAAAGATCTTTTTTTACCGCACCGAGGTCCAGTTCCTTAAACTCCTCAGCATAATCAAAATCGTCACCCATCGGGTTACTCAGCGAAGAGTTCTGCCTGAGGATGTTCAGGTTTAATAAATTTGGCCACCAGTCACGGTTGTTGGTGCCGCCGCCGGCAGTAAACTTACGAGGGCCGCTTGAAAAGGGGCAACCGGCTTCGCCCTGCATTTCGAATACTGTTGTACTTGCTTCTTTTATATTCTCCATTTGTAGAAATTTTTGTAAGCCGAAAATACGATAATCTACAGATAATCTTTATCTATAGAATTGATGAAGGTATAGAGGGAATCTATATCGTTATTGGTCTTAGATCTTTTTGTCTTAGCGGGTTTCTGATTTTGAACATCAAATATAAACCCGTCAGGCATTTACTTGGGAGTTATTCACCGTTGTCAATCCACCAACACATTGATTTAAGCAATTTATTCGCTTCCGCCCGCAATTCCTGGAGGCGCTTTTTCCTGGTTTCCGGCAACACGATAGAATATTAGCCTTTCACCTATCGCGAGGGTTTTGCAAAGCCATGGTTTCTGAAATAATCATTTGAAACCTTTTTCTAAACCGGAGATAATCGTTTATAATTGTTCTTCTTTTCTTCGTAATTTCTTTTCTTTGTTTTGTCAACCTGCCATTTTGCTTCAAAATTTTTTTCTTTTGCTTCTTGAGCTTACGAGCCTGTTTTGTAATTTTTTTTCTTTTTCTTCTAAGCCTTCGTATTTCTTCTTTTAGTCTTTTTTTTTGTTTTTTGCTTTTCACGTTACCTTATTTTCAGGGACCCTATTAATGCTAATACAATTGCCTGTAGCGTTTTTAAATTTTTGTAACCATCCGCATGAAAATCATTTCCCGTTCGGGAATGAACTTAGAAAGAAAATCGTTGATTACGATCTTTTTCAGATTCATACTGTTTTTCTCTTTGGGAAGCCCGGGGCATTCATCGCCGGAAAATTGTGAAATCTTTGAGGGGTGTGGTTAGCTAAGTGTTTACCGTTGCTTACTGTAAACTTATAACTAATAAAATTCAAAATTAGGTTTTAGCGAGTTTTATTTTTTTCTACTCTACTCAATGTCGGTTCTTTATTTAAGCTGCTCCCGTGCTGTTTCACAATTATTAAAATAGGCTATGTTTTGGCTCTGTATGCAGGTGTTCTTCTTCCTGTTTGCCATGGAAATTCCCATAGCAAATAGGGTGAAAGTAAAGGTCAAATAGTGCCCAAATGAAAAGAAGAGAATCATACCATACTGCGGGCTGCTTTCTTCGCGTTACATAATAAAGGTCTTTTTTAAAAATTATGGTATCGGTAAGCAAAAAAATCTTTACCTGCGGGAAATCCGGTTAGCAGAGGGGACTAACACGGGCTGGAAAAATCATTATTCTTTCGATATTTTACTACTATATTAGGCAATAGAACGCTTAGTTTTAGATACCAGTGGAAATTCCCTACCAGGTAAGCAAATAAAGAATTCAGCAACTTTAATTGTATATGATATGGACATGCTTAGTAAGGGCGACAAAATAGTCCTCTATTCGGATAACGTTGGCTTATAATTTACTGTGCTAATTACAACCTTATTTCCTCAGCGTATTGTCAACAATCCTCCAAATGCCTAAAGGATTGGAATTCTTTAATTCATCCGGCAATAAAGCATCTGGCCAGTTTTGAAAAGAAATGGGCCTGGCAAAACGCTTAATACCATCGGCGCCAACTGACGTGAATCTTGAATCAGTAGTTGCGGGAAAAGGACCTCCATGATGCATACTCAGGCAAACTTCAACTCCTGTAGGAACCCCATTTAAAATAAATCTTCCGCAAATATCTTTTACAGCTTCTACCAGTTCTGTATTATTGAGCACATCCTCTTCGGTTGCCATCAATGTAGAAGTTAATTGACCTTCACAATGTTTCGCTACTTCAATCATTTCCTGCATGTCTTTACATTTTATGATGATCGAGTAAGGCCCAAAAACTTCCTGGTGAAGAACAGGGTTATTCAAAAAAGCAGTGCCGGTTGCAGATGCAAGTGTTGGAGTGCCCTGGTTTTCGGCTGCCTGGATACTAGATACTGAAACTGTTTCAACATCAGGCTGCGCCAATGCATTAGCTCTCTTCTCCACATAACTTTTGTAAATGCCGGGATGTAACATAGTAGCTGGAGCCAGCGGTTTTAGCTCTCTGCTTAAAGATTGAATAAAACCATTTAACTCTTCGCCATCTAAACCTATGGTTTAGGTCCAGCTTAACCACGGCAGCCAACTGCGCAAGTTCTTCATGTAACTCATAAGCAAAATATTTTCTATCTTTTTCTATACTGCTTTTAAAATGAGATGCAAGCCCCTTTGCTTTTTTGAAATTTTCCGCTGTTTCATTTTCAGCCTTCTTCCTTTTTGAGGCATCTTTTGCAATAGCAAACACTACCTCATCTTCCGGGAAATAAATGGATGTCCATTCGAGCCATATAATTTCCCCTTGCTTTGTTATATAGCGGTTTTCAAAGTTTTTCAATGCTTCGCCACCAAGCATCGCATCCCTCGTTTTTTGCGTGGCATATTTATCTTCATGATAAATAAAAGATGCAATGGGCTTAGCAAATAATTCCTCTTCAGTGTACCCCAGTTTTTCTATTACGGCAGGGTTTACTTTTTTGAAATAGCCTTCTTTACTTGCTATGCAAACCAGGTCAGGTGTTCTTTCAAAAAACTCAAATAAATCAAAGCCGGAATTTTTTGAGTTAACCATGTTCAAAATTTGCCCAAAGATATTCTGATAAAAATAAATCTAAAAAGGGTGATGTTCTGGCCGGATCAAAAGGGCACTGTCTCGGCCCTATATGAAGGCGGCTTGTTCCTGTTTGCCATGGGGATGCTGAATTATTATACCGGTCCAAGCGTAAAAAAATCTGATATGTCAAATTAACTTTCACACCATCGGCCTGATGGGTGGCGCGGTGAGTATTCTAAGCAAAAATATTTGAGAAGAATTTATGAATAGCTGATAATTATTTTTTCGGGTTTTAGGAAGCCAATTCATACAGGCCAACAAATAATCTTTTAATATGATTGATTTATTACATAAATTGACCCCCTTGCTCTTAAGTTGTGATAAGTGCAATAAGGATATTCACCTGGCATAAACCCCGTCATGAAAAGTGTTTTTACATTTCTGCCTCTCCTGTTTTGCTGTGTATTGAATGCGCAAAATCCAAATTTCGGATGGGCGAAACAGTTAGGTGGTCCCTATAGTGATAATGGAAATTCTATTATAACAGACGACGCCGGAAATGTCCTTACTACGGGATATTTTCAAGGTATTGCAGATTTTAATCCTGATCCTGCCATTGCCAATGACCTCACCTCTATGGGAGGTACTGATATTTTCATCAGCAAATTAGATAACGCGGGAAATTTTGTGTGGGCTAAACAAATAGGCGGAACCTTAGATGACAATGGAAAATCCATTATCATTATGCCAGATGCCAGCGGCAATGTATATGTTACAGGGTATTTTAATGGCACCCTGGATTTTGATCCGGATCCTGCGGTTGCATATAATTTGACTTCTGCCGGTATGCAAGACATCTTTATCATCAAATTAAATTCTTCCGGAAATTTTATATGGGCAAAACGATTGGGGGGCGCGTTAAGCGATAGTATATCCGGAATAACGGTGGATGGTTCCGGAAATGTTTACACTACCGGGGCCTTTCACGGCACAGCGGATTTTAATCCTGATCCATCAATTGCCTACAACCTCACCGTACCCGGCAATGGAACTAATGTGTTTATCAGCAAGCTGGACGTTTCCGGAAATTTCGTCTGGGCAAAACAGCTGGAAAGCATCTCATTTGCCGGTGGCCATTCTTTGGCATTAGACGCTTCCGGTAATGTTTATACCTGCGGCGTTTTTTACGGCACAATAGATTTTAACCCTGATCCCACACGCGTTTATAACTTAACATCTAAAGGAGCTACTGATGTTTTTATTGAAAAACTTGATGCTTTGGGAAATTTTGTGTGGGCCAGGCAATTAGGAAGTACATCACCTGCCAATGCGTTGGCAATGGTATTAGATGCATCGGGGAATGTATATACTTCAGGGACTTTTAGTGGTATAGCGGACTTTGATCCCGATCCGGTTAAAGCAAATAACCTTACAAGTAAGGGTGGTTATGATATTTTTGTTAGCAAATTAAACGCTTCGGGAAATTTTGTGTGGGCAAGGCAAATAGGCGGCGCGTTTGATGATGAGGAAAGGGGGATGGCTATAGATGATTCGGGGCACCTGTATTTAACAGGTTTCTTTTACGGAACAGCAGATTTTGATCCAAACCCCGCAGTTACCTATAACCTTAAGCCTGCCGGTAGTTATGATATTTTCATCAGTAGTTTGGACACCTATGGGAATTTTATATGGGCCAAACAAATAGGAGGGACGTTAGCTAATGGCGGATATGCCATAGCTGTTAATTCCTCAGGAAACTTATATGCAACAGGAGCTTTCAACGGTACTGTCGATTTTAACCCGGATCCGTTAAGCACGTATAATCTAACATCTACAGGGAACACAGATATTTTCCTTGTCAATTTGAGTGCTAATAATAGTGCGACCAACTTCATCAGTATTGCGAATGGCAATTGGAGTGACCGATCTACCTGGTCCGGAGGTAGGGTCCCTTCAGCAGGGTCTGTAGTAATCATAAATACTTCAGTAAATGTTAACGCAAATAGTTCCTGCTATTCCCTTACCATTAATCCTTCCGGATCTGTAACTGTTAATTCGGGTGTCAAACTGAAGATATTTAATTGAGTATACATAGTTAAGAATACGGTGCAGGCGAAGTGCGATTGCCTCTTGCGCTTTGGAGGAATTAAGTACAGGATTTTAAAGATTGGTAGTTTATTCCCGGACAGGAAGTATGGGTGCAACGCCTCATCCTTCCCGCGCTATTGAAAGATCTTCCTGTTTTCAAAATTAAAATGTGCCGAAGAGCAGAAGAAGCCCGCCTCAACTTTTTATTGTTTTGTACCTATAATGAAGGCTATCTCCCTTGTGTTTACCACGGGAATTCCCATGGTAAACACGAAGAAAGTATAGAGCAAACAGCCAGCAAACATGAAGAAGGCAATCAAACTATACTGCGGGCCATCCTCCTTGCGTTACTTATAGCAGCGATGTAAGTAAAGTGGACACAAACTTAGCATCCACGATTTTTATCGATCTTGAAAACGATGGTACGTACACTACTAATTTAGGTTCTTTTAATTACGGCAAATGGAAATTTGAGGAGCATTGGCTAACGCTTACAGATCATAACAGCCAACATACTTTAATTAATGTGAGCCTCCTTTACACAGAAACAAACTGCAACTTCTTTTTGATAACAATACGGCGCTTGCCAATTTTGAAAGTCAACCTCTCGGCTCTAAAAATCCTTTTTCATTGAAAAATAATTTATGGCAGATACCTGCGGGTAAAAAAGAATCCAATATTGAAATAAAAGGCCGGTTAATAAATCACTTTAAGTTCTGGGAAAATTATTTTAGCTGGGCGCTTGATAATGATATACAAAGTATAGATGTAAGAAGCATACCCACACTCATAAAAATTTATGGAAATGGATTTGCACTAAAGCCATACAGCGAATTGCCTGGCAATTGGAAGGCTTTCTTTTTTGACACTGTTGACTGCCGAAAAGCAAATGATATGATAGAGCTCCTGTTGTCAAAGAATGATATAGCATGGCCGCATACTGAAAATAAATACACAGCCTTTATTGCCGTGTTTCAGCAAATGCAGGTGAAACTAAAAGACCTCGACATTTCTTCTATTCTTGATTGACGTTTTCGGAATTTTTATATTTGTCTCAGTGCGGTTTTCCGATTTTGAACGTTGAACTTAAAAAAATGCCCACCGGAACCGCCGATGCTTGTAGCGACACTTAAGAATGCAAAGATTGGCATTCTAAATATTTAATGTCCCTGCGCCATCAGGGTTTCATGTCATCCTCAAATTCTTGAAATGAAAATCCCAGGGCAACACTTCTCACAGTTGTTGCTGTGGGCTTGTTGGAGAAAAAACGCCTTCATTGGTTAGATACTTCTGGAAGTATTATTCAAAAAAGGTATATCTTCATTGCCTCTTCCTCCTTCTCCACATTTATTAATAGTTCTTTTATTCAAACTCAAAAAAAGCACATGCAAAAGAAATTGTTATGGATGGCTTCCATATTGGCATTGGCCCTTACAGCATATACAATTAAATCAAGAGAAGAGAAGCCAAGGATAATTCCTGTGGAAGATTTTTTTAGAAATCCAGAAAAGTTTAGCTGGCGTATTTCGCCCGATGGAGAATATATTTCCTACCTCTCGCCGCATAACGGGCATACCAATGTATTTGTGAGAAAAATTTCCGATACTATCGCCATTCCCGTTACAAATGATACGGCAAGAAATGTGTACAATTATCAATGGAAAGGTAACCGCATTTTGTACCTGCAGGATGTAGGTGGGGATGAAAATTTTCAATTGTTTTCTGTTTCTTTAGATGGAAAAGATTCAAAGGCATTAACTCCATTTCCCAAAGTAAGAACACAAATCCTTGACAACTGGCGTGACATTGCGGGAAAAGAAAAAGAGATAATGATTGGATTGAATAAAAGGAATGCGCAATACTTTGACCCCTACAGCATCAATATTGAAACCGGGGAAATGAAAGTCTTATTTCAGAATGATGCAAATTATGATAGCTGGGTTACCGACCATACCGGCGTAATAAGAATGGCGACAAAAACAGATGGAGTAAACACAACTTATTACCAACGGGCAACAGCAGCGGATCCATTCGATTCTGTGCTTACCACAACGTATAAAGATAATTTTGGCATCCAGTTTTTCACTTTTGACAATAAGAACATTTACGTTTCGAGCAATATAGGCAGAGATAAGGCAGCTATCGTAGAATATGACCTTGGCGCAAAAAAAGAGGTGAAAGAAATTTACGGCAATCCCGATTATGATGTAGATGGGCTTAGTTATTCAGAAAAAAGAAAAGTGCTCACGATGGCTGATTATACCTCGTGGAAAGGGGAGCATCATTTTTTAGATAAAGCAACAGAAGATGATTATAAAAAAATGCAGGCAAAATTTAAAGGTTACGAGGTAGCTATTTATGGAAATAATAAAGCCGAAGATAAATTCGTCGTGTGGACGGGCAACGATAAGCTGGCTGCTAAATATTATTTCTATGATAAAAGTACAGGCGAAACAAAATTTCTTGCTAGCGCCATGCCCTGGATTAAAGAAGATGAAATGGCGACTATGAAGCCGATAGAATATACATCAAGAGACGGTCTAACCATTCATGGATATCTCACATTGCCTAAGGGTGTGGAAGCAAAAAATATAGCTGTGGTTGTTAATCCTCATGGAGGACCATGGGCAAGGGATCAATGGGGCTATAATCCCGAAGCCCAAATGTTTGCCAACCGTGGCTATGGAGTTTTGCAAATGAATTTCAGGGGTTCCACAGGTTATGGAAAAGAATTTTTTTTAAAGAGCAGCAAGCAATGGGGCAAAGCTATGCAGGATGATATTACCGACGGGGTGCAATGGCTCATCAAAGAGGGTATTGCCGACCCAAAGCGTGTAGCTATCTACGGTGGAAGCTATGGTGGTTATGCTACTTTAGCGGGAGTAACCTTTACACCCGATTTATATGCCTGTGCAGTTGACTATGTTGGTGTTTCCAATTTATTTACTTTCATGAAAACCATTCCTCCCTACTGGAAACCCTACCTTGCTATGTGGCAGGAATTAGTTGGCGACCCGGTAAAAGACAGTGTACTAATGGCTGACGCATCTCCTGCATTACATGCTGATAAAATAAAGACGCCATTGTTTGTTGCGCAGGGCGCTAACGATCCCAGGGTAAATAAAGCTGAAAGCGATCAAATGGTGGAAGCCCTGAAAAAGAAAGGTGTTGATGTTGAATACATGGTGAAAAATGATGAAGGCCATGGATTCGCCAATGAAAATAACCGGATAGATTTTTATAAAGCAATGGATAAATTTTTTGCTAAATATCTTTCACCTAAACCTTAATAGAGAGACAAGGTTATTGACAAATATTTTTTTCGTGGTAAGATCGGAATATTAATGATAGAAGATTTTGAATAATCGCGGGAGCCTGCGACATTGCTGGGAACAAGAATGAAACCCTGGCACTTCAGCAAACATACCCCGGCAATTACTTAGGAGTTATTCACCGTTGGCAATTTGCCAATATATTTATTTAATCAATTTATTCTTATTCGCTTCCGCCCGCAATTCCTGGAGGCGCTTTTTCCTGGTCTCCGGCAACTTCGCGTTGTTCATTCTATAGAGCCATTGCTTTCGCACGGATTTCGAAAGGCCTTCAAAATACTTCGCCACACGTTTATTCTTTTCAAGAAATTTTGTTAGGTCTGGTGGAAAAACGAAACTTTCAACCGCGTCAAGTTTTGTCCACGAACCGTTTTGTTTAGCGATATCTATAATCCTGGTGCCGGCTGGCATCATCAGCTGTTGCTCAATTAATAATTCAATTTTCTTTTTATTGATAGCGCTCCATACACTTTTCAGCTTTCGTGGCGTAAACTTTTGCTTATATTTTTCTTCATCAATGGGCTTTGAAATGCTATCTATCCATCCGAAACATAAGGCTTCTTCGACTGCTTCCACCCATGACACGCGGGTTTTGCCACTTCCTTTTTTATAATAGATAAGCCAAACGCCTTCCTCTTTCAAGTGATTTTTTTGAAGCCATTTACGCCATGCCCGCCTGTCTTTGGCATAGAAAGATTGTAATTCAGATCCCGGCATAATATAAAGTTAGGCTTCCTGTGTTAGTCTCAAATAAAAGAATCGTTGCCTGATGTTCCCCACAACGCGCAGGTGAAATAAGCTCGTTTGCAAACAAGTTATTTCATCTTAAAGACGATAGGCCTTTTTTAAATAGGCTATGGTCTTTTCTACATTGGGAATTGCTGAGCTAAGCTCCTCTATATATATGTCAAAGGCGTTTCTATAATAACCAACACGTGCGGCGAATTCTTTTAAATAAACAGGGTCAGTAAAATTCAGGAGCGGCTGGTAAGAGATTGCCAGGAAGCCTTCATCATTGGTATTGATATTTCCATCTGCCGTGGTATTGGCTTTTTGGTATTCTTTGAAGTCAAATATTCTTAACCCGAAGCCTGCAGCATCCTCCTGCCTCGCTTTGTAAAACCTCGTGCGTTCGTTTAATACATCGAAACCTACTTCTGCCTCGGAGATAATATCGGCGGCATTTTTGTCGTGAATCAACCGCATGTTGCCCGAACTCTTTAGCTGGTTAATGGTGCGCTGCGATAATTCAAGATTATACAGCGCCCTGCAATCGTGATGGTAAGTATAATACATTACCCGCGTGTTGGCTTTGCCATTAAGATAAAGATATGTTTGCGCAATAAGCGTGTCAAGGCCTCTTATGCTGGCTTTCATTCGGGGTATTTGCTCGTGGAGTCTGGCAGTGTCTGCGCTAAGGTCTTCAATAAAGGAAGCGATGTATTCTTTTTCTTTTGCTTTATCGCTTAAGTTTTCCCTGATATTTTCGGCAATAAAACCCATGAACACCGCAAGAAATATCATCAGGAATTCCAATAAATAGTCGGTGAATCTTTTCTTCTTATGGTGCAGATCCGAATGGTGATGTACTTCCATGTTTTGTTTCTTATTGTACTGAAATGAATGAAGGCTTATGCTACCATTTTTCAACAAATGAAAATAAGCCACTAATATACAATAGACAAAATGTTTGTAAAAAATTAGAAGACTTTAAATTATGATGTCTTTATGTTTATCATCTTCAACTAAGGATTCCATTGATAAATAGTTGCGGTCAATAATTACCCTAAAGGGTTGTGTTCTGAAATTTTATCTGCATCAGATATTAATTCCTTCTCAAGATATCTAAGGAATTTATCAGCACCACCTGCCCCTCTCATTTCAGCTGGCGGGTGCCAGTTTTTATCGCCCAGCCGGAGATATCCCGTCCCTATTATTGGAGATGGCCTAATACAAAAAATAAAAAAGTTTAGTAAGGTGTACTTACTAAACTTTTTTTATTTCTGTTTAATGGCTGGGAGATTTTACCCAAAAAAATCCCAGTCATCTTTTAGTTTATTCGCTTCTTCGGCATTATTACTTGATAGGAGCAACAGGCTTGTTGATGTTAGCTGTCCACTCCATGCTTATGGCGCTTTTCTCAACTTTCAGGTAACTGCCCGGGTTAATTTCCAGCATCATTGTGCCGTCATCATTTACCCTGTTTACTGTGCCGTGTATACCCGCAATGGTGACAATTTTATCTCCCTTTTGTAAATTGGTAAGAAATTGTTTTTGTTGCTTTGCTTTTTTTGCCTGCGGCCTTATCATGAAAAGCCAAAAAACAAGAATCATTAATCCTAAGAAAACAAATTGAAATCCGCCACCGCCTGATCCGCCTTGTCCTAACATTAAAAAAACCATTGCTAAATTCATATATTGTTTGATTTGTATTTACCGCTAAAATAACGGCATTATGAAAAATTATTTTTTTGCAGCTTCTACCTCGCCGGTGAGCTGCAACACCGGAAATTGAGGGTATGCATTTGAAGTAACTGTAACATCTTTGTGAACCGGTCCTACTCTTCCTGTACTATTGAATACCACTTTCAGAAAACCTGTTTCGCCAGGCTTTATAGGCTCTTCTGGTTTCTCAGGCACTGTGCAGCCGCAGCTTGCAACAGCCGAGGAAACAATTAAAGGATGCTTACCGGTATTTTTAAAACGATAACTATATTCTACTTTTTCTCCGTCAGTAACTTTGCCAAAATTATAAACCGAATCAATCATCTGTACCGTGGTGGAATCAGTGAATGGTTGCCCGGAACCCGGTGCCTGCATATCCGCCTTGTTCTTTGTATTCCTGATATCACATGAGAAAAATACAGAAACTAATAAAAAACCAGTAAACACTTTCTTCATTATTTTCAATTTTTTGCAAAGGTATTATAAAACACTGTTTTTGAAATTCTTCTTGTGTATTTTATTCTCAGACAGCAGTTCTTTGTGAATGTTATCTAAAATTCCATTTACAAAATGCCCGCTTTGTTCCGTGCTGTATTCCTTTGCCAGGTCAATGTATTCATTAATAGTAACCCTTGGTGGTATAGTTTCGAAAAATAAAAATTCACACACTCCCATCTCCATTAATATCATATCGAGTGACGCAATACGCTCCGCATCCCAATTTTTTAAACGCGGTTTTATTAATTCGCGACAAACACTTTTTTTGCTGATAACACATTCCAAAAGATCAACTGAAAAATCCATTTTTTCTTTGCCAACCATCTCAGTAAAGTTAAAGGCTGCTGGCTTTTGCAACAGCGTATTCATCAGCAGTATCATCATTTCTCCATCATCATCCCAGTGAATAAATTTTTCTTCTGTATCACTTATAAAATGATCGTCAGGCAGCATAAGATCAGAGAATATAAACTCAAGTATTTTTTTCTCTGATTTTTTATCGCGGGATTTCAAAGCAGTATATTCTTTATATTCTGCTGATGCCACCAATTGCAGGTAACATTTTTTTATCAGCTCATCATTTACCAGGTATTTAATTTTTAAATCTTCAACCGATTTTTTAAAAGACGGATTTTCTAATATCGCCCACATTGTTTCATTGCCGGCAATCCTGGTATTAATATTAAGGTCTTGCAAGGAAGGCAAATGCTTCTGGGACTTTTGCGCCGCATCTTTCTCTGAAAAGCGGGCTACTTCAATTATGTAATATGCCAGGTAAGTAAATAGCTGTTGGGAATGTTCCAGGTTTTTTTTCAGTATTTGTAAAGGCTCGCCAGGACGCAAATCGTGATTCATAGATTCAACGCTGTACAACGTTTGCATTACTTTCACCCGGACATTTCTTCTGCTTATCATTTCTAAAAGAACTTTTTAAGGCTGCGAAGATAATATGAAATTGTTTAGCAGTTATTTTCAATTAAGCAGGCTTCACCTTATATTACTTCCGGCTATTAAATGGGTGCTTCGAATCTTTTTATTAAAAATGTTGTACATCATAATGGTAGTTACTAAAAAAATCCGGCCCTGCTTAATTTTATAGCAGAGCCGGCTTGCATTAATTTATCAACACGAACATTTCTTATTCTACTATCAATTTTTTACGTGTAACATTGGTTCCGTTATCATCACTTAGCTGCACTATGTACATACCTCTTAGGCCAGTGAGATCAATGGTATTGCTTTGCTGTGTAAATATTTGTTCTTTTACTTTTTTGCCGGAATTATCATATAACATCATTAAAACCGGGCTGGCAGCATTTTCCAGTAAAATTTGTACATGCCCCTTTGCAGGGTTCGGCGAGACAATAAAATTATTTTTGGCAATCGCGGATGTTATCGTGCGAATAGCTGAATAAGAAGATGATCCATCAGCGTTAAAAATTTCCAGCCTGTAAAATAATTTTGAGCTATTAGTAATTGAAGAATCAAAAAAAGCATAGCTAAGTTCAGCAGACGAGTTACCGTTTAGGGATTTGCTTTCAACAAAGCCAATTTTGGAAAAACCGGCCTGATTATTTTCTTTTCGGAGAATGGCATAACCCTTTATATTTTGTTCTGATGCCGTTTTCCATTCCAGTTTTACTCTAGTATTACCGGCTAATTTTTGCGCCGTAAATGCAGTTAAGTTAAGAGGTAACGCCCCAAGCAAAAATACATCCGAAGTATCGCTTGAGTCATTCACATTAGTTACTATTAATTTATAACTGCCACCCGCTGAAGTCATATAGTCGGGATCGGTTGCTCCCGATATCGGTGCATCGTCGAGTAACCATTGATAAGTAAGATTACGGCCTTCCAAACCCTGCAATAGAAATGAACCATTGCCCTGGTCAATCGGTGTAAAGTAAGCTTTAGGCCTGCGCTGGTAGCTGGTATCTTCAAGCTTGTAAACAGTTCCGTCATTATTAAACAAAATATACAGATCTCCCAATCTATCCTGGCCGAAAGAGATAGGATTGCCTGTTGCCTGGGCGGCCATTATATAGTGTGTAACTGAACCTGAAAGAACGCCATTAGCCTGTTGTATTCCATCAATCCACTTTGCGACGTAATCCGCAAACAAATACACGCCCCACAATGATTTCGACTGGACACTTCTATAAACATAACCCCCGGTGATAGCTTGCCCCACTGCGTGTGAGTAATCATATATTGGTAAGGTAAGCCCTGTTTGATCGCAGCCTGAAGATGGATTGTAACATGAAGTACCTTCCATTATATTCCATCCATAATTATTTCCACCAGCCGCGTTTGCAGTTTGAAAATCTATCTCTTCAACTGCGCCCTGGCCTACATCTGCGATCCATAGATCTCCGGTGATTCTATCAAAGCTGCTGCGCCATGGGTTTCGAACGCCATAAGCCCAGATTTCGCGCCTTACCCCCGTTTGGCCCTGAAAGGGATTTGTTGCTGGTAGCAAATAAGGTGTCCTCACTGAAGAACTATGAATATCAATCCGCAATATTTTCGCAAGGAGAGTATTTTTATTCTGCCCATTTCCGTTTGGATCTCCGCTGCTTCCGCCATCACCGATATTTATATACAGGTAGCCATCTTTGCCAAACATAAGATTTCCACCATTATGATTAGAAAAAGGCTGAGCCACAGAAATAATTCGTAACGCTGAAGTTTTAGATACATTTGAGTCAGTGGGATCTACAATATATTGCTCTATCACGGTGGTAAGCTGGCCGTTGATATTAGCAGTGTAATCAACAAAAAATTTTCCATCAGTCTTGTAGCTTGGGCTAAAGGCAAAGCCGAGAAACCCTTCTTCCCCATTTGTGGACGAAGAAACCTTCGCGGTGATGTCCAGAAATGGCGTTGTGCGCAATGTGCCGTCTGCGTTTATTACCCTGATTTTGCCGGCTCGTTCGGCCACGAATAGCCGGTCGTCGCCGCAGGTCTTGAGGTCAATGGGTAAGGAAAGGCCGGAAACATAAGCGTTTACGGCAAGTTTTTGAGCTGTTAGTTTTTTTGCATTCGTAATAAATAGGAATGCAAAAAGAAAAATAGGTAAAATGTTTTTCATTGTTTGAGTTAGTATTTTTTGCAATACTCTGCCACTAATAACAGAATTTTAATACAAAATGTTGTTTGATATGAAAGAATCTAACCCCGAAATTGGTGTTTTTTTTAGCTAGCGACAATTAATAATGAGGAACAATTATTTGTTGAGAAATATACTACAAACTCTTAGAAAAAATACTACAAACCTATAAGCCGGATCCTGTATCCCATCATGCGACAGGAGGCTATCATTTATCTTGCTGTTACATTACTGTAACAATCTAGCTGCCTACCCTTCCCGGTATCTCGCCCCGATAATTATCGGAGCGAAAATATAAACGAGCAGTTTATCTTGCCTGGCCATGAAAAACCATGGACCAGGCAAACCGGGATATACGTGGCATTACAGCACACAAGGTTTACCCTCCCGGTGAGTTACTAAACCGGGACGTGAGCTCTTACCTCACGTTTTCACCCTTACCCGTCCCGAAAATTATCGGGACGAGGCGGTAATTTTCTGTGGCACTTTCTTCCCGGTTTGATCCGGGACCGGCTGTTAACCGGTATGTTGCTCTTTGCTGTCCGGACTTTCCTCTCCATTCTCAAAAGAAACGGAGCGATAGCCAGGTTTGTAGCGCTGTAAATATACGAAGCTTGCGGCGGCTGTTGATTCATTTGCCTGAAGAAGGAACTGCCTGGGGTTTAAAATAAAATGCCCTGATGGTTAAAATTGCCTCATCCACGAAAATTGACCCAATTGTCCGGTTGCCGGTATGGTGTAGTTGCCAGAAAGATATTTTCCATCAGTCGAAAGTCTTCCTTTGGCAACGATGTAAATGCCGTTTAAAGTTAAATATAGAGTTACATCACCATTATTGTTATATCCGTTACCTGAGCCAATAAATTGGTTAACTATATAAACTTCGATACTCAATTGATTTGCGTTTTGAACTATATCGTAGGTATAAATCACCCCGTTATTATTCTCGTTCCAATTACCATTAATATCAGTCGTAGCAATATTTGCGGGCGGAGAATCATCATTCAAATTTTGTTGTGTTTCTTTGCGCTGCGGCTCAGTCTGCTGTTGTGTAGAGTTCGTATTTACGTCATTTGCCGGGAGTAAAGAATTTGATTGGTTCTTTTCATCGGCAATATTTACGAGCACCGAAATAGTTATTGTTATCCCAATTAAAATATACACCCACCAGGAATTTTTTTTCCACCAGGTTTTGTTGCCTCCAACAGGGCCGGGCGTCGGAACGGGCTTTGGAGTAATACCAGATTTTATTAGAACATTTATCAGTTCACTCGTATCGTAGTCCCATCTTTTATTGCTTATTTCGTATGATTGCCTCAGTAGCAATGGCTGCAATTCCGGTGGTAATTCGTCGGCACCGGGTAACTCGCCACCATCTACCAATACAGGTATCACACGTATATCTCTTTGCAGTGCCGTGCTTATTTCAGTCTTTACCCAATCATTAGGATTTTTTATCCTGGAAGTATTATCAGAAGGATTAATGCCAAGCCAGTGCGGCCCGATGATGGCCAGCATAATATCACAAGACTCCAACGATTTGGAAATGGCTTTGGTAAAATCAAGCCCGGGCTCAATTTTATCAATATCCATGAAGATTTGATCTTCGCTGAAATGTTGCTTAAGCCTGTCCACAAGCCTACCTGTTTCTCCTGCGGTATCATGTACACGATAGTTAATAAAAATATTCTTCTTTCTGTTTTGCTTTACTTCTTTGGAGAGGCCTGGAATGTTCATGTTATAAATTGTTAGTTAGGCAATCAGGTTAATGGTTTCTAAATTACAAAGAATGATTCAGTTATCAGTGGGTTGTTTTATAATGTGCGGGATGCGTGGCGCTGTTTAAAGAAAAATGCAAAAGTGAAATTCATAAGATTAAAAAATCATTTTACTCAACGGCCTTCCTCGTTTATGTTTGCAAAAAAAGAAAGTATGGATTTGCAAAAAATGATTGGCGAAGCGTGGAGCAATCGTGAGCTATTGAAAGATGAAGTTTACACAGATGCAATACGCAATGTAATTGATAAAATTGACGAAGGCGAACTGCGTACAGCCATGCCCGTAAGTGATGCGCTGTATAACAAAGAATCGTCGCAGGTATGGAAGGTGAACGAATGGGTGAAGCAGGCGATACTTTTATATTTTGGCATACAACAAATGGAAACTTACACCTTGCCTCCATTTGAGTTTTATGATAAAATGAAATTGAAAAAGAATTATAAAGACCTTGGTGTGCGTGCAGTGCCGCATGCGGTGGCGAGGTACGGTGCTTACCTGGCGAGAAATGTAGTGCTTATGCCGAGCTATGTAAATATTGGCGCCTATGTAGATGAAGGCACCATGGTTGATACATGGGCTACTGTTGGCAGTTGTGCGCAGATTGGTAAAAACGTTCACCTGAGTGGGGGAGTAGGTATTGGGGGCGTGTTAGAACCGCTACAGGCAAGCCCCGTTATTATTGAAGACGGCTGCTTTATAGGAAGCAGAAGTATAGTAGTGGAAGGAGTGAAGGTTGAAAAAGAAGCGGTGCTTGGGGCAAATGTTGTGCTTACACAGTCCACTAAAATAATTGATGTAAGCGGGAGTGAACCTATTGAATACCGCGGTAATATTCCACAAAGAAGCGTAGTAATTCCCGGCAGTTATTTAAAGAAATTTCCTGCCGGAGAATACAATGTAAGCTGTGCTTTAATCATCGGTAAAAGAAAAGAAAGTACAGATAAAAAAACGAGTTTGAATGATGCGCTCAGAGATTTTAATGTGAGTGTGTAGTATGGTATTTTTTATATTTGCAGCGGTTCAGTACAGGGTCAATAAGTCAATAAGTCATTGATTGGATTATTGACCATTGACCATTGACCATTGACTTTGATAAGCCCGGGTGGCGAAATTGGTAGACGCACTGTGTTCAGGTCGCAGCGTTCGCAAGGATGTGCTGGTTCGAATCCAGTCCCGGGCACATAGTTAGATATAGAAGCCTTGACAGTATTACTTTCAGGGCTTTTTTATTTTTTGGGGGACGGCATGAGGGCTGAGTGTATTGCTCAACTTCATGATTGAATCAACAGTAAAACCTGGGAATACAATTATTTGCGAAGGGGAATTTTGGTAAAAATAAACTTGATTTACTTTTAGACAAATTTGAAAATGTAAGGTGTCAACTCCTTAATAGAAAATCAAGTGATAGAATTTTCTCCGAATGTTATAATTCTTTATGGCGCCACAATAGAGATATATGTTTTGAAAAACTCTTAAAAAGTATATCCCCATTTGAAGGCTCAAATTTTAATCCAATGGTAACGTTGCCGGTTTCGTTACCGGCTAATTCTAATTGCCTGGGCACGCTTCGCTAATAGTTTATTCTATTTTAGCACATCTAAGCTGTTTGGTTTTTCTTATTAAACTTCAGACGAAGAAAGTCAAATTTTGTTTGATAACGTTTTATTTGCGAACTACAGCAAGGCCAAACGATTTGTTTCAAGAAACGATTAAAGCACATGAAAAAAGTAATCACTTTTTGTTTATTTGCATTCTGTATTAACCAGGCCGTATTTTCCCAGGCCTTATTGAGTGCGATAGAATTTTCGCCTGATTCTCTCTCCGTGAAGAAATTTACAATTGATAATAAAAATCAACAAGCAGATGCAAATGTCCTGCCCCTTGCCAGTTTTATGTTAGATGGACAACTGTGTTATGCTAACCAATCCAAACAGTTTGAGAATAAGCTTCGGCTCCAATTATCTGATTTTAAAAATACGGCTTTTGGTGTATCAGCCATCATCACCTTTAACAATATAAGCAACGACACCATTCAATTAGAAAATATAGTTCCGTTCGGAGAAAATCCAGGACATGTATATATAACCGGCAAGGGAAAAAATGGGTTATCGCGTACGCATATTTTTGTCCCCGGCAAACAACCAGTAAATGTGATCGTTCCGGATAATGCATGGGATCTTGGTTATAGCTCATTTAATATGGCTGATCAATTTGAACTGGCCGCTTTGGTTAGAAGAAATCGTGCGACCATTAAAAAAGGTACAAGGGGCAGGTTTGAATCTACGTTATACCCGGGTGGCGCAGTGGAGTATACTTTATATGCTGAGGCGGTAAAAGGGGACTGGCATGCTGGCTTGCAACAAATTTTTCAAAAACGCATGTTGTTTGATGTAGAAAAATTTGATAATGGCTTGTTTGAAAGAAAAGATCTGCAATGGGTGAGACATTCTTATGTAAGCCATATAATCATGAACTGGGATAAATTTTATTATGACTATACGGATGGAAAATTTCATTTAATGGACTTTGTTCAACATGGAAAAAAACTATATGGGGGCGATGATTTTATCGCTATTTGGCCTACCTGGCCTACGCTTGGTTTGGATCAGCGCAACCAGTTTGATCTGTTTGAAGATTTACCCGGTGGAACAGCCAAAATAAAAGAACTGGCTAACCAATGCCGCAGCAATGGAACAAAATTGTTTATGTGCTATAATCCATGGGATGAAAGTACCCGGAATGAAAACCATTTTGAAGGTATTTCTAAATTGATAGCAGCGACTTCCGCTGATGGAATGGTATTAGACACCAAAGGTGAATCGAGTAATGAATTACAAAATGCGGCCGATAAAATCCGGCCGGGTGTGGTAATGTATAGCGAGGGAATGGCTGTGCCAAAAGACATGCAGGGTATTGTTTCCGGCCGGGTTCATAATGCATTGTATTATGCACCGATGCTGAACCTGAATAAATTGATAAAACCGGAATTTGCTATTTTCCGGGTGGCGGAATTATTTAAAGAACCGATACAAAGAGAATTTGCCACTTCCTTTTTTAATGGGTATGGAACTGAAATGAATATTATGGCTCCTGGTCAGCCCGCCTGGGCGGAAGAACAATATAAATACCTTGGGCGTACAAGCCGCATCCTGCGGGAGAATACTTACAATTTTGTATCGCATGGTTATACCCCGTTGATTGAAACATCCGCTGACAATATATGGGTGAATGAATGGGCGCTCCCGGACAAAACGATTTACACTATTTACAGTCTCCACCCGGAAGGATACAATGATTATCTTTTTAAAGTAAAGCCGGAAGAAGGTTTTCATTTTGTTGATCTATGGCATCACCGTTTATTATCTCCTAAACAAGACAATAATGATTTTTGGATAGAAGCGGAAACAGACGCATTCAATAAGAAATATCTCGGAACAAATAATGAAGGCGAAGTTGATTGCATTGCCAGGCTACCCAAACTCATTAGTGCAGAGCGTAACGGTGACATGCTGAAAATTGCTACACCTGCAAAAGGCGATGAGTTACGCATCTGGGCAGGACATCCTTCTTATGATAAAAAACCTTTGGTGCTGCAACCCGGCAAGCATGAGCTATTTCTGCATGAGAAATTCGGCCGCTTCGAAGGTGATTTTGTAATGCAACTGATGGATAAAGGAATTCTGCTGGATGAATCCATCGTATCCATTCCGGCAGGTGAATCGCGGAGAATTTCCTCTGTAGAAAAAACAAAACCGGCTACTGTTGCTCCGGCAGGTATGGTAACAATTCCACCAGGGACATTTAATTTCAAAGCCACCTATGGCGATGCATTTATTCCTTACCCTAAACAGGATGTGGGCGAAACATTTGAGATGCCCGCTATGTATACGGACAAATTTCCTGTGACCAATGCACAATACCTGCAATTTATAAAAGCTTCAAAATATAAGCCTTCAGATACTGCCAATTATCTTAAGCATTGGGTTAAGGGAAAGATCCCCCGTGGTATGGAAGAATTTCCGGTTGTGTATGTTAGTTATGAAGATGCAAAAGCCTATGCCGCATGGGCAGGCAAAAGATTGCCTACTGAAATTGAATGGCAATATGCTGCGCAAACTCCGCAGGGAAATGAATGGCCATGGAAACAGACGGCTCCTGTAAAGAGGAAAGAGCAATTTGTTACAGAGACCCTTACTGTCTCTGCTCTTGAAGGCATTGATTCTTCTTTATGTAACCTGGGCGATGGAAAATTATATCCTGTAGGCAAGTATCCTAAAGGCGCTAATCCTTATGGCCTACAGGACCTGACCGGCTGTGTTTGGCAATTGACTAATGATCTTTATATGAATGGAAGCTATCGCTATATTATGATGAAAGGAGGTTCTTTTTTCAAGCCATCAAGCAGTTGGTGGTACGTGCAGGGAGGACCGAGAGAACTGCATTACCGGCAGTATTTGCTAAGGGTTAGCCAGGGCTTTGAGCGCAATGCTACCGTAGGTTTCAGGTGTGTGAAGGATGCTAAATAAGTAAAGGTAATTTAGGAATACAGTTGCAGTTTTGCTAACCTTATTCCTTGCATTATTGTATACAGGTTTTTGATTTTGCAAGAAATGAATTTATAGACTCACCAGTCAATTAAAAGCAAATTGATATTTAAGATAATCAAACAAGAAAAATTTAATAGAGGTGGTATGATTTATAGAAGTTTCCTTGCGCTATGCTTGGCAATATTTTCCTTCTCCGGCAACGCACAACCTCCGGCGAATAAGGCTGCCATACGCATTGCAATTGTAAGTGATCATATTGATAAAGGAGAATTATCAGCCATTGAAAAGTTACTTCAATCAGAAACCGGCTGGACGTATGACCTGCTAAGTATAAAAGAAATAAGAAACAAAAAAGCCCTTAATGGATTTACACATATTTGGTATCATCGTACTGATACAGCGGCGTTTGATAAAGATGAAATTGCGGCGGGAACAATCATTGCAAATTTTGTACGTGCAGGTGGAGACCTTTTTCTATCAATGGAGGCCGTTCCTTTACTCAATAGCTGGGGCATTGAAAAAGCTCCATTTCAAACCCGGCAGGATACATTGGTAGATGAGGGATTTGGCAGGCCAGCAGGCTTTCATGCATTTAAATCTCATCCATTATTTAGCGGATTAAATGGCGGAGTATATACCAGCAAACAGAAGAAAGATCATGTGGTTCGAAAGCATGGATTTTTTGACCAGTCTGTACCAAATGATGGTAAAGTTGCCGGTATTCAGTGGACGTATATCACATTTACAGAGCAAAATAAATTGCTACTGGAATATAATTATGGTAAGGGAACCATCATAGCCGCGGGTGCTTATCTCTATTACAATTCGGATAATTATAACGGGCAGCAACTGTATCGTTTTACTAAAAATGTTTTTGAATACACAGTAGGGCAAATAAAAAATATAAAAAAAGAATATTGGCATTATGAAAAGCCAACTATGAGTGCAGCATCTTTTTCATTAACTGCAATACAACCCGTGGCCGCAGCAATATGGGATTTGCCCGCACCAACGCTACAGATGAAACAGCCCGTCGCCACGAAAAACTTTTACGATCTTGTTGGCCGCCGCATATTATGGATGGGTGCATTAAATGGTGGCGTTGACGAGATATGGATGCACCCTTATATGGCATTACGTGATTTGACGTTAGGAGTGAAAATAATGGGCACTGATTCTGTCTCCTGGCTCAAAAATATTCCTTCAGAAGTTGAAATAACACCGGAATATTTGGTTAGAACTTATAAAATAAAAAACACCAGCATCAGGGAAATATACACCGTGTCCTTTGATAAGCCTAACGGTGTTGCGCACCTGGAAATAGATGGAAATGATGTAAAAGAACTTGCTGTAAAGTATGCCTCGAACCTTCGGTATATGTGGCCTTATTCACATGAGGCAACTGGTAGTATTAAATATGCATTTAGTCCTGCCATTAACGGCCATATTATCAGTGGCCAGCAGGGCACATTAAATACAGTAGTAACCTATAGCGCCAAGCCATTGCAGCAAAAAATATGGGCGGTAGATTCCTTAAGCCAGGTAAAAGTGCGGGTTAACTTTTTGGTTCGAAATAAATCTGCTCTGAATATATACATAATGGGAAGCAGTGAAAGCGTAACGGATGCGGCGCAATTGTTTGATGATAACAAGCAAAATATGAGCAGGCTTTTCGAGAGATCAAATCAGTATTACACCAATCTTTTAAAAACCCATCTTCATTTTATAACACCTGATACGCTCTTTAATAATGGTTACCAATGGGCATTAGCGAGGACAGACCAGTTTTTGCAAACCACGCCGGGCATCGGTACCGCCCTAATGGCCGGTTTCGGTACTACGGCAAGAGGTTGGAACGGTGCACAAAAAATAAGCGGCAGGCCAGGCTACGCGTGGTATTTTGGCCGGGATGCAGAATGGAGTGCCATGGCGATAAATGCCTATGGTGATTTTGCTATGGTAAAAGAGCAGTTGGAAACTTTTATCCGTTTCCAGGACATCAATGGAAAAATTTACCACGAGCTTTCTTCCAGCGGTGCGGTGCATTACGATGCATCGGATGCCACACCATTGTTTGTAGTTCTTGCGGCCCATTACCTAAAGTATAGCGGGGACTCCGCGTATATCCGTCATCGTTGGCCGGAGATAAAAAAAGCGATGGACTTTTGCTACAGCACTGATACGGATAATGATGGCTTGATTGAAAATACGAACGTAGGACATGGATGGATAGAAGGTGGTTCGTTATTCGGGACGCATACGGAATTTTATCTTGCCGGAAGCTGGGCCGCCGCTTTAGATGGCGCCGCTTATATGGCGAAGCGTATTGGTATAAAAGGCTCAACACAATATGCAACAGATGCAGCTAAGGTAAAAAAAATAATAGATCGTGACTTCTGGAATGAAAAGCAACAATTTTTTTATAATGGAAAAATGAAGGACGGCACGTACATGCCCGATGCCACTGTGCTTGCTGCTGTGCCGGTATATCTTAATGCGATTGTTGATAGCCACAAAGAGGAACAAGTAAGTAACCGGCTGGGTACTAATTATTTTTCTACCGACTGGGGCATACGCATCATAGAAGATAGCAGTAAAAAATACCGGCCCAATAGCTATCATGCCGGTATGGTGTGGCCATTGTATGGAGGCTGGGCTGCTCTTGCGGAATATAAAACCGGGAATTACAGATCGGGTTTTCAACACATCATGAATAATCTTTTGCAATACCGCAACTGGTCGCCGGGAAGCGCTGAAGAAACTTTAAATGGTGATGTGTTTACACCTAATGGGGTATGTAGCCACCAGGCCTGGAGCGAAACAATGATATTACAACCTGCTATTGAAGGCATGCTTGGATTAAAGCCTGATGCAATGGAAAACCGCCTTCAGTTGTCGCCGTGTTTTCCATGGGATTGGCAGTTTTGCACAGTGAAAAACATCCGGATGAAAAATGACCTGTTTAACCTGGATATGAAGAAAAGGACTAACGGTACCACTTTTATTATCAATGGAAATCACTCAGCTTCTATTGATTTTAATCCGGTGTTTCCTTTGCACACAACGTTTAAATCAGTTAAGATAAATGGTGAAAGCATTAATTTTCACGTGCTGTCAAAATCAGAAGGAGCCGTCTTGCATTTATCTTTCAAGTCAAAGGCAGGTGACAATATAATCGAAGTAGAAACTGCAGGAGGTATAGGAATATTGCCCGTGATCTCTATGCCGGTGCCGGGAGATCAGTCAAAAGGCATACAGGTTGTTGCCGAAAATATTAGTGCCAAAACATATTCGGTTGAAGCTTCCGGAAAGCCTGGTGCAGTCTATGAATTGCAACTATACCATAAGGATGCTGTAAAGAAAGTGACCGGTGCCTGGGTACTAGGCGAAGACGGAGATATTATTACCTTGCAAGTTAAAATGGATAACGGAGCAAATCAGAAATACATCCGGCAACCTATTGAAGTAGAATTTGAATAAGCCAATTCTATGTGAAGAGTGATATCCATATTTTTTTAATTAAAAGAAGAAAAAAAACCTATATGATAGGAAAAAAAATAACCATCACGGCTGTTTCATTATTGAGTGCCGCAATCGTACAATCGCAATCATCATTACAAAAGCTTTACCCGGTTAACTATTCACAGGTAACTATTACGGATGATTTCTGGAAACCCAAAATGGAAACTGTAGCGACAGCTACACTGGATGCCTGTGTAAATTATACCCAGAACAAGACCGGCCGCATCAGGAATTTTGAAAAAGCTGGCCGGCATGCAGGCAAGCATGAAGGAGTTTATTATGATGATTCTGATGTTTACAAAGCCATAGAAGCGATTGCTTATTCTCTAAAAAATCACCCTGACGCAACCTTGGAGAGAAATACAGATGTATGGATAGATAAAATTTCAGCCGCACAATTGCCAGATGGTTACCTGAACACTTATTATGAACTTACCGACATCAGCAAGCGCTGGACGGATATGGAAAAGCATGAAGACTATTGCGCCGGACACCTTATCGAAGCTGCAATTGCATACTATAATACAACAAAAAAAGACAAACTTCTTAAAACAGCTATTCGTTTAGCCAATCACATTGATTCCACTTTCCGGTTACAAAACAGGCCGTGGGTATCTGGGCACGAGGAAATAGAACTTGCATTGATGCGGTTGTATCATCATACAAAAAATGACCGTTACCTGAAATTATCAAATTGGTTTTTGGAACAACGTGGAAAGGGTAACGGAAAGGGCGTCATCTGGGATGAATGGAAAGATCCCGATTATTGCCAGGATGGAATACCCGTAAAAGATCAGCGAAAAATTACTGGCCATGCAGTAAGGGCGATGTATTTATATACAGGGGCCGCAGATGTAGCGGCTGTTACAAATGATGCGGGGTATATCACGGCAATGGATTCAGTATGGAACGATGTAATATCGCACCACATGTACATCACCGGCGGAATAGGCGCCCAGGGAACTAATGAAGGTTTCGGCAAGCCATACGATTTGCCAAATGAAACGGCCTATTGTGAAACTTGTGCTTCTGTCGGTATGGTATTTTGGAATCAACGCATGAATATGTTGTCAGGTAATTCCAAATATATTGACGTGTTGGAAAGAAGTTTATACAATGGTGCATTGGATGGCTTATCGTTAAGCGGAGATCGTTTTTTTTATGGCAACCTGCTGGCATCGTCAGGAAACAATAGCCGGAGAGAATGGTTTGGTACAGCCTGTTGTCCTTCTAATATCGCGAGGCTGGTAAGTTCACTTGGCAATTATATTTATGCTACTTCCGCTAATGCTATCTGGGTGAATTTGTTCGTTGGAAACCACGCTAGTGTTTCGTTAGGAAAAAATAATATCGGGCTTGCGATGGAAACAGGATATCCCTGGAAGGGCAATGTAAAACTTAGCCTATCGCCTTCACAGAAACAAAACTTTGAGTTGCGCCTTCGCATGCCGGGATGGCTTAACGAAGCAGCTCCCGGTGATCTGTACAAGTACGAAATCGAAGAAAAATCAACCCCAGTGATCCTTGTGAATAATGTGAAGACCGATTATGATAATATAGATGGATATGCCGTTATTAATCGTTCCTGGAAAAAAGGAGATGTAGTAACTGTTGAATTTCCTATGAAGGTAAAACGGATCATAAGCAATCCTGCGGTGAAGCAAGACAACAATCGTGTCGCCTTGCAATATGGCCCTTTAATGTATTGTGTAGAGGGCGCAGATAATACAGAGGTTAACAGTGGCCTGGTGGTGCCGGCCAATACAGCGTTTGAGACAAAATTCGAACCGGCCTTATTAGGTGGGGTTAATACTATTCATTTTGAAGCGCCCGTACTTACTGTAAGCAGCGATGGTGAATCAGTATCCACCGTCAAAAGACAAATTACGGCAATACCTTATTTTAGCTGGAATAACCGTGGAGCACATGATATGCAGGTATGGCTTCCTTCTGTAATATCGGGTATTAAAATAAATGATAAATGATTGACTGGCGGTTTATTTTTTTGCCGGGAGAGATAAATGTTTCATGCAAAAAAACCTGCCGCCAATCAAAAAATGTCTCCTGATCTAAGGCTGGTCAATTCCCTGCTTCCAGGTTGTTATTTTTAAGCAGAAAAAAAATATTTCTCGTAATAGATTTAGTTTAGATGCCTCCCAACCAGGCCATTGGTAAGCCGGTATCAGGAACAGGATTTTAAACATCTTTGCTATTGACTTATTCATTTCAATATATGCTTCAGCATCGGACTAAAGTGGCGGGATAACCTTGCGCCAATTTAAGGCAAAGACCTAAAAGGATTACACACAGGGAAATACCGGTGAATTATTAAATAAAGTATCTTACGCAAAAGTGAATACAAATGCAATACCTGATTTCCCGGCCAGGGAACCAGGCAAAACAAATCAATAGTTTAAGATAACTGCTCAATCAACATGATATAACAAACGTGAAAAAATATTGTACTTATTTATTCATACTATGCTGGCTGTTGCCGGTAAAATCATTTGCCCAGCAGGAAGATATTACGGGCATGTGGTATGGGCAAATAACTATTATCGACACACAAACCGTCAAACTTCCTTATGAGATTGCAATAAGCGAAGAAAAAGGAAAATTGTTTGGATATTCAAGAATTGTTTTTCATGCTAATGGAAAAGATGAAGCCGGCGTGCAAAATATCAGCATCAGGCGCAAGGGTAACAAGATCATAATGGAAGACGAAGGTTTTATCGATTATAATTTTTCGATTAAGCCTCCCAGCCGGGTAAAGAAAACAATGAATGTTGACCTTACCACTACGGTTAACGAAATGATACTGGAAGGTTCATGGAGTACTAACAGCACCCGCTACAACAGGGCGTATAAAGGTGTTGTTTTGCTGAAAAGAAAGATTGATTTCAAAAAACTGGATTTGTTTGAAAGCCTGGACACCTTAAACCTGCTTTCCAGTTTATCTTTTATGAACAGGCCGCAAACAGTCCCCGTTATTGCTATTGTCGCCCCTGTTGAAAAAAAGCCGGAACCGTTACCGGTTGTCCAGGCACCGGTGCCAAATACTGTTTTAATAATCACTTCAATTGAAAAAGCAACTCCAGGATTAATGGGAGTAACAAAAAAAACACAACCATCAACAGCTAAAATATTTCCCCTGTCAAAGCAAAAGCAATTGCAGATAAATCCGTTGGCAAAGTCGAAGATGGAGGCAGTTGTGAAAGCTGCATCTATACCACCAAAACCAGAGGCGGTAACAGTGATTGCAGCTGCGCCAAAACCGGAGAAAAAAATGCAACCGCCACCGAAACCGATAGTAGTTATTGCAGCTGCGCCAAAACCGGAGAAAAAAGACCTACCGCAGCCGAAACCTGAACCGGAGAAAAAACCCGTGGTAGTTGCTGTTCAGCCACAACCTAAACCTGTGGCTCAGCCTGTAGCCATAGTGCTACCATCTGTTGCAAAGGGTGCTGCTGAAATAGAAAAACGTGTTACAAAATCTGATAAGTCACTTTATTTTGAATCCGACAGCTTGTTACTTACGCTGTATGATAATGGTGAAGTGGACGGCGATACGGTGACGGTACTCATGAACGGCAATGTTATTTTTTCAAAAGTGGGGCTTACTACAAAAGCAAATAGCAAAACTATTTACATCACACCTGATATGGATTCTGTAAAGCTGGTGATGTATGCCGAAAACCTTGGCTCCATACCACCTAACACGGGCCTGCTGATTGTGAATGATGGTGAAAAAAGATACGATGTTCGCTTTAGTGCTGATTTAAAAACAAATGCCGGGATTGTATTCCGGAGAAAAAAGAATGAATAATATGGGATGAAGATATTTAAAGCAATAAAAATTCCGCCGGTGTGAATGTTCCTCTTTTGTATCTTCTAAATCACGAAACCTGTAATGCTACCGCCTGGGTCGGCGGCTCTCACGAGTTGATGGATTGGGCTGTCTAACCGGAGCGAACACCCACGAAAGCTGAACGCATCAACTTTCCCCTCTGTAAGGGAAGCATAGCTCACGCACAATGCCAAGGCTACCAAACTTACGCAAAGGAAAACTAAAGAAGCATTGCATACAGTTGGGCCAAATTGGGGCTAAAGAAAGTTTTAAATACTTGGAACAAAAGTCGGGAAGGAACACCTACATTGCTCAGGTACTAATCAATAAAATACCGGGACGTTTTCAAAAGATCCGTTTGTGATTAATACAGAACCTGGGTCGCCGAAAATATTATTAATAGTGCTGGCAGTTATCAACGGCGTAAGCATACCGGAAAAATTTCCACTTATATGTCCATTATTATAAGATGTGATATTAAAGCTCATGCTGTCAGAGGGAGCATGTACATATTCGGCTGTGTTGTAATAATCTATAAAAAACATATCGCCATAAGAGCCTGAATATTTATAATTTCCTACGGCTAAACTATCTGTGTAAAAAACAAAAGAAGTTTCTCCGGCATTGCTTATCCCGCTAAGGCTATAGTAACCTGCCTCTTTGGTGCAGCCTAATGTATAATAAGGATAAGTGTTCTGGTTGTCAGCATCATTAACTGATATGTTCACGGTATTACCATTAATTTTATAGCTTAAAGTTGCAGTTACATGGCCGGACTTCCCAGAATCAAGCATAGCATCCGGGATCGATTGCTTTAAACAGGAAGATAAAAAAATTGCGACTGCCAGGGCTATTACATAAAATTTCATAATCAATAATTGTTTAAGTATTTATTACTAGTCTTTATCTCTTCTTCCGAAGCTAAAAGATTTTGTTATTCCCAGGCTAACCAAATTGTTAGAACCGCCATGAGCGATCACTGTTTCATAACGAAGATTTATATCAATCGGTACATTCCCGATTGAGAACAGGTAACCGCCACCCGCTGCTAATACTACGCCATGATATTTTAAATCTATATCATTACCATTCTCATCCTGCAACGAGGTGCTGCCATATACATTATAGCCAACTTGTGGCTCCACATAAAATCCTTCTCCTGTTCCATTCAATGTATACCTGTACCCGGCCTTTAGCGGGCACATTGCTGTTCCATCACCACCTCCATCTTTCGAAGGAAAAAAATCAGCACCAATTTCAATCGTAACATTGCTGGCGTCCGATACCGGAAATGCTGCTTTAATAAATGCCCCAAAACCTAATTTATAATTTTTGGTACCATTACCAACAAGCTTCATTACACCTAATTGTGCATTTGTCTGTATTATAAAAAAGAAGAGAAAAGATGTTGTAAATATTCCTTTGCCCATAGCAGATGTTCAGTTTTTAAAAGAGTCAAATATGATTATTTGAAAAACGATAAAGAAACAATTTTTATTTTAACAATCACAACCAGTGTGCATTTTAATCGCCAGCTATCTTTAGAAACAAAGTCGTGAAATGTGCTAGATCCATTGTTAGCTTCACGAATCATATTTATAAAGCTATGCTATTAGTGCCTTCAATTAACTGTAACTGTTACTTGCGTTTATATACTAAGGGAAAGTGGGTCTTTTTTTTGGAACGAGTCAACCAAGGATAGCGCCAATTGCCTGCATTTATCTGAACCCATTTCCGTACAAAGAATTGCTTTCAACTAATGTGACATTGTTTCGTGGGACAAGAGCTGTGGCGTGGGAATGAGGGCTACCTACGAAGTCTGAATAGTTGCCCGGCTACCCATATTAACACTCGAGCCATAAAGCAGCGCTGTACTGAGTTTACAACGTTTGTAAATCAGGACAGCAGTTCTTTCTTACGGATTCAACGTGTCAAAATAATATTGTTTTAAATAATTCCATCATTTTGTTGCAAGATTTTTACCTGCATCACGGTTGCTATTGATAGAGCCCTTTGCTTCGCTTTTAAAGCAATCCCGCCATCAAAAAGTTCATCAACTGCAGCATCAAAATAAAAGAGCCAAGTATCGAAATGATGTTTTAATAAAGGAGTTTTCCCCGCCATCTCCAGGTGTATTTTCATAGGATTGTTATGGTAAACATTCCTGTTGAATAACACACTTTCCCAGAAATCGGCAATCACCGGTAAATGTTCCTCTATATTGATGCGGGCTACATCAGTGAAAATATAATTGATGCTGTTATCAGCCAGGAGTCTTTGGTAAAAAACCTTCATCAGCAGGTCAATATCTTCCCTTGTACCAATGTCTTTTTTCATGGTGCAGCGAAGGTAGTATTTATGCCCGCTGACGGCGCAGGTTTTGTTGCAGAGGATTTGTGAGCCAGCTATGCTTGTTCCGTTGACTGCGAATAATAACTTAATTCGACCAATGTTTTCATCCGCAGAAATCTCTTACACTAAAGTTTCAATCCTCTTTTCTTGTTACAAACCTGTCGTACCGTATGAAAGAAATAAAACCGCTTTTATAGTTAAATACAAATCTCTTCACTACAATGCACAAGTATGGCTTATGCACAATACCATGCTACAAAAACTTGCGCTAACTAACTTTTTTATACTTGACCAAAGTGGCGGCAAGTATAGGGCAGGACGTAAGACTCAGCGCCTGATGTTCACGCTTGAGCAAAATTTGTGCGTGCGACCTGCAACATTACAAGCAATAAAATTGTCAAAAGGTATAAACAACTTCATTATGAAACAGGCATTCCCTTTTATTGTCTTCATAAGCCTAATACTTTGTTCCTGTCAAAAACCGAATCACGCTGACCCGGCCCTTGCCTCCCTTAGCGGTACATGGAGAATGATCATTGCAGCAAACAATGCCTCCGGTTTAACTGCCAGCAAACCTGTGTCTATTCAGGGAAATGTTGATATTACATTTACTCCAGGCATCGCGACTAAAGGAACATTTACCGGCCTAACGCCAAGCAACCATATAGGGGGGAGCGACTACTCAACCGGGTCAAATCAATCCCTGACTGTTTCGAATTTGTTTATGACAAAAATTGCCGAAACATCATGGGGGGCAGAATTTGTTAATAATATCCGCAGCGCCGAACGCTATAGCTTTGACAAAAGTGGTAGGCTTATCATCGTAACAACCGACAAAACCCTAACATTTATTAAATTCTAACTAACGGTACAACCCTGAAATAGGTTGACTAAAAATTAAACCTTTTAGCTACGCTATGGCTTACATTAAAAAGGCAGACTCCGCTGATGGCGCAAGGTGTGTAGCCAGGGTTTTGTGAGCCAGCTATAAACGTAGCATCCATCATAAATTATTTTGCACTCTATTATTTTACCGGACAGCAATAGTTTGTAACTCAGGATTCATAAGGTTTGTATTGTGAACAAAATTATAATTGTGAAGCCGGTACCGTGTTCTATTGAGTGAAAAAATACTTTCTTTATCGCATCGGAGAATAAAACTATCTAAAAAAGATGTTCGAAAGAAAATTTGTAAACCGGTTAAGAAGGGAGATGTTCCCTTTCAGAAAGATGTGATAGATAAGCCAGCAATATGTAATTATTTTCTCAGGGACGAAAAGAAGATTTAAAAGATCAATTCGTTCTTAAAACTAATAAAAAAAAATGTAGGGTCAAAGTGCAGCCTATGAAATTTGGATGAAATTTTTTTTGGTTGAGCGTGCCAAATATTTCCAAATTCAATAACTTAATTTACTTATTCTTCAATCCGGCCGAAATATTTTTAAGCCTGTTCCATTCTTCAAGGTCATCTTCAAAATCTTCTTTGCGGTTATTTTTAAAAGCCCCCGCTTTAAATGCTATGAAATATATAACTATTGTAATGATCATCATTAATGCTGTTTCTCCAATGGCCCACCATAGCTCCTTATGCTCCAGTTTTTTTGGTAAGAATGACAAAGCCGTGAGCGTGCCTGAAGAAAAGATAAAAATGCCAAACCATTTTTGCACCTGGTTATTTTTGGTATAAGCATCAATCGCTTTTCGAAGAAAGCTATCGAGATTCGCAGCGCTCAAATTTGTATTTAAAGTTTGCAGGCTTTTAAATAATGAAGCGATCGCTAACAAAATTGCAAAGGCCAATAACCCATAAGGAACAAACTGAATTGCATAACGAAAATCAAAAGGATTACCAGCGAATATTGCTATCAACAATCCAAGATTTACAAACATCAGCACCAGGTATATTGTGTCGGTACGCCTGATTTTAGCAACTCTTGACCTTGATCTTTCTTTGATGATGCCGGCTACCAGGTGTTCATTTAACTCTTGTGTATTAGCAAGTGTTTTATTAATCCGGGCCCATTCTGTTTTTATTTCTTCAAAATTCATAATGTTGATTTTACGAGGTTACTAAGTTTGTTTTTTATCCTGGTGAGGCGTACGCCTACATTACTTATGGTGATACCGATGATGTCGCTCATTTCTTCATAACTTTTTTCATCAAGATATAAGAGAATAATCGCCTTCTCTACATCTGTGAGTTTCGATATAGCTTCTTGCATTGCCGTGCGATTTTCTTTTTCGTCATTTGACACGAGGTCAGGAATTTCGAACGTGGCCGTTGTGAATGGTAAGCGATCTGGCTTCTTAGATTCTTTTCTGAAATTGGATATGGCGGTGTTCAGCGCTATTCTATACAGCCATGTAGAGGCTCCCGAATCTTTCCTGAAATTGGGGTACGATTTCCATGCCTGCAGCACAATCTCCTGGAACAGGTCTTTCCGGCTTTCAACATCATCGCAATAAAGGTTACACACCTTGAATATTAACGCCCGGTATTTGTTGATCAGGTTGGTGAACTCTTTTTCCATGAATTTTTAAGTCTTTTATACCATTAGTCGCTAATTGATTACATTTCTTACAAAGCTGTTATTTTATTCTTTAATTCTTTTGCCATGTATTACTCTTATTAATCAAAAGATAACAAAGGAGTAGTTGCTTTTTTGAAAGCAGTGACAGAATTCTCTTGTTCAAAAAGGGTGTCGTTTTAATAAGTTTAGAAAAAAGTTTTGTGGAAGGTTATCCAGGTTTTTTAAAGAATGGTACGGGCCTGCTGACGGAGAAGAAACCCTTTAAAAATTTCGCCACAGACGAAAATTTGTAAACACGAAGGGACCTGTCCCTTTTAAGAAAGATGTGATAGATAAGCTGGCAATGTGTAAAGTTGGCTTGTAGTACACGGCATCAACAATGGAATAAAGCTATTCGTGAGTTATAATAACAAGCTGATACAATCTAGCGAAATACCTAAGCCGTTGGTGATAGCTGGTTTCAAAAACTAACCACATAAACACAAGATGATTACGGTTTTTGATTTAGAGTATTTTTTAAGAAAACCAACGGATGCTTAAATTTCAATGGAAGAAATTTTTTCCACAACACATATTCACTGCACCCTTCCTTTCTCTTCTTCTGCACCGGTGTTGCGTTCTCTTTTTTCTTTCAGCTTTTCTTTCCCAAAACTTCGTGTGTAAGTAAGCTTGACACTGGGCAGGACAAAAACTCCTTTCAAGCTATTAACCAGGTTGTATTCCGGCAGATTAACATACAATGAGAAAACAGTGGTGTTTAATATATTAATTGCATTAAGGTACAAGCTACCTCCTTTACCCTTAAATTTTTTCCTGATACCCGCATCCAGTGAGCCTGAGGCTTTCGTAACGGCGATACCATTTAATTGTGGTGAGTAATAACTACCTGCCAGCTCAATAGTATAATTTTTCGGTAAGGCAAAACGCTCTATCGCGTTGATCGTACAATACACCTCTTCAACTTTAACAGGTTGCCCCAGGTAAAGTGCATTTACCTGTTGCCATGCACCGGTAATATTATACTGCATGCTCCACCATGCAGTAACATCTACTGGAATGGACAGCACCCCGGAAAGTATTTTCATGCTTTGTAGGTTTTCGGGAGATAGTTTTATTTTATTTAGCACAGAGTCAGCATGAGCCTGGAAACCTGTAATAGCACCCTTTTCATTAGAATATGAAATCGAAATCAAATATTTTTTAAATGTTAACCCTGCCTTCACAACGTCTGAAAGGGATGCCTGCAGGGCTGCATTGCCTGTTATCAGCGTATTAGCATTTAGATAATAAGTAAAGGGAGCAAGGTCGTTGAAGGTAGGGCGTGTAATACGCCTGCTATATGAAAAATCGAGGGCACTGTTCTCATTTAACTTATGCGAAATAAAAATACTTGGAAACAAATTGGTGTAATTCCTGTTAACAATATTTTTTGTTTGTTCGGTACTTAGGTTGGTAGTTGTATGCTCAACCCGCAAACCTGCCTTCAATTCTGTATTGTTACTTACAGGCATATCAAAAGAAATATAGGCAGCATTATAATTTTCTTTCAACTTATAAATTGCGGACAGGCTGTTGTCTTTTATCCAGCTACTCTGTAGTAAGTTTTCGAAACTGATGGTGTTATCAAAAGTGGAAATTGTTTGCTTGGCACCTGCCTGCATACTAATTTTTGCTGAAAGTTTTTTTGCATAATCTGCCGCCACTACCACGAAATGAATCGGTGTTTTCTTTCCACTCCTGAAGTATTGATCGTAGGCAAAAGAATTGCTGTCATCATAATAAGAACTGTGATAATTGACCGGCTGGTTGTTGTAATAATAAATGTAATCGAGGTTTAGCTGCAGGTTATCATTCTCATTGAAATTATGTTGCAGGTTTATATTGCCGGAATAATTATACCAGTAATTCTTTTCACGATTATCGAGGTGAATGATGGTATCCAGTTTGCTGTTGATAATAATGTTGTTAAGGTTATGTTCAGTTTGACGATAGCCATTATAATAACCGGAGAATAAAACACCTGCTATTGTTTGTTTGGAAAGTTGCCAGTCGGCGCCGATCCTGCCATTGATGTTAGGAATTATATTGAAGCGGTCCCCGATAAAAGATGTTTCTTGTATAACACCGTTATTTGAAATTTTTGAATAAGCGGTTATAGGCAGTGGCGACTCTACCCTTGAATAGTTCACATCGCCATACAAATTTATTTTGCCACTGCGATGATTGATGTTAAGTGAAGCGCCGGCGATCCAGCCGCTTCCATAACCTACAGTAGCACTGTAAGAACCATTAGTTCCGAAATTGTTATTTTCTTTCAGCACAATGTTGATATAACCCGCGTTGCCTTCAGCATCAAGGTTTGCCGGCGGCGTGGTAATTAGCTCTATCCTTTCGATATTACCCGAGGTCATTCCCGAAAGCATCTGCACAATTGCTGTAACCGGCATGTGGCTTATTTTTCCATTCATCATTACAACTACACCAGCCTTTCCGTTCATAGCAATAGTGCCGTTTTGGTGATCTACTATCACTCCCGGCGACCGCTCTAGTATTTCCAGCGCCGTGTTACCTGCAGCCGTCACGCTGTTAGCAACATTGATAACGAGGCGGTCAATTTTTTGCTCAAGCAAAGGCCTTTTTGAAGCAACTTTTACTTCATCCAGTCGCACGCCTTTTTCATAAAGATGTAAAATGCCAAAGTCTTTATTATTGCCTGCGGTAATACTAAATGCCTCGGTGTTGAGTTCAGTAAATCCTGTGTAGGTAGCTTTGATAAAATAATTTCCATCGCTTATATTCCCGAACAGAAAGTTTCCCTTTGCGTCAGTAAGTGTCCCTTTTATTAGTGATGAATCAGATGTGCCAAGTAATAGCACATTTACACCGGCAATATTTTTATCGAGGCTATCTTTTATTATTCCATAAATTTTTGACTGCGCAGTAAGATCGGTAGAGGTTATAATTATGGCAATAAAAATTGAGAAAGCATTTATATAATTAAATACATTTTTCATTTCAATTGCTAAGTAACATTTACAAAATACTTTCTTCACCAATGAAAAATGATTAAAAAGGAATGTAATGATTAAATGGTAAGAGATTTTTAGCCTATAATCATTTTAATTTTATGAAGATGAAATTTGCTGTTTAAAAGGCGTTTCAGGAGTTGACTTTTATGAATGTTAATCACAGGATCTCTGGTTCAAATCTATGGCGCTGGTTAACAATCAGCAGTAGTTGATTATCAAAAAAATTAAGGGACCCTGTTTACATAACAAC
>JBDTSD010000023.1:0-39113 GCA_039931355.1 Ginsengibacter sp.
TCCTTTGATCGCTTTTTAAAATTAAAAAATCATTTAAAACGAGAACATCCATTTCTGTATGCATAAAACAATTGATCGCCTCAGACGGTGTACAAACGACCGGCTCACCTCTTATATTAAAACTTGTATTAACCAGTACTGGGCAACCAGTAAGACTTTGAAAAGCCAGTAACAATTTTCGAAAGCGTGGATTTGTCTCTTCATGCACAGTTTGTATTCTTGCACTAAAATCAACATGCGTAATGGCAGGCAATGCGCTTCTTTCAATAGAAAGCTTTTCTTCCGGCAGCAGCGTGTTATAATTTTCAGGCAATTTTTTTCTTACATATTCTTTTACATTTTGAACAAATTGCATGTAAGGCGATGCTTGCTCCAGCTCAAAATATTCATTCGCCAACTCTGCACAAATCGAAGGCGCAAACGGCCTGAAACTTTCGCGGTACTTAATTTTAAGGTTCAGCTTTTTTTGCATAGCCGGATCCCTCGGATCAGCCAGTATGCTCCTGTTACCCAAAGCCCTCGGGCCAAATTCCATTCTCCCCTGGAACCATCCCACAATATTTCCCTCTTTTAATATCGAAGCAGTTTTTTGTATCAGTGACTCTTCGGTCTCTACACTGTAAACAATTTTTAGCTGCTTACAAACTTTTTCAATTTCGTTGCTACTGAATTCAGGGCCAAGGAAAGAGCCTTTCATACCATCATAAAATAAATGAGCAATTTTTTCCTTTTTATAATAAATATGATAAGCCGCAAGCGCCGCACCCAAGGCTCCTCCTGCATCGCCCGCTGCGGGTTGTACATAAATATTTTTGAACAATCCAGCCTTTTGCAGCTTTCCGTTTGCAACACAATTAAGCGCTACTCCGCCTGCTAAACAAAGATTATCAGCGCCAGTTAATTTCTTTGCTTCATGAGCAATTTTAAAAACACATTCTTCAATTATTGATTGTATAGCAAATGCAAGGTTACACTGTTGCTGATTTATTTCTCCTTCAGGATCGCGGGCGCTTATGCCGAATAATTGTTCCCACTTTTTTTTATTCAGCATTTTTAAACCGGTAGCATACGTAAAGAAATCCTGGTTTAAAAACACAGAACCATCATCAAAAATCTCACAGATATTTTTTTTTATGGTTAAAATAAATCGCTGTGTTTCTTCAGCATCTGCGTTGCCATAAGGAGCAAGCCCCATTAATTTATATTCCCCTGAATTAACCCTGAACCCCAGAAAATAAGTAAAGGCCGAGTAAAGCAAACCAATGGAATGAGGGAAACGAATTTCTTTTAAAACAGTTATTTCATTTCCATTTCCTTTTGAGATAGAAGTGGTAGCCCATTCGCCAACACCGTCAATAGTAACGATTGCACTCTCACTGAAAGAGGACGGAAAGTAAGCGCTGGCAGCATGTGAGAGGTGATGTTCAGTAAATAATATTTTTACTTTACTGGTGTTACTGCCGGTAAGGTTTTTAAGTTCATCGCGTATTATTTTTTTTAAAAATAATTTCTGCTTTAGCCAAAGCGGCATTGCTTTTATAAAGGAAATCAACCCATTGGGAGCATAAGCAAGATAAGTATCTAACAGGCGCTCAAATTTTAAAAAAGGCTTATCATAAAAGACTATGCATTCCAGGTCGTTGATAGAAATAGAAGCAAAATCCAGGCAAAATTTTATAGCATTGAGCGGGAAGCTTTCATCATTCTTTATCCTGGTAAAACGTTCTTCCTGCGCTGCGGCAATTATTTCGCCATCCTTTATCAGCGCAGCGGCAGCGTCATGAAAAAAAGCTGAAATACCGAGGATATACATTTTGCGGAATAATTGAAATGGTCAAATATATTATAATTGGCAGTGCTATGCCGCTTGCGGGTACATTTCAAATTCCTCCTGCGTTCGGCACAACAAAACAGTATACACCAAATAATTTCTTTAAGTGGCAGTTCGCAGAAAAACCAAGAAGGTTTCGCAGGCACACTATAAATTAAAATAGCTTTAAAAAACCTTCTTGGTTTGGGCACCTTTTTCTGGTTGAAATCAATGGATGCAATTAATGATAGTGAGGGATACCAAATAAGGGAGTGGAACAAATGAAAAAATTTTCGTGCGGCGAATTACCTGCAATCAACCAACTTTAAGCAGGTAATAATTCTTCTTTCCTTTTTGTATCAGCAAATATTTGCTATTAAGAAATTTTTCAATCGAAATGTTTTCATCAACGGAAGTAATTTTTTCTTTATTGATAAAAACACCACCTCCCGAAATCATTTTCCTCGCTTCGCCCTTACTTGAAAATATTTTTGCATAAGCTAATAATGAAGGCAGATCTTTGTTTTCATCCAATTCACTTTTTTTTAATTCAATTGCAGGTACACCTTCCATCACCTGGAGTAATTGAGCTTCTGTAAGCTCTTTCAGCGTTTGTGCGGTATCGTTACTAAATAATATTGAAGAAGCTTTTACTGCGAAGTCATACTCTTTTTCTGAATGCACAAAAATGGTAAGTTCCTTCGCTAATCTTTTTTGAAGCATGCGCTCATGTTCCTTACCAGTATGCTCTGCAACCAATTGAGCAATTTCTTCTTCAGATAAAAAGGTAAATATTTTCAAAAATCTTTCCGCATCAGCATCTGCTGTGTTTAGCCAAAACTGGTAAAAACTATATGGCGAAGTTTTATCAGCATCCAGCCAAATATTTCCTTTTTCACTTTTGCCAAATTTACTTCCATCGCTTTTTGTAAGAAGCGGGCAGGTAAAAGCAAAAGCCTCGCCGCCGCATTTTCTCCTTATTAATTCTGTACCGGTAACTATATTTCCCCATTGATCGCTTCCGCCAAACTGGAGCCTGCAATTTTTATTTTGATATAGCCAATAAAAATCATAGCCCTGTACAAGCTGGTAGGTAAACTCGGTGAAGCTCATACCATTTTCTCCTTCGAGCCTTTTGCGTACGCTATCTTTTGCCAGCATATAATTTATGGAAATATGTTTACCGGTATCCCGTATAAAATCCAGGAATGTTATCTCTTTGAACCAATCATAATTATTGACCATTTCGGCAGCGTTCGGCTTTTCCTTCGTAAAATCAAGAAAACCTGCCAACTGTTTTTTTACCGCTTCAAGATTGTAATTCAGGACATCAGCACTTAACAGGTTACGCTCTTCGCTTTTCCCTGACGGGTCGCCCACCATTCCTGTTGCGCCACCGATAAGAGCAATAGGCTTGTGACCGGCCTTTTGCAAATGGACAAGCAACACAATGGGTATAAGGCTTCCAATATGCAGGCTGTCTGAAGTAGGATCAAAGCCAACATAAGCAGCAGTGCATTCTTTCAAAAGCTGCTCCGCTGTTCCCGGCATTATATCCTGGATCAGGCCACGCCATTTCAATTCAGCAATTACATCTTCCATACAAAATTTTCAAAAAAATGAAGCGAACTTCTGCCCGGCAGAAGGCTTCAAAAATAGTCCACAAAAGCAAATAACACTCAAAGGATTTAATTAAATTTGCCACCCGGCTATTTTATCTCTTCTCCCGAAAAGTTTACGCTAAATGATTATTAATTTAAAAATTAAGGCTTGATTTAATTTTATTCTTAAAAACGTAAATATTGGCTGGTAATGTCTTAAAAAACGGGTTTTCATTTCCGGCAAATATTTGCAGAAGTTTTACTTAATTTTAATATAGCGCTGCACTACCCCATAAACAATATATATCACTAACAATCGTTTTAAATAGCTGGAAAACACACACCGAATTTATCCTTTAACTGATTTTTCTTTCTTATGAGAATTTCTCAAATTATAAAAATTCTTCTCCTGGTGCTATTACCCTGCCTCGGGTTTGCGCAGTTTAGAAAATATTCCAATGAATTTTTGAACATTGGCGCAGGCGCCCGTGGCCTTGGAATGGGCGCAGCACAGGTAGCTTCCGTAAAGGATGGCACTGCCGGATATTGGAATCCGGCCGCATTAACCGGCGTACAGGATTATCCATCGCTAAATTTTATGCACGCCAGCTATTTTGACAATATTGGAAAGTACGACTATGGAAGCGTTGCTATACCAGTAGCCGATAACCGGAGAACGCTTGGCCTTTCCATCTTAAGATTTGCAGTGGACGATATTCCAAATACTTTATACCTCGTGGAGCCCGATGGCAGCATCAACTATGGAAATATCACCACTTTTTCTTCAGCAGACTATGCATTGTTACTTTCGTTTGCACAAAAAATAAAAGATGACGATGATTTTAAAATGAGCTTTGGCGGAAATGCTAAAATCATATATAGAAAAGTTGGCCACTTTGCATCTGCATGGGGCTTTGGCTTTGATGCCGGTTTTAAATTGCAAAAAAATAATTGGGCACTTGGCATTGTTGCCAAAGACATTACCACCACTTTCAACGCATGGTCGTTCTCTTTTAGCGAAAAAGAAAAAGAAGTGCTTTACCTCACGAAGAATGATATTCCGGTGAAATCAACAGAGCTGACCGCTCCGAGACTAACGATAGGAAATTCTTACAACTTTGAGTTTGGTTCTTCTGTAAGCCTCTTAGCAGAAGCAGACCTTGACTTTACTTTCGATGGAAAAAGAAATACGATTATCAGCGGGAATCCTGTAAGTATAGATCCTCATGCCGGGCTGGAACTATCTATAAAAGATGTCTTCTTTGTAAGAGGCGGCATTTATAATTTTCAAAAAGCCCTTGCTGATGGCGACACTACTAATCAAAAAAGAGTGTGGATATACCAGCCAAGCTTAGGCGCTGGTTTCAAAATAAAAAATGTAAGCATTGACTATGCTTTCTCTAACCTTGCTAACCAATCAAATCCGTTGTACACGCATATTTTTTCTTTAAGATTTGATCTTAACGGAAAAGAACACTACTAAGGTTTTAAATAACAAAAATGAAAAAACTATTATTACTTTCTTTCATCTTCATATCTGCCGCGGGTTTCTCACAACAATACGCCAATAGCTGGATCGATTATAGCAAAACATATTATAAATTCAACGTGGGGAAAAACGGTTTATTCCGCATTTCCCAATCAGCTTTGAATACAATATCGTTAGGCAATACACCTGCAGAGCAATTTCAGCTATGGAGAAACGGACAGGAAGTAATCCTATATACATCAGCGCCCACAGGCCCTTTGGGAGCTTCGGGCTACATAGAGTTTTGGGGGATTATGAATGATGGTAAAGTAGATACGAAGCTTTACCGCGATACAGCTTATCAATTGAGTGATCATTATAGCTTACAAACTGATACTTCTGCGTATTTTTTAACGGTAAACCCCTCGGGAAATAATGCAAGGTTTACAAATTCGCCAAATGATGTGGCTAACAATACCTTACCCGCGGAGCCGTATTTTATGAATACAAAAGGCAATTACTATAGAAATCAAATTAATATAGGGTATGGGTTGCCGTTAGGAAGTTATGTTTACTCCTCTTCTTATGATATTGGTGAAGGATGGACAACCAATGATATTTTTCCCAATTATGCTTTGTCTGCAGATATTGACAGCCTGAATCTTTATGCCGGGGGGCCAAATGCCTCTTTTAAGTTTGGAGTAGTGGGCAATGCATTAAACAATAGAAATATCCGCATAAAGTTTTTCAATACAGTTATTGATGATGAGCCGATGCCTTATTATAGTTATATCAAAAGACAAATAAACAATATTCCCAACAGTTACCTGCAGAGCCCTGATTTCGTGGTAATATCTTTCGAAGATATTTCGGCGGTCACTACAGATAGAATGGTTGTTTCCTTTGTTGAACTGACTTACCCAAGTAAATTTAATTTTAATAATAAGACTAATTTTTCTTTTGAGTTGCCCGCATCAGCAACTGGTAATTTTCTCGTGATTGATAATTTTAATTACGGATCCGCAGCGCCGGTCTTACTCGATATACCTTCTAATAAAAGATATACGGGTGATATAACTTCGACGCCCGGTAAAGTAAAATTCGCATTACCTGCTTCATCAATAGCGCACCGGCAATTTATTTTGATAAGTGAAGATGCTTCAGCCGTAAACTCAATCAATAAATTTTCAACCAAAAACTTTACAGATTTCAGTGTTGCTGCTAACCAGGGTGATTATCTCATTATAAGCAATCCTCTTTTATATAATAATGGGGCGGGTGTGAATAATGTAGACCTGTATAAAACTTACAGAAGCTCTGTTGCAGGCGGTGGTTTCAACGTTAAAATATATAACAGTGACGAATTGGTAGACCAGTTCGCATATGGTATTAAAAAACACCCATCGGCTATAAAAGATTTTATTCAATACGCTAAAAGCAAATTCCCTTCACCAAAATATGTTTTTTTAATGGGCAAGGGAATTACATATGCCGATTACCGGCTTAATGAAAATAATGCTTACGCTGATCAGTTAAACCTTGTTCCCACTTTTGGTAATCCGGCATCAGATGTATTACTTTCATCACCATATGGAAGCATTGTACCAAGCATACCTATAGGAAGGCTGTCTGTAGTATCTGGAAATGAGGTAGGGAATTATCTTCAAAAAATTCAGGAGTATGAAGTGGCGCAGGCATCAACAACCCAAACACTGGCTAATAAACTATGGATGAAAAATGTAGTGCATGTAATTGGCGGAAGCGATAGTTCGGAAAATGATCTCTTTACTTATTACATGAACCAGTATAAAAAAATAATAGAAGATACATTGTACGGCGCCCATGTGGAAACATTTGCGAAATCTTCTAATTCTGCGGTGCAATTAGTGTCAGGGCAAAGGGTGGAAGAATTATTCAATGAGGGCATAAGCCTGTTAGGCTATTTTGGACACTCTTCGGCGAATACGCTGGCTTTTAATTTAAGTGATCCTAGTGCTTATCAAAACCAGGGACGCTACCCGTTCTTTTCTGTAAGTGGTTGTACGGCGGGCAATAATTACATTTACGATCCCACGCGGATAACGCAAAATAATTTATCTATTTCAGAGAAGTTTGTTCTTGCCAGCGAACGCGGCTCTATTGGTTTCCTGGCGAGTTCACATTTAGGCGTGCCCCCCTATCTTAATAATTATGACTACGAATTGTATAATCAGTTGGGTGTTGTCAACTACGGAAACAGTATCGGCAACGACATGAAGAATGTAATCAGCAACCTCGGCGGAAGTTCAAATTCTTTAGACTACCTCTCAAGAGTACACATGGAAGAGTTTGCTTTACATGGTGACCCGGCAATAAAAATTAATCCGCATCCGAAACCGGATTATGTGGTGGAAGACCAGGAAGTAAAGATAAACCCTCCCTTCATTTCGGTTGCGCAAAATAGTTTTGTGCTGGATGCCAAGGCTTACAATATTGGCAGGGCAGTAACTGATTCCATAACTTTTGAAATTAAAAGAACTTACCCCAATGGAACTACCGACGTGCTTCTTCGCAAGAGAATTGCAGGCATAGATTATGCAGATTCCATTCACCTTGTAGTCCCGATTATTTCCTCAAGAGATAAAGGGCTTAATAAGATCACGGTGACTATTGATGCCGATAATGAAGTTGGTGAAATATCAGAAAGCAACAATAGCATGGTAAAAGATTTCTTTGTGTATGAAGATGAGGCTACACCGGCTTATCCTTATAATTTCTCGATAGTAAATGTTGGAAATCAGAAACTGTATGCATCAACAGCTAACCCAATAAGCGTAGCGAAAGATTATGTGATGGAAATCGATACAACCTTATTGTTTAATTCTTCGCAAAAGGTTACCCGGACAGTGAATGCAACAGGTGGTGCAATAGAGTTTGATCCCGGCTTCAGCTATGTGGACAGCACAGTTTATTACTGGCGTGTTTCACTTAAGCCAGCAACAAATTTGCCGTCAGATTATCATTGGAATAATTCTTCTTTCATTTACCTGGCGAATAGCACTCCGGGCTCTAATCAATCGCATTACTATCAGCACCTGAGCAGCGATACGCAAGACATTAAGTTAGACAGTTCGAGAAAATGGACATTCGCAACAATACAAAATACCATCTACGCCAACAATGGAGTTTATAGCACTGCGGCATCCCTCGGAAGTGAATTCAGGGTTTCTGTAAACGGAAATGATTTTGCACGGGCGTTTTGTGGGATAGACGGAATTTTATTTTCAGTAATTGATCCGGTTACATTGAAGCCATGGCAAAATGTAATGGGTACACCAAAAGGATTATATGGAAGTGAACCGGTATGTACATCATCCCGCCTTTATAATTTCCAATTCAACGACCTTACACAGGCGAGGAGAAAGATTGTTATGGATTTCCTCGATTCTATACCGGACAATTTTATTGTGGTTACCCGCTATATATCCGGTTCAGATAGCATTGGTAATACGTATGCACCTGAGTGGGCTTCTGATACTGCGGTGTACGGGGCTAACAATTCACTTTATCAAAGGCTCAAATCACAAGGGTTTGTTCTCATAGATTCCTTCTACCGGCCGAGAACATTCCTTTTCATGTACCAAAAAAATAATCCTGCATTTCAGCCTGAGTTTGTGTTGTCTGACGGAATATATGATAAGATAGAAATTTCAAAAGAATATACTACCAATGATTCACTGGGATATATTACGTCTCCTAAGTTTGGTCCTGCGAAAGCATGGAAACAAATGCATTGGCGGGGAAGCAGCCTCGAAGCGAATTCGCCAGATAATCCTAAAGTAGAAATTATCGGCATTGACTCAACAGGAAATCAGTCTTTACTTTTAGTGGTGGACAAAACAAAGCAGGATGTGGATATCTCAAACATAAGTGCAACACAATATCCATACATACAGTTAAGGATGCGCAATGCAGACAGCATTAAGTTTACTGCTTACCAACTTGCCTATTGGAGATTAAATTATGACATGGCTCCCGAAGGGGCTCTTACACCATCGTTATTTTTCTCAAGCAAAGACACCTTAGACCAGGGAGAGATACTTCACTTTGGCATCGCATTTAAAAATATAAGCTTGCCGGCGTTTGACAGCGTGAAGGTGAAATTGGCTGTAATAGATAATAATAACGTTACGCACATCATTCAGCTTCCAAGGCAAAAGCCTTTGATAAGCGGTGATACAATTATTCTTAAATATGATCTTGACACAAAACAATTCTCCGGACCTAATATATTATTAGTTGATTTTAACCCCGATAATGATCAGCCGGAACAGTATCATTTTAATAATTTCATCTACCAGAACTTTTTCGTGAAGGCGGATAAATTCAATCCTTTGCTGGACGTGACTTTTGACGGGCTGCATATTTTGAACCGTGACATTGTTTCGGCGCGGCCACATATTGTTATCAAATTGAAAGATGAAAGTAAGTTTCTTGGCCTTACAGATACGTCGCTTATTAAAGTGCAGATACGCTTTCCGGATGGCTCTCTTAAAACCTACAATTTTGATAATGACACATTGCGTTTTACGCCAGCTAATTTAGCGGCCGGGGAAAATACGGCGACCATTGACTTATCTCCTTCTTTAAGTGGTGATGATGAGGAATATGAATTAATTGTTTCCGGTAAAGACGTAGTTGGCAACGCTGCTGGCAATCTTGATTATCATGTAAGCTTCAGGGTTATTAGCAAACCAATGATATCTAACCTGCTGAATTATCCTAATCCATTCACGACATCAACCGCATTTGTATTTACAGTTACGGGTTCTGTTGTGCCGCAAAATATACGGATACAGATATTAACGATCACGGGAAAAATAATAAGAGAAATTACCAAAGATGAATTGGGGCCACTCCACATAGGAAGAAACATAACAGAATTTAAATGGGATGGAAGCGATATGTATGGACAGAAAGTTGCGAACGGCGTTTACCTGTATCGTGTGCTTACCAACCTTAATGGAAAATCTCTTGAGAAGTTTACAGATGATGGCGATGATACAGACAAGTATTTTACAAAAGGATATGGAAAAATGTATTTCATGCGATAACGTTTGTGAGATAGAAACGAATTAAGATTTCTATATAATAAAAAAACCAATGTCAAACAAGGCATTGGTTTTTTTATTGGCCTGCTTATAAATTATTATGCTTACATCCGGAGATAGATCGCAGAGTAGAAATGCAAATACTTTTTCCTGTCCATAATTTTATTACCTACATTCATGATCAGCATTTTAAAATTATTAAACATCAATACTGACGAGGACATTTGAGTAGTAAATTATCCACCGGCGCACAACATAAACTGTACTTTCCGCAGTTAGATTCCGTAAGGGGAATATCGTTTATTGCGATATTTCTTTTTCATGCTGTGCGTCTCCCTGGCAAAGGTTTTTTCTTAGCAGGTTTCATAAATTATTTATACGAAAATTTACCGCTTGGTCTTGAAGTATTTTTTGTTTTATCATCTTTCCTGCTCACTTATCTTGGTTTAAGTGAATACAAAAAACGAAATAGCTTTTCTTTTAAAAATTATTTTACAAGAAGAATATTAAGGATATGGCCGCTTTATTATTTCATATTGCTGTTGGCGTTCATTGTTTCCCCATTCATAGCTCACCGTTACGGATTTAGTCTTTCATTACCCAATCCGTGGTACTATATTTTTTTCATCTCAAATTTTTATATAATAGACCATGTTTTCTTTCTTAGATTTTTATGGACTATTTCCGTTGAAGAACAGTTTTATCTTTTGTGGGGAATTTCCTTACGCTTTTTTTATAAAAAATTACCCCTGATCATCGGCTTGTTTTTTTTAATAAGCATCACTTTTTCCGTGTATGCGACTCTCATGCAAAAGAGTCATTATCTTAATAGCCTGACTTATTTGTTTGATTTTGCATGTGGCGCTTTGGCTGCTATAGCGATTTTCCGCAACAGGAAATTGATTAGTTGGATAAAAAGTATGTCCCGTGTGGCTACTGCTTTTTTTTATTCTTACCTGGTTTTTCATTTCATCATTTTTTATTTTTTAGATAAAAACACCACCGGGTTTGCAAATAATTTTTCGGCACTCTTAAGCAGGTATTTATTCATAATTTATACAGCTTTTTTCATAATAGAACAGGTGACAAATAATGAACGGACTACAATTTTAGAAAAAAGCAGGTTCCTGGTTTTCACAGGTAAACTCTCTTATGGCTTATATTGCTATCATGGAATTACCATCACTTTCATAAATTTATTGCTGCAGCATTTTGGAATAAATATCATGAATGGCATGCTGGTTATCATCTATTTTACGGTAAATTATTTTATAGCAATTATTAGCTACAACTATTTGGAGCTTCCTTTTCTCAGGTTAAAAAACAGGTGGCGAAGAATTTAATATGCCACAAGAATATCTCACCGGAAATTTTATATAATAACTTCGCTTTCTTATGAATGAAAAATTATACGATATAATTATTATCGGTGGCGGCCCTATCGGGCTTGCGTGCGGTATTGAAGCAAAAAATGCCGGTTTAAAATATTTGATCTTAGAGAAAGGAGCTTTGGTAAATTCATTATACCACTACCCTGTAAACATGACATTCTTCAGCACGAGTGAGCGGCTGGAAATAGGCGGTGTGCCATTTGTAAGCAACAGCGTAAAGCCAACACGCAATGAAGCTCTTGAATATTACAGGAGAATCACTTCTTCATTCAATCTTAATATTCACTTATTTGAGGAAGTAAAAATTGTAAAAAATGAAGATGAAGAATTTGAAATAACAACGCCAAAATCAGTTTATCAATCACGCAACATAATTATCTCCACCGGCTTCTATGATATTCCTTACCTACTGAATGTAAAAGGTGAAGAATTAAAAAAAGTAAAACACTATTATGATGATCCGCATTTTTATGCTTTTCAAAAAGTGCTGGTAGTTGGTGCTGCCAATTCCGCAGTGGATGCAGCTTTAGAAACATGGCGCAAGGGAGCAGAAGTGACTATGGTTATTCGTGGAGATAAAATAAGCGACCGGGTAAAATATTGGGTAAAGCCGGATATAGAGAACCGCATTGCAGAGAAATCTATAGAGGCTTACTTTAATTCAACACTTGCCGAAATAAGGGAGGATGAAGTTGACATTAATACACCGGAAGGATTAGTTACTATTGAAAATGATTGGGTGATTGCTATGACCGGGTATCAGCCGAATCTTGATTTCCTGCGAAATATTGGCGTCAATCTTTCAGCAGACGATATATGCAAGCCAGATTACAACGAGGAAAATTATGAAAGTAACGTCGACGGCATTTATCTCGCTGGCGTAATATGTGGTGGCATGAACACGCATCGTCTCTTTATTGAGAATTCAAGAGAACACGCGGTAAAGATTGTACAGGATATTTTGAGAAAAAAAACGACAGAGTTGCAGCCAGCATAATTTGTTGTCCAGGTTTTTTACATATTGTTTAATGCCCGCCTCTTTCTCTTTTTAAAATATGTTGATACCGTGTCTCACTTCTCGTATAAGTTAAATGGGTTGCAAAGAAACCTATCAACAAAGAGATGCCTAACATCAAATATACCAACCATACACCTCCTGTTTCCCATGCACTTGTAAATAATTTTGCAAGAAAAAAAATCACCAGGAAGGCGACCATTGTCCAGGCCAGGGTGAACTGTAGATAATATTTCCACTTAGGCCCGCTCTTTTGTTCAAGCCAGTGCTCAATAAATTGCCTTTCTCTGTTTGTAATCATCAGGATTGTGGGATTTCGATTTCGCCCTTCATGTAGAACACGCAATTACCAGCCATAGTTACCCTGTCACCTTTCTGCTCACAATAAATGTTACCCCCACGTTGGGAAAGCTGCTTTGCAGTCATTGTTGTTTTATCCAGTTTTTTACTCCAGAAAGGGATCAACTGTGAATGGGCCGAACCGGTAACCGGATCTTCATTAACGCCGGCTGTAGGTGCAAAAAACCTTGATACAAAATCAACTTCATTTCCCCGGGCGGTGATAATAATCTTATAACCTGTGTTATTTATCAAGGCAAAATCAGGAACACAATTTTGTACAGTTTCTTCATCGGGCAATACAACCAAAAGATCACGGTTCATATAAAGGCCTACAATTTCAACTCCACCAAGCGATTCTTTAAGGTGCAATGGAGGATCATTAAATACGGCAGGCTCCCACGAAGGGAAGTCCATTTCGATCAAATTATTATTTTGAGAAATGCTTAAAACTCCGCTCTGTGAATGAAAATTTATAGAGGGCTTGTCATATTTTAAAATATTAAATAAAACATAAGCGGAAGCAAGGGTAGCATGACCGCACAGATTTATTTCAACAGTTGGCGTAAACCATCTTATTTCAAAATTTGTTCCGTCTCCATCACCGGCGGGGACGAAAAATACGGTTTCGCTTAAGTTATTTTCCAAAGCGATTTGTTGCATAAGCTTTTCATCCAGCCATTTCTCTAATGGAATAACTGCTGCCGGATTGCCACCAAAGAGTTCATCAGTAAAAGCATCTATTTGATATATTGTCAGGTTCATATTTGTTGGTTGTTGGGTATCTGTTATCAGTTATGAGTTATCGGTTATGATTATCGGATGAGGCAGTTACAAAGTCATCCCCAGTCACTCATCACTGCTCACTGCACTCCTTCATTCCGTCATCATTTCTTTGGCAACGTTTTTTATATCTTCCACATTTGGCTTACTAAAATAATCTCCATCGCTTCCATAAGCCGGCCTGTGAGCTTTAGCGGTAATGGTACGTGGTGCTACATCAAGCCAGCGATAGCCGCCCTGCTCTTCCATCACTATATTAAACATATAGGCAGATGCACCGCCAGGCACATCTTCGTCTATGAATACAATACGATTTGTTTTTTTCAGTGAGCCTAAAATAAGGTGATGAATGTCAAACGGTAAAAGTGTTTGCACGTCTATTACTTCACAACTAATGTCCAGCTTTGCCAGTTCTTTTGCAGCTTCCTGCACTATGCGTAGCGTAGCTCCATACGAAACCATAGTAATATCGGTGCCTTCTTCTATTATCTCAGGAACACCTAACGGTATAGTGTATTCGAGTAAATTGGATGGTAGCCTTTCTTTGAGGCGATAACCGTTCAGGCACTCTATCATTAAAGCCGGGTCGTTGCTTCGAATTAAAGTATTGTACATTCCTGCAGCCTGTACCATATTCCTTGGAACACAAACGTACATTCCCCGCAACGAATTTATTATCATCCCCAGCGGTGATCCACTGTGCCAAATGCCTTCCAGCCTATGGCCACGTGTTCGCACAATCAAGGGAACACTTTGCTGCCCTGCTGTACGGTAATGGGTTGTGCATACATCATCGCTCAAGGGTTGCAAACCGTATAGTAAATAATCAAGATATTGTATTTCTGCAATTGGCTTCAGCCCCCGAAGAGCCAAACCAATTCCCAAACCAATTATTGATAGCTCACGAATACCTGTATCAAAAATTCGGGCCTTACCATACTTTTGCTGGAGCCCGCTGAAGCCTTGATTTACATCACCTATATTGCCTAAGTCTTCACCAAACGCCACCATCTTTTTATTACTAAAAAAAAGTTCATCAAAATATTTATTCAGCACCTCATATCCATTCATTATTTCAGCATCTTTATTATATATCGCTCCAATAGAAGGGATTTTTAATGCTGATTTTGGCCCTTCATTATAAAGGTGCAGATCATATACTTTTTCATATTCCGCTTTTAAATTATTGTAATAAAGAGTCAGCTCCTTTTTGCCTTCGGCTGATTTTACCACATCAATAGCACCGGCAATGGCTTTCATAACATCACGACGGAGCGGCTCATTGTTAGATTTTAAATCATTTATATAATAGTTAAATGAATCGTCATAATCTTGTGATGCAGCAACTTTTTCAAGCAATGAAATTGCCTTTTGTAGTTCCTCTCTTCTCGGCAAAATATATTTTTCCCAGGCAGACTTCCTGCTTCTCTTTACAAACTCTCTTGCTTCAGTTTCTATGATCTCCAGTTCTTCTTCGTCTGCAAGAGCATTAGAGATCAGCCACTCTCTCATTTGTTTTTTGCAATCCCAATTTCTTTCCCATTCAAGTCTTTCCGGCGACTTGTAACGCTCGTGGCTACCCGAGGTGGAGTGGCCTTGCGGTTGCGTAAGTTCTTCTACATGAAACAAGGCAGGTGTATGTGTATCACGTATATTTTGAATGGCTTTTTCTAATACTTCACACATTCCTGCATAGTCCCAACCTTTCAGTTTATAAATATTTATCCCGTTGGTATTTTCTTCCTTTTGTAAACCGGAGAGGGCAATGGAAATTGAAGATTTTGTGGTTTGAATTTCCTTAGGCACTGATATCCCATATCCGTCGTCCCATACAAACACGGCAAGGGGAATTTGCTGAACGCCAGCCGCGTTAATCGTTTCCCAAAAATGCCCTTCAGAAGTTGAGGCATCTCCAATGGTACAAAAGCAAACTTCATTTCCATTATTACTTAATTCTTTCATTTCCTTCAGGGAATCTACTTCCCTGAAAATCCTGGAAGCCAGGGCAAGGCCTAATGCCCGAGGCATTTGTCCCGCTGTTGGAGCAATATCAGCAGAAATATTTTTCCTTTCTGCAAGGGGAAGCCAATCTCCATTCTCGTCAACAAACGTTGTGGAAAAATGCGCATTCATCTGGCGCCCGGCACTAAAGGGATCATTATTTATATCAGTATCTGAATATAATTGAGCAAAAAATTGCTCTACACTCGCCAGGCCGGAAGCAAACATAAACGTCTGATCCCGATAGTAGCCTGCCCTGAAATCGCCGGGAAGGAAAAATTTTGACATGGCAACCTGGGCCACTTCCTTTCCTCCACCAAAAATTCCAAACTTTGCCTTTCCGGTTAAAACTTCCTTTCTACCCAATAAGCTGGCTTCACGGCTTTCGCACACAATCCGGTAATCTCTCAGCACCTCCTGTTTAAAATGATCAAAGGATAACTTTTCCTGAACATCAAAGTCTGTATTTTGAGTAGTATCCATGCGGCAAAAATATTAATAATGACTGATGATTGTTAAAAATGTAATTACGTCTTCACAATTTGCAACCTTTTCCTTCGTTTTATTATCTTTGGAGTCGTTTAATACTTAGCAATGAAAATAATATTTACAATTCTTTGTGGTTTAGCTTTTTCATCTTCAGGAATGGCGCAATCAGATGTCAAAACCACCAAGAGCCTTCAGACAGTTAATTCTACGGCTGTTGCGAACAATACAAACTCTTCTGCAACACCATCAACCGTAACAGACGCCAGGCCCGCAGAAGAAACAATCAGCTTAACAGAAACCGAATTTGATTTTGGTAAAATTCCCCAAGGCAAGCCGGTTACCCATGTTTTTGAATTTAAAAATGTTAGTTCAACTCCCTTTTCACTTGATAATGTTCAGGCCAGTTGTGGCTGCACAACGCCTGAATGGAACAAAGATGTAGTTGCACCAGGAGCTACTTCTAAGATAACTGTTGGGTACAACGCACAAAATGAGGGTACTTTTACAAAACCAGTTACTATTACTTACAATGGAACCCAAACCAGGCAAATCATCATCAAGGGAGACGTTTGGAAAACTCCGGTAAGTTCTGCGCCTGAAAATACAAAAATTAATTCTTTAAAAAACGAACAATAAAAATCTCTCAAATTAAAAAAATGAAAAAAATACTATTCGCAGTTCTAGCTTTGACTTCAACATCTTTGTTTGCGCAAAAAAAGGCAGATGACATCGCAAAACTTGATGTCCAGACTTATGATTTAGGTGATGTAAAACAAGGTGTGCCTGCCACCGCTACCTTTGTGGTAACTAATATTGGAACCGATCCTTTATTAATCGAGCAAGCAAGTCCTACTTGCGGATGTACAATTTCTGACTACACCAAATCAGAGATTGCCCCCGGCAAAACAGGTTACATTAAAGCGACTTACAATGCAGCAAACCTTGGACACATTGACAAAACTCTTACTGTAAAATTTGCAGGGGCCGATGACATAAAATCAATAAAGCTTACAGGAGATGTACTTGAGCCCACAGCCTATGATAAAGCAATGGCAGAGAAAGATGCTAAAGCAAAAACGGATGCGGCCGCAACTACCAAAAAAGTTAAGAAGACAACATCCGCTCCTTCTAAATCTTAAAATAAAAAAGATAATTTATAAAGGACCCCCGCAATTGCGGGGTTTTTTTATTGATAGCCCTGGAGATTAGTTCAGACATATTAAGAAATTATTTGTGAAGATACAAGCCTATGATTGCCGCCATTTGTACTATCCAAAAGCCCACCACCCATTTAATGAGATTTACTTTTGCCTGGGATAAGTCTTCTTTTGTCGAAAGAGTTTCTTTTTTTTTCCTGATACTTAGCTTCAGTTTTTGCTTCGAATATTCAATTATTATCCCGGCCTCTTTTCACCAGGTTTGTTTTTAAAATATTTCATACACTTTTAAATTTAATGAGGACATTTTTACTTTTTATGTACTATGCAATGTTTTTCATCTACTGAAAAACTATGAGAAACTGCAAATTCCAAATAGCTTATATACTTTTTATTTCCACTAATAAATCCTGCAATACCTTTTTAGCATCGCCAAAAAGCATTGACGTTTTTGGTTGAAAAAACAATTCATTTTCTATGCCTGCATAGCCCGGCTTCATGCTTCTTTTATTTACAATTACAGTCTTGGCTTGCTCCACTTCAAGCACTTGCATTCCATATATCGGTGAGGAAGGATCGTTTTTAGCGGCGGGGTTTACCACGTCATTGGCGCCGAGTACGAGTACAACGTCTGTTGTTTTAAATTCATCATTTGCATCCTGCATTTCAAGGAGATTTTCATAATTTACATCCGCTTCAGCAAGTAACACATTCATATGCCCGGGCATTCGGCCGGCAACCGGATGAATGGCATATTTAACTTCTACTCCTTTTTCATTTAATAATTTTTCGAGTTCGTGGCAAGTATGTTGCGCCTGTGCAACAGCGAGCCCGTAGCCAGGAACTATCATTACTTTTTTTGCATAAGCCATCAGCATCGCCGCATCGCTAAGCGATATTTCCTTATACCTCCCAAATTCACCTGCTTTGCTTTCTATTCCTTTTGCCGCTCCCCCAAAAGATCCTATCAAAACATTTTTGAGACTTCGGTTCATTGCCCGGCACATAAGAATGGTAAGAAGCGTTCCTGCGGCTCCTACGAGTATGCCTCCCGTTAGCATCGCTTTGTTATTATACAAAAATCCACCACATGCAGCGGCGACACCCGTAAAAGAATTGAGTAAAGAAATCACTACCGGCATATCTGCGCCACCAATCGGCAATACAAAAAACACTCCGTATAGTAATGCAAGAAAAACGGTAATAAAGAAAGGTATGTTGGCAACTTTTACATTTGCATAATACGTGAAAACGGCTGCGAATAAAACCAATGCCAAAACAACAAGATTGAAAATGTGCTGTCCCTTAAATGAAAAATCTTTTATTTTCCCATTCAATTTCCCCCAGGCAATAACGCTTCCGGCAAAGGAGATGCTCCCAATAATAGCACCTGCAATTATTGTTAGATAATGTGCTGCCGGCGCCACATCATTAATCCAGGTGGAATCAAGCATCCTGTTTTCCCGGAACAAATAATCGAATTCTACTATTGATATCAAAGCGGCACAGGCGCCACCCATTCCATTAAAAAAACTTACCAGCTCAGGCATAGCAGTCATCTTAACCTTCTTTGCAGTAAGCGTACCTATGATGCTGCCGATAATGAGGCCGGCAAATATCCACGCGTAGTTGCCTAATTTTTTTCCATTGTTATCATACAGAAAAATAGTCCCGGCTATAGCAATGGCCATACCTGCTGCAGCAATTAAATTCCCTATTCTTGCGGAAGTCGGATTGGACAGCATTTTTAACCCTAAAATAAAAGTAACGGAAGCGATAAGATAACAAAGAGATAAGATGCTAATGCTCATTAAGTAGTTGATTCGTTGATTAGCTAATTGGCTGATAGATATTGATTGATTTATTTACTTCATGTCCTTTTCCCCTCTAGGGGCTAGGGGGTTTCTTCTTTTTAAACATCTCAAGCATTCGATCCGTAACTACAAAACCACCCACCACATTTAATGTCCCAAGGATTACGGCCAGGAATCCTAAAATAAGTGCCATGTAATTATCGCTTTCGGCCTTGCCCATCACTATAATAGCCCCGATGATCACTACGCCATGTATAGCATTGGCGCCACTCATCAGCGGCGTGTGCAGTACGCTCGGCACCCTGCCAATAATCTCTATTCCCAAAAAAATCATGAGAATAACAATGTAGATCAACTCTACATTTTGATTAATAAAATTTAAAATTGCCTGCATATAATAATATATTGATCATTCAGCTTTTACTCAGATACAGGTTGTAATATAGCTGCCTTCACTCTTTCGTTTACAATATTTCCGTCATGAACGATACACGTTCCTTTCACAAGATCGTCTTCAAAATTCAAATTTATTTTTCCTTCTTTATCAATGATCAAGTGCAAAAAGTTGAGAATATTTTTTCCATACATTTTGCTTGCATCATAAGGCATAGTGGCTGCCAGCCTTGAATTACCAACTACACTTACGCCATTATATTTTATAGTCTCCTCATCTTTTGTGACACTTGTATTACCACCCGTGGCTGAAGCGAGATCAATAATTACGGAACCATTTTTCATGTTGCCGAGCATTTCTTCTGTAATTAAAACAGGTGCTTTTTTCCCGGGTATTTGTGCAGTGGTGATTATAATATCAGCCTTCGCAACGCTTTCAGCAATTTTTGCTTTTTGCTTTTGCAGAAATCCTTCCGATTGCTCAACCGCATAGCCACCGGCCTTACTTGCATCTGCTGCGCCTTCCACCTCTACGAATCTTGCACCGAGGCTCATCACTTCTTCCTTCACTGCGGGGCGTGTGTCGAATACCTCAACCACGGCGCCCAACCTGCGGGCGGTTGCAATTGCCTGCAATCCTGCGACTCCTGCTCCAAGTATCAAAACTTTTGCCGGGGGAATACTGCCTGCAGCAGTCATAAACATGGGAAAATATTTTGGAAATAAATTAGCCGCCAACAATACAGCTTTATAACCGGCAATGTTCGCCTGGCTGCTAAGCGCATCCATGCTTTGCGCACGGGTTGTTCTTGGTATCATATCTATACTGAAAACCGTTATTTTTTTTTGAACACAATCTTTTATAAAGCCACTGTTGTAAAGTGGCTGGTAATTGCCCAATAAAATTTTTGATTGAATGCTGGTGTCAATTTCTATAGGATTAATTGATAAAATAATGTCTGAAGATTGAAGTACCTCACTTCTGGAAGCAACCTTCGCACCAGCCTCGATATATTTTTCATCTTTTGCAAAGGCATTCTCACCAGCCATACTTTCGACAATCACATTTACATTCAATTTTTTTAAAATAGCTAAATGTTCAGGTAAGAGAGAGACCCTGGTTTCAGGTAAAGATTCTTTCAATACACCTATAGTCATAATTAATTTTCCCGGTCAAATTAACCATTATTTTTTATTCGCACTTCACAAAACCTAATTGATAATATTTTTTAAATAATTGTATCCCGAAAAAGTGTTTTGATTTTTCTATTGCTTCTGCGTAGATAATATTAGCTATGTCATATAAGATCATTTTCTCTTTTTTGAAAATAACCATGGCAGCAAATCTTCCTCAGCAAATGCCATATCCCAACTATTATGTCCCACCCCGGCATATTCAGTATAGCGCACATCCGCTCCTTCCCGTTTCAGTCTTCGATAAAATGTTCGCGAATATTCCGGCTTTACCACCTCGTCTTTGGCGCCATGAAATATCCATAAGGCCACTTGATTCGCATAACGTTTTGTAAGCCCGGGATTGCCGGCTCCACAAATTGGAAAAGCTGCGGCAAAATAGTCAGGGTAGCGGCCAAGCAAATCGTAGACACCCATAGCGCCCTGTGACAGGCCGCCAATATACACTTTCGAAGAATCTGCTATACCAGCGATCAACAAACTATCTACCAATTCTTTTACCAGGGCCGAAGGAGTGGTCGCTTCTTTTTTGAATGGAAAAAGTACATCAGCGAGGTTACCGGCAGAATCTCTTTTAACCTGGAAATAAACCCATGCATCATCTTCAGGACATTGGGGAAAAATCACGATAGCCGGATAATTTTTTCTTACAGCATCCTGTAAAAAAAGAGAGGCGCCCAATGCTAATTGTTTTGAATTATCATTCCCTTTTTCATAGGCGCCGTGCAAAAAAATAACGACGGGATACTTTTTATTTTTTTCATATTGTAAAGGGTAAAGTGTTCTATAAAAAAGTGAACGCTCTCCTTTTCTAAAAACTTTTTTTTCAAACAAACTAAAATCCTGGGCAAATGAAGATTGGATAACTGACAGCAATAAGAAAAAGGATAAAGTTTTCATTTTTGAAGTATCAATATCTTATAACAAAATCCTGCTTCACTTTAAAATCAGGATTGAAAAAAACAATACCTATAAAAAAAAGATCAATGGTTAAGGTAACCAAGCTGTGTTCTTTTATTTCCTGCCACGCATCTTCCATCCCTTTGCTCCAATGTATATCATCAAAAATAAATATTGAAGAAGATTTGGATTTTTTTAAACATTCATAAAAATAAAATAATGTAGCCTCTTTCCGGTGATTGCCATCTATAAAAAGAAAGTTAACCGTATTTATTTTTTGTAACACTGCTGGAAATGATTGTTTAAAATCGCCCTGCTCAAAATAAACATTCGGGAGATTAAATTTCTGAAAATTTGCGCTTGCAATTTCTCCGATAGATTTTGATCCTTCAAGCGTAAAAACTTTAGCCTGTTCATTTGCGCAAGCGAGATAGCAGGTGGTAGTTCCAAAGGAAGTGCCCAATTCTACAATAGTTTCCGGCTTATAATATTTTACAATTCTAAAAAGTAATTGCGCAAATTTTTTGCTTTTTAAAGATGAAGCGGCAATGGCATTTATTTTTCTTTTCTTAAAAGGAATAACAGCAGAACCAGCGCCAAAATCTTCCACTTCAATACTTTTATCATTAGCCAAAAGTTCTTTTCTCAGAGACTCGATTAAATTATAACAAGGATATTTTTTATTATCGTTCAATACATGAATCACAAAATCAAATACGAACGGAGAGTGAATACCATGGCCTTTTCCATTGGCGGCAGTAATATAATATTGAGCGAATTTTTTCCCTAATTTAAATGAAGAATACATTCTGCGGGTTTATGGATTACCAGAATTTTTATCCCACACTTCAAAGGTATAAGCATAGTTATGCTTTTCATCCGCAGGAAACGGCTGGGAATCTGTAAGGTGCCATTCCGAAGAATCTATTTTAGGGTAAAATGTGTCCCCTTCAACATTGGCATGTACGCGGGTAATATATATTCTCGAAATTCTATCCATAGTTTGTTTAAAAATTTCACCGCCGCCTATTATAAAAATTTCTTTTGCATCGCTCTCTTGAGCTTTCTTTATTGCATCATCAATATTGTTTACAACAATCGCATCATCAGCTTTCCAATCATTCTTTGTTGTTACAACAATATTTATACGACCGGGCAGAGCATTTTTTAGAGATTCATAACTCTTTCTGCCCATGATCACCGGCATGCCCCAGGTTTTATTTTTAAAATATTTAAAATCATTGGGCAGCTTCCACGGTAATTCATTGTGCGAGCCAATAACGTTATTTTCTGAAGCAGCGACGATGTGGGAGATCATTGTAGAAAAAGTTAATTGGGTTATTGGGTTTATTGAGTTAATGACTTTACTGATTCTAATAGGTTTTGAGATTATGAAATCCATTTAGTTATCTGAATTTAACGGACCTTATAAACAAATGATACCAATAAATCCAATTAACCCTTACTAAACCGCCACAGGAGCCTTTATTGCAGGATGGCTTTCATAATTAAGAAGCTCGAAATCTTCGTATTTGAAATCGAAAATACTCTTTACTGCAGGATTCAATTTGATTTGCGGAAGCGGGAAAGGCTTTCTATTTAATTGCAATTCTGCCTGTTCAAAATGATTTTTATATAAATGAACATCTCCGAATGAATGAATAAAATCACCAAATTCCATATCGCAAACCTGTGCAATCATCATGGTCAGTAAGGCATACGAAGCAATGTTGAAAGGAACTCCCAAAAACACATCAGCACTTCTTTGATAAAGCTGACAAGATAAACGTGCCTTTAATTCCCCCTTTAGGGGGTTAGGGGGTGTCCTATAAAATTGAAACAAACAGTGGCAAGGCATCAATTTCATTTGAGGTAAATCAGCTACATTCCATGCACTTATTATTAATCTCCGGCTGTCGGGGTTAGTTTTTAATTGATGGATAAGATCAGCAACCTGGTCAACAATTTTGCCATCGGCACCTTCCCAACTTCTCCATTGTTTACCATACACTGGACCAAGATCTCCGTTCTCATCAGCCCATTCATCCCATATTTTTACCCCATGCTCTTTTAAATAGTGAATATTGGTATCACCTTTTAGAAACCAAAGCAGCTCATAAATAATGCTTTTCAGGTGAAGCTTTTTTGTGGTTACCAACGGAAATCCATCCTGTAGATTGAACCGCATCTGGTAGCCAAATAAACTACGTGTACCCGTTCCCGTACGGTCATCTTTATCGGTGCCGCTCTCAATAATTTTCTGTAAAAGATGAAGATATTGATCCATGAGCGCAAGTTAATGAATTAGAAAAATGTGGATCGGTAAAATGGAAATAAAAGAAAATATCCCGGAACTTTTATATTAATTTTGCCCCCACTCAAGTATTAATTAACAAAGAATAATGAAATTTACCTGGTGGAAAATATTGTGCATTTTGCTGATGTTTTTCACTTTTACCGCCGGTTTTTTAGTTAAGGTGCCCTATGTTGGAAATTTATACCAAAGCATCCGCAACTTTTTCTTTCATGTTCCCATGTGGTTTGGTCAAATAGTATTGCTCACACTGTCTCTTGCATATTCCATTGCTTACCTGCGTAAGCAAAATATCAGGTACGATATCTATGCAGCAGAATTCGCAAAAACAGGAATTATTTTTGGCGTTCTTGGTTTGGCTACCGGGTCTATTTGGGCAACTTATACCTGGGGCGAGCCCTGGAGCAATGATCCAAAACAAATTGCCGCTGCTATCGCTGTATTGATTTACCTGGCCTATGTTGTGCTTCGCGGCTCAATGAACGATATTGATAAAAAGGCAAGGGTAAGCGCTGTCTATAATATTTTTGCTTACTTCATCTATATTCCACTTATAATGATACTTCCAAGATTAGTACAATCTCTCCACCCGGGTGGAATGGAAGGCGCTAAAGGCGGTGGTAACCCCGCATTAAGCGGCGGCAGTATTGATGCTGCCATGCGGATGGTTTTCTGGCCTGCCGTAATAGGCTGGGTAATCCTGGGTATTTGGATAAGCAATCTTAAAATAAGACTGAATATCCTAAGTCATAAAAATTTAATTGATGGTTAATGCAATTTTTAAGCGTTGCTGCTTTATCGCTGCTTTTAGTTTTTCCAGTTTGTTTTTATTCGCCCAGGCATCCGATTCAACAGGCGTTTCTGTGGATACAATTATGAGAAGCAACGATAAGATTTATGTAGTGATGGCAGTATGCTTAACCATTCTCGTGGTGTTGTTTTTGTACATGGTAAGGATTGATAGAAAGGTTTCTAAAAAAGAAAAAAGCTTCTAACCTGCGCTTATTATATTTTTTATAAGTACGGGATTTTTTAAAATAAATATTCGATTGCTAATTTTTAAAAAAAATTATATGCCCTCTCCAGTTCCCTATAGTTTTTTCCAGAGTGTGGAAAGAAGTTTCGATAAAGCGGCCATTTTCACGGATTGGGATCCGGGAATTCTTCAACAGATAAAACAATGTAACAGCGTTTACCAAATGCGCTTCCCCATAAAAAAAGAAAACGGTGTGATTGTTACAATTGAAGCCTATCGCGTTCAACATTCGCATCATAAGACGCCTTGCAAAGGTGGTATTCGCTTTAGCGAAGCGGTTAACCAGGATGAAGTGATGGCGCTTGCAGCTCTTATGACTTACAAATGCGCGATTGTAAATGTGCCGTTTGGTGGGGCGAAAGGAGGTATTAAAATTGATCCTCACTCTTACACACCGTACGAACTTGAAAAAATTACCCGCCGCTATACTGCAGAGTTGATAAAGAAAAATTTTATCGGGCCGGGTACAGATGTTCCTGCACCTGACTATGGTACAGGAGAAAGAGAGATGGCCTGGATACTTGATACATATGGTGCCATGCATCCCGGTGAAATCGACGGGGCTGCGTGCGTTACCGGTAAACCCGTAACACAAGGCGGCGTTCGTGGAAGAAAAGAAGCTACCGGGCTCGGCGTTTTTTATGGCCTGAACGAAATATGTAATATGCCTTCGATAATGGATAAGCTCGGCCTTACAATTGGTGTGAAAGGAAAGAGAGTATGTGTACAAGGACTGGGAAATGTTGGCTATCATTCCGCTCTGTTTTTTCAGCAGGCAGGAGCAATTATTGTAGGCCTTGCAGAATATGAAGGCGCTATTTTCAATTATGACGGACTTGATGTAGATAAGGTTTGGCTACACCGCACCAAAACCGGCTCCATCCTTGATTTCCCGGGAGCTGAAAATTTTGAGAAGAGGCCAGACGCATTGGAGATGGACTGTGATATTCTTATACCTGCCGCATTAGAAAATGTGATCAATGGACAAAATGCTTCGCGGGTGAAGGCAAAAATTATTGGCGAAGCTGCAAACGGCCCATTAACTCCTGAGGCAGATGAAATACTTACATTAAAAGGTTGTTTGGTAGTGCCTGATATGTACCTCAACGCCGGCGGTGTTACAGTTAGTTATTTTGAATGGCTGAAAAACCTTAGCCATGTCCGTTATGGCAGGCTTGAAAAAAGGTTTACAGAAAATATGAACCTGCACATACTTGGGCAGCTTGAAGAGCTTACAGACAAAAAGGTAAGTACGCTGGAAAGAGATTTTATTGTGCATGGTGCAGATGAAGTTGATCTTGTACGAAGTGGCCTTGAAGAAACAATGATAACTGCCACACGCGAAATAGTTGACATCTGGCAAAAGACACCTGCTATACCGGATATGCGTACTGCGGCCTATGTTTGTGCAATTAATAAGGTTGCGACTTCGTATGCTGAGTTGGGAATATTTCCGTAACCGTATGTACGATTTACGATGTGGGACGTACGATGTAGAACGCCGACTCTCACTGTTTTTCTATGAAATTTAAAACTCTGGAAATTCATTTATCTCAAAAAATTGGTTGTCTTTTTTCTGAAAGCCAAATGAATAACTGCCGTTGGTGATAATAAGAAAATCTGCAGGCAAGGTGATGTGATAGCGTAAAATTTGTTCTAAAGTTTTCTCCGAAAGCGGCACATTCATTTCCTTACATTCTATGATCATCCATGGTAGCGAGTTTCGGTGATATACTACCAAATCGCAGCGTTTCTTTAGTTCTCCTAATCTTATTTCTTTTTCTACGGCAATCAATGAAGAAGGATATTTTTTCACAAGCAATAAATACTGCAGCATATTTTGCCGCACCCATTCTTCCGGCGTAAGTAGCAGCCATTTTTTCCTTATTGCGTCAAACACTTCTCTCCCATCATTTAAGTTTCTTGTCTTGACTTGTTTTTTGGGAAACTCAATTTTTATCATTCAATAGATATATTGATGTTGATTAAAATTATTCTTTTTAGTTTTTATTCAATTAAGTTGATGGATATACAAGCATTCAATTTTCTAAAAAGCTTCTAAATTCTAAAATCGTATTTTTAACCATAACAAATAAACAACAATCGGGCTTAGAAAAATATGAAAACAAAAAAAGAAATAGTCAATAACTGGCTGCCAAGATATACCGGGGAAAAGCTTAGCAATTTTGGAGAGTACATCTTGCTTACCAATTTCAGCAATTATGTAAAAATGTTTGCTGACATGCACAAAGTAAAAATTGTCGGCATGGATAAAGCAATGCAATGTGCCACTGCTGATAACATTACTATCATAAATTTTGGAATGGGAAGCCCGGGTGCTGCGACCATCATGGATCTCCTGAGCGCCATTGATCCCGAAGCGGTTTTGTTTTTAGGAAAATGCGGCGGCTTGAAAAAAAGAAATAAAATTGGCGATCTTATTTTGCCCATAGCAGCTATCAGGGGAGAAGGAACCTCTGATGATTATTTTCCTCCTGAAGTGCCTGCACTGCCTGCATTTGCTCTACAAAAAGCTATCTCCACCACCATACGAGACTATGCATTTGATTATTGGACAGGAACTGTTTACACCACTAACCGCCGCGTATGGGAGCATGATGATGAATTGAAGACTTATCTTAGAAAAATACGGGCTTATGCTGTTGACATGGAAACTGCAACCATATTTACTGTTGGCTTTTACAATAAAATCCCTACAGGCGCATTGCTTTTAGTAAGCGATTCTCCCATGGTGCCGGAAGGTGTAAAGACTACAGAAAGCGATGCAAGCGTAACAGCACAATATGTAGAACGACATTTGAAAATAGGAATTGATTCTCTTAAGCAATTGATCAACGGCGGCCTCACCGTAAGGCATTTGAAATTTTAATAAAATGATATCCCATGATTTGTTGATGACAAAGAGGCAATGGTAAAACAATCATTGACTATTGACTATTGACTATTGACCCCCATTCCATGAATCTTCCGCTTCTTACGATAGATAATTTAAGTGTAGATTTTGTCACAGAATCGGGAGTTACTTCTGCGGTGCAAAATATTTCAATAGAAATAAATAAAGGGGAAACGGTTGCCATAGTTGGTGAGTCAGGCTCTGGTAAAACTGTCACATCTTTATCAATATTACAATTGCTGCCGGTGCCACCTGCAACATATAAATCAGGTGAAATTTTTTTCTCTGAAGATGGAATTAGTAAACTAAGCCTCCTTGGCTTACCCGAAAAGGATCTCCGGCAGATAAGGGGAAACAAAATTTCCATGATCTTCCAGGAGCCGATGACTTCGCTAAACCCTGTGAAGACATGTGGTTCGCAGGTAATGGAGGCCATCATGCTGCATAAAAAAAACACACGCAAAGAAGCCAAAGAAAAAACGATTGAATTATTCACACATGTTCAGCTACCGGATGCTTCGGCTATGCTACATCGTTATCCTCACCAAATAAGTGGCGGTCAAAAGCAGCGGGTAATGATTGCTATGGCCATGAGCTGTGATCCTGCCTTGCTTATTGCTGATGAACCCACCACCGCATTGGACGTTACCGTTCAAAAAACCATACTCCAATTAATAAAAGACCTGCAGCAGGAAAAGGATATGAGCGTAATCTATATAACGCACGACCTTGGGCTGGTTGCCGAAATCGCGGATAAAGTAATTGTGATGTACAAAGGTCAGGTGGTAGAAATAGGCACTGTAAAAGAGATATTTTTAAGCCCTAAACATCCTTATACCCGCGCTTTAATAAGCTGCCGCCCGGATGCAGCATCGAAAGGAAAACCGTTGCCGGTGATAAGTGATTTTATAAATAACAATGAGGAGAATTCAAAAGAAAATGATTTAGCAAAAGCCCCAAATATCGTTTCAACAGAAAATAATTCTAACGAACCGCCACCTATCACGTCAACGATAGACACGTCAACTCCTTTATTAAAAGTTGAAAACCTGAAAGTGTATTTTCCGGTTAAAAAAAGCTTCACAGGAAAAATATTACAGGAAACGAAAGCTGTTGATGATGTAAGTTTCAACGTGGCAAAAGGTGAAACTTTGGGCCTGGTCGGGGAAAGCGGCTGTGGCAAAACCACGCTGGGCAGGGCATTGATAAGGCTCATTAAGCCAACCGCCGGTAATATTTTTTTTAATGGAAAAAATATCGCCACTATTCCGAATGAAGAGATGAGGAAAATGCGAAAAGATATCCAGATAATTTTCCAGGATCCTTATGGTTCACTTAATCCGCGGCTCACGATAGGAAAGGCGATAGACGAACCAATGAAAATTCATAAAATATTACACAACAAAAAACAGCGAAGGGAAAAAATAATGGACCTGCTGGAAAAGGTAGATTTAAAGCCTGAACATTTCAACCGTTACCCACATGAGTTTAGTGGCGGCCAGCGGCAAAGGATCTGCATTGCACGGGCCCTCAGCCTTAATCCTGACTTTATTATTTGCGATGAAAGCGTTTCCGCATTGGACGTTAGTGTGCAGGCGCAGGTCCTAAACCTATTGAATGAACTTAAAGGGGAGCTTGGCTTTACCTGCGTATTTATTTCCCATGATCTTGGCGTAGTACATTACATAAGTGACCGGATTATGGTGATGAATAAAGGAAAAATAGAAGAAACAGGAACAGCTGATGAAATATATTTCAATCCGAAAACGTTATACACGCAGAATTTAATCGCTTCTATACCTGCAGTTTCTTTTTAATTGAAAACCAGAAGCAGCCTTTATTAACAACGAAGCTATAAATTAACTTTCAGTTTAAATGCATTTTAGTAACTTCGCAGCCTTAAAAAAAATCATGCCGTAACATGATAAGTGGCCCGCCAGGGCACGTATCTCTGTAACACTACAGTAATGGCATGTGACAATTAACTTTAAATCAATAGTTGCACATGAAACTCAGTCAATTTAAATTTGACCTTCCACTTAACCTTATTGCACAAACACCTACCAAACGCCGCGAAGACAGCCGGATGATGGTGATTGAAAGAAAAACGGGTAAAATCGAGAACAAGCATTTCAAAGACATCCTTGATTATTTCGATGATAAAGATGTGTTTGTGGTAAACAACACAAAAGTATTTCCTGCCCGCATGTATGGCCGCAAAGAGAAGACCGGCGCAAAAATCGAAGTATTTTTATTAAGAGAATTACACAAAGCAAACAGGCTTTGGGATGTAATTGTTGACCCCGCAAGAAAAATCCGCGTGGGCAATAAATTATATTTTGGAGAGAGTGATGAGCTGGTAGCAGAGGTAATTGATAATACCACCAGCCGCGGAAGAACCATCCGTTTTCTATGGGATGGCCCGGAAGATGAATTCAGGAAAATGCTTTACCTGATGGGGGAAACTCCTTTACCAAAATACATCAAGCGGAAGCCTGATGAAGATGATAAAGAAAGATTTCAAACTGTATATGCGAAACACGAAGGAGCCGTTGCAGCACCTACTGCGGGCCTGCACTTCAGCCAGGAACTTATTAAAAGACTGGAGATAAAAGGTATTCGCTTTGCCGAAGTAACGCTGCACACTGGCCTTGGCACATTTCGCCCCATTGAAGTAGAAGATCTTAGCAAACATAAAATGGATGCGGAATATTACCGTATTGAAGAAGAAGCCTGCAAAATTGTTAACAAGGCAAAAGAAACACACAAAAGAATCTGTTCTGTGGGAACTACCACCATGCGGGCCATGGAAACAAGCTTTACCGCGCAAAAATTTTTAAAGCCCGCAGAAGGATGGACAAATCATTTTATACATCCTCCGTACACTTTTAATATTGCGGATTCGCTGGTTACGAATTTTCATTTACCCAAGACCAGCCTGTTAATTATGACATGTGCGTTTGCCGGCTACGATCTTATAATGGATGCTTATAAAAAAGCTATTAAAGATAAATATCGCTTCTTCAGTTATGGAGACGCCATGCTGATTATATAAATTAATTCGCTTTTTAAAAATATTATTCCCTGCCACAAGCGGGGAATTTTTTTTAGCATCAATTATTTATATTTAATAAATTAGCCGAAACGATTTTATGAGAAGCATTAATCAATGGCTGGATGAATATGGTGAGAGCCATAGAAACGAGACTAATAAGCTGATACATTGGATATGCGTACCTGCAATTTTTTTCTCCATTACCGGTTTACTGTATTGCGCTAAACTGCCATGGTTCATTACTCCAAATTTAGAATTAAATGCCGCGATGATTGTACTTGCCTTAGCAGTCATCTATTACTTCAGGCTCTCTGTTTCCATTGGAATTGGTATGTTTTTATTTGGATTGTTATGCCTTTTTCTATGCTATACTATAGAAAGTTTTGTTCCTATTTCTTTATGGCTTGTTTGCATTATAATATTTGTTGCTGCATGGATAGGCCAATTCTACGGGCATAAAATTGAAGGCAAGAAGCCGTCGTTTTTAAAAGACCTGCAATTCTTGTTGATAGGCCCAATGTGGCTTATGTCTTTTTTGTATAAAAAGATGGGAATGAAATATTGAGAATCCCTGTCTGGAAAACTCTTTGCAACCCTTACATCCCAAACAAACCCTTATTTAAAAGTTGCAATGTTTTTTCTTTATCCTCATGTGCGATAAGAATTGAGATATTATGCTGGCTTCCGCCATAGCTAACCATTCTTACAGGAATGCCAGATAAGGCAGTAAAAACTTTCGCAAGCACATCAGGGGTTTGTGTTATCTGGTTTCCAACGATTGAAACAATAGTCTGATCGCTGTCAACTTCTACACTTCCAAACAATTCAAGCTCTTTTATAATCTCTGCCAGGTAAGCATCATTATCAATGGTAAGTGATACAGCTACTTCAGAAGTAGTCACCATGTCTATAGCAGTCTGGTATTTTTCAAAAACTTCAAATATTTTTCTCAAAAAACCATATGCCAATAACATGCGGCTACTTTTGATTTTAATAGCCGTAATGAAATCCTTTGCAGCAACCGCTTTTACGCCTACACTTCCTGCTTCACTCACTATCAGCGTACCCGGAGCGTCGGGTTGCATAGTGTTTAAAAGCCTAACCGGAAAATTAAAATATTGAGCGGGCCATATGCTGGCAGGATGCAAAATTTTGGCGCCGAAATAAGCAAGCTCTGCCGCCTCGTCAAAACTTAAACGCCCTATAGGTTTGGTTTTTTCAACCACCCTCGGATCGTTGTTGTGCATGCCATCTATATCAGTCCATATCTCACATACCGAAGCACTAATGGCACCGGCGATCAGTGATGCTGTATAATCGCTCCCTCCTCTTTTTAGATTATCCACTTCGCCTTTTGCATTTCGGCAAATGTAGCCTTGCGTAAGAAAAAGATTGCTCTCTTTATGCTTCTTCAATATCTGCGATAATTTCACTTTTATGCTGCCAACCTGTGGCTCACTAAAAGAATCTATGGTCATAAAATCCAATGCAGGCAACCATGTATGCTTTACACCTTTTTCATTCAGAAAAACGCTAAAAAGTTTGGTGCTTAGTAACTCACCCTGTGCAAGTATGTCCTTGTTTAAAGCTTCGCTGTAAGATATTTTTAAGATGATATTTAAAAATTCAAAATGCTCAGCAATTATCGCCTTTGCCTTGTTATAAGCATCTTCGCTTTTTACCAGCTTGATTATAAAATTTTGGTAGTGCAACTCCAACGCATCTATATGTTGCTTTGCAGCAGGCCTTTCACCTTTGCTGAGGTTGTTACTTATTTCAGAGAGTGAATTAGTGGTGCCACTCAATGCACTAAGCACAACTATTGTAGGCTCATCATCTTTTGTAATCAGCTTTACTATCTCATTCATTCTTTCAGGCTTGCCTACGCTTGTGCCTCCGAACTTCATTACTTTCATTTCTTCTTCCTCCGAAAATTTTTTATTAAATAGAGCTGCAAATGTAATGTATGGAAAGAATTATTTAGGAAAATTGAGTTGGGGCAAAAAAGTATAAGCTTAGGTATCATAATTTTATAACCAAAGGATAATAATCCATTTTATAAACAGTATGGAAGAAGAATACAAATGTCAAATTTATTATGTGCTTTCTGCTTTCGTAATTGCATTATCAGTTACTTTAATTTTAGTATTGAGTGCAATCTTTCTTTGGCTAACTGAGTATGTTTCGGGCTTGCTGCCGATATTAGTTTTGACTCTTTGTTTTATAATTCAATTCTCTTTCAAAAAGAAAATAAAAAATGTCTTTACTAAAAATTGCGTTTTGAAATTTAATAATAGCGCATTCTGCATCTCTATATATAGTTTATCGAATTCTGCTGTCAAAACGGTAACAATATATTGGGAACAATTAAAGGGTTACAAAATCAATTTTACAGAAAGTGAATTTACTGTTCTGGACTTCTACTTGAAAAAAAAATTACATAAAAAATTTGTTTTTATTGATAATAAAAATGAAGAAGAATCAATCAATGGTGAAAGTATTTTTAGCATACTTCGTAGTCATATAAAACAAATAAATTCCGCTAGCGCAATTGACAAGCAAATTAAATTTGTACCAGGTTTTTTGGCAACAAATCGTGGTTTGTATACTTTGTGGATTTTGGGGGTACTCGCTATTGCAGCTTTCATTCTTCATATTATTAAAAATAACAACGATTGGCCTATGTTCGGCCTGGGTATAATGTTTTTTCTACCGCTAATTTTTGTACGAAAAGACCAGCAACGTCTTTATAATAAAATCAAAAGTCTTGATTGAATTAAAAAAAAACTCACAGATTAAATATTTACCATTTTACCATAAACTTTTCACCTACATTCTTCAAATCATTAACCACGGCGTCCAATAACGAAATTCCGTTTTCCATATTATGTTTTTCAAATTCGGCTTCAGGCTCACCGGGAACATAGACTCTTTCAATCCCCTCAATAGGCTTTGACGTTTTGAATCTCTCAATCCATTTGTCCATATGAATTTTGAATTCTTCAGCCGGTCGAAAGGCATCAATGCGCATGGCGCCAAAAAAATGACCTATACCCTCACCCGGCATGTTCTCAGGCATAGGAACATAAGCCGGAAACGGCGGCACCCATGGGCCATAGTTAGCACCGCTTAGTACTGCAGAAAAAATATCAACAATAGACCCAAGCGCATATCCTTTGTGGCTCCCATGCTCCCTGTCGCCGCCCAGCGGCAATAATGCACCGCCACTCTTCAATTCATTTGCATTTATGGATGGTTCACCGGTTTTCGTCTGTACCCAACCGTTAGGTGCGTCTTCGTTTTTACGCTGCAGGTTTTCAAGCTTTCCATTTGCAGCTGTAGTAGTAGCAAAGTCAGCTACAAAAGGTTGTTGATTACCCGCCGGTATTGCCACTGCGATAGGATTTGTACCTAATAATCTTTCAACAGAAAACGTAGGCGCCACCAGCGCTGAGGCATTTGTCATTGAAATGCCAATCATATCATGTTGCAACGCCATCATCGCATGCACACCAGCAATACCATAATGGTTACTGTTCTTTACACTTACCCAGCCCGTACCAACCTGCCTTGCTTTGTCTATAGCAACCTGCATGGCAAAGGGGGCGACAACAAGCCCCAATCCTGCATCACCATCTACCACCGCGGTGGATGGTGTTTCATGCACGATTTTTATGACGGGATTTGCATTTATCCTTTTGGCCTCCCACAATCTAACATACCCTGAAAGCCTTGCCACTCCATGGCTATCAACGCCCCGCAGGTCCGCAGACAGCAGCACAGACGCAGACAGATCCGCATCTTTTTCAGGACAACCAATTTTCAAAAAAATTTTTTTAACAAAAGAAAATAAATCAGTGTAGCTATATTTTTCAGGCATGCGACAAATGTAAGCGATGATTTTAGATTTTAGTTTTCAGCATTAAGATTTTAGATTTGCCACAATACCACTCCACGTTGATAAAATTGGAATTGTACATTTTAATAAATTATTTTTAATAAAGTTCATAATAGCCCCTCCCCTGGAGGGGTTGGGGAGGCCACTTTATGGGAAGAATATTTGAAGTAAGAAAATCCACCATGTTTGCCAGGTGGGATAAGATGGCAAAGCAATTTACCCGCATTGGTAAGGAAATAGATATTGCCGTAAAACAGGGCGGCCCTGATCCTGACAACAATTCCTCCTTACGTCGCTGCATTATAAATGCAAAGGCAGTGAACATGCCCAAAGACCGTGTGGACGCTGCGATAAAGCGTGCGATGGGAAAAGATAAAACTGATTACCATGAAGAAGTGTATGAAGGATATGCTCCCCATGGAATTGCTATACTTGTAGAAACAGCCACCGACAATCCAACAAGAACTGTTGCCAATGTGCGGATGCACTTTAATAAAAATGGTGGCTCACTTGGCACCAGCGGAAGTGTTGCGTTTATGTTTAACCACATGGGTGAGTTTAAAATAAAAAAAGATAACCTGGATATCGAAGAACTTGAGCTTGACCTTATAGACTTTGGCCTGGAAGAAATAGGAGAAGACAACGAAGGCAATATCATTATTCGTACGCCTTTCAACGAATTTGGTAATATGAACAAAGCCCTGGAGGAAAAAGGAATAGAGGTAATAACGGCAGAGCTTACACGCATTCCAGGCAATACTGTGGAGCTGCCGGAGGACCAGGTAGATGAGGTTCTCAAATTAGTCGACCATCTTGAACAGGATGATGATGTTCAAAAAGTTTATCACAATTTGAAGTAATACATCTGCTTATTTATACCGCAGAATTTCATAGCAAGCATCTACTAGTTCCGGTTAACCCACATTTTATAAATACAAAAGGTTTCGGCCCAGATCTCCTTTTCTCCTGCTTTATGTATTTAATCACCAAATTGCATCTTATCATCAAATGATTATTTGAATACAACCCGCAGGTTGCGTTTTCTATCTTTAACTAAATTAAGTGTATGTCCTTTAAATATCTTTTTACGCTGAAATCCTTTTTAATGCTTGCTTGCGTTTTTTGCTTTTCAACGGCGAATTCGCAAAAGCCAACGGACAACTACAATGTGCAATGGAAAAAAATTGAAGACCTCGTGAATAAAGGATTGACAAAATCAGCGCTTTCAGAAGTTGATAAAATTTATACCTCAGCTAAGAAGAGCAATAATGATCCACAGATCATAAAAGCTTTATTGTATAAAGTAACCCTGAATCAAAATATAACGGAAGATGCTTCGGTAAAAAGTATTGACACGCTGGAGCAGGAAATTTCAATGGCAAAAGAGCCAGCGAAATCAATACTTGAGAGCATTACTGCGCAGATGTATTGGAATTATTTTCAACAAAACCGCTATCAACTTTATCAACGCACCAATACAATTAATTTTAATAAAAAAGATATTGCAACCTGGACAGCAGATGACCTCCATAAAAGAATTGGAGAAGTATACCTGGCATCAATAAACAATGAAAAGCTCTTACAACAAACAAAGCTTGAGCCTTTCGATGCAATAATTACGAAAGGAAATGTGCGTTACTTACGGCCAAGCTTATACGATTTACTTGCCCACCGTGCATTGGATTATTTTAAAAGTGACGAGCGTGATATTACAAAACCTGCTTATGCTTTCGAAATAAAAGATAAAGAAGCCTTTGCCCCGGTGAACGAATTTATACAGCATAAGTTCGTAACCAAAGACTCTTTATCACTTCACCAAAAAGCGTTATTGATTTTCCAGGAACTTTTAGCATTTCATGCAAATGATGCAAAGCCTGATGCATTGATTGACGCAGATATCGAACGCCTCAGCTTTGTGGATCAGTATGGTGTTATGGAAAATAAAAAAGAGCTTTTTATCCAGGCGTTAAAAAATATCAGTCAAAAATATAGCAACAATCCTGTGTCGGCGCAGGCATCATTTATGATTGCGCAGGAAATTTATAATAATGCTACACAGGCTGCACAACAACAGGATTCTATTTCCACATATACGGTGAAGCAGGCAAAAGAAATACTTGACGCAATTATAAAAAATTACCCTGCAAGCGAAGGTGGTATCAACGCGAAAAATTTACTCAACCAAATTCTTCACCCGCAAATAAATTTAACGACAGAAAAAGTAAATGTTCCCGGGCTCCCCTTTAGGACTTTAGTTACTTATAAAAATTTTAAGACTGTTTATTTCCGGTTGGTTGAATTAACCCCGCAACTAAAAAAAGAGATAACTAAAAATTATAACAACGACCAGGTTTTCCAAACCTTGACCACCACTAAAAGCTTAAAAAACTGGAGACAGGATTTGCCTGTGGCTGATGATTACCTCCCGCATTCAGTAGAGGTAAAGATTGATGCTTTGCCGGTTGGCCAATATGCCTTACTTGGCAGTGCTACAGAAGACTTTAGCCTTGATAAAAATCCTCTTGCCGCTCAATATTTTTATGTATCAGATATTAGCTTTATAAATAGCGGCCTTCAATATTTTGTTCTAAACAGAACCAGTGGCCAACCTTTAAGTGGCGCTAAAGTCCAGGTTTGGAGCCAGCAATATGACTACAACAACCGGGAATATAAATTGATAAAGCAGGACTTGCTCACCACAGACAAAAATGGTTTTGCGAAATTGAATGATCCCAAAAAAGATGATAATAGGAATGTAAGGCTTCAGATCAATTATAAAAAAGATCATTTGTTTTTAGACGATCAGCAATACATTTATAATTACGATGCAAATGCTAACGATGACGATGATTATGATGACCAGAAAGATTATGATGAAGACAACGCAAAAGTTTTTTTATTTACTGACAGAAGCATTTATCGCCCGGGACAATTGGTTTATTTCAAAGGTATTGGCGTTACAAAAAACTGGAAAACAAAAAAGCCTGTTTTACTTCAATCTAAAGATTCACTTACCATATTCTTAAATGATGCGAACAGCCAAAAAGTTGATTCTATAAAAGTGTTGTTAAACGAATTTGGCTCTTTCAATGGAAAGTTTCGCTTACCGGAAAATAAGTTGAATGGGGAATTTGAAATTGATGTTGATGATTATGATAATTCATCCGTTTCGTTTTCTGTTGAAGAATATAAACGGCCAAAATTTTATACCGAATTTGATACACTAAAAGGCAGCTACAGGGTAAATGATACCGTAACAATTACAGGCTTTGCGAAAGCCTATGCAGGAAATAATGTTGACGGCGCTAAAGTTTCATATCGTGTTACCAGAGTTGCCCGGTTCCTTTATCCATGGATGTTTTGGCGTAAAGGCTTTCCTCAAACACAGCCCCTGGAAATAACACATGGTGAAATAAAGACAGATGCTGATGGAAAGTTTACTATACAATTCCCAGCCATTCCTGATCTTACGCTTGATAAAAAAACAGATCCCGTTTTTGATTATAAAGTAGAAGCAGATGTTACTGATATAAATGGTGAAACAAGAAGCGGCGATATTACTGTTCCTGTTGGATATAAAGCATTGAATTTACAAATCACATTACCGCAAGGCGATATTGTAAATATTGACAGTTTAAAGAATATTAGTGTTACAAGTAAAAATTTAAGTAGCCAGCCGGAAGCTGCAAAAGCAGATGCAAAAATTTATAAACTGCAACCACCGGAAAGATTGATCCGCGAAAGACTATGGGAGCAACCTGATAAATTTATTTTAAACAAAAATGAATTCATTCAATATTTTCCACATGATGAATATAAAGATGAAAGCAAAAAAGAATCATGGGCGAAGGGTGAATTAGCTTATTCAAATAATGACAGCACAAATGCGATGAACAATTGGCAATTGGCAAAAGGCAAGTTTCCGCAAGGTTGGTACGTGATTGAAGCCACAGCAAAAGACAGGTATGGGCAAGAAGTAAAAGATGTAAAATATTTCCAGGTGTATGATGCAAAAGCCTCTTCATTACCTACACCTTCTTACATCTGGAACTTTGCTCAAAAGAATATTGCCGAGCCGGGAGAAACAGCAAAAGTTATTACCGGCACTTCGGCTGATAATGTTTTTTTAATTGAGGAAATCAATAAGCAAAAGACCATTGACAACCGGCAGCCAATCGGTGAAAATGCTACTAACGAATTAAATTTTGTTTCATTATCTAATAATAAAAAATCTTTCGATTTCAATATCACTGAAAATGATCGTGGCGGTTTTGGAGTAAATAACTTCTTTGTAAAAGACAATCGCTTTTATGTTTCTTCCAATACTGTTTATGTTCCCTGGAGTAACAAAGAATTAAATATTTCTTTCGATACATATCGTGATAAAACATTGCCGGGCAGTGAAGAAAAATGGAAAGTAAAAATCACAGGAAACAAAGGAGAAAAAGTTG
>JBDTSD010000024.1:0-38601 GCA_039931355.1 Ginsengibacter sp.
AATGGATCTTACCGTTGAAACTGCTGATCACATTTATACAACGGATTATTTTCAATTGAGCGCCTTCAACCCAGAGCACCAGATCATTTCGATCTATTATTTTGTAAAAGCTTTGGAAGAAATAAAAGCTCCCTTGCGGGATAAGGAATTTGATTTTGATGAAGCGCAGCTAAAGATTTATGCAGAGAAAAATGAAATTGAAACGTTTCGTTTTATTGATTGGGACAATTTTTCTGCGGAGTGCGTGACCTTGCCTATTGATAAAATAGTGGCTGGGATGGTGAAAGAAAACCCGTTGATTTCATAATATTATCATAGATATTGATTATTGTATAATGTCTCAGCGGGCAATGTCATTAAGTTAGGATTAACTCTCAGCAGTTCTTTTTCATAAAACCTTCACGAGTAAAAAATAGCTAGTCGAAAACGAAACCAATTTTCGGTGGATGGTGACTGCTGTGAAAAATTTCGGCTTCCAAAATTTCTTTCAACGCAGGGAGTCTATAAACTATTTTCTCTGTGGTTATAGCAGATTTACTTTAATAAAGTTCAATACAAAAAAGAGTAAATCCCGCCTATTAATTTTTCGTAAATTGTATTTAAATTCGATTTGCCTTAATTGCCCTTACCTGTTAACCTTTATTGATCCGAATATAAAAATGCCCCATGCATAAAAAAATATCCATTGCAATATTGATCATCGCTGTCCTTTCCTGCAGCATATATATTTTTACTAAAAAAAATAAATTTACCATTTCAACTTATGGTGAGGAACAGGAAAAAGAAGAGTTTGTAAAAGACAGGCTTCAATACGAATATGATATTTTAAAAAATCCTTTTACCGGCAAAATTCCAAAAGACATTCGCGAAAGAGAGATAGAATTTGCAAGAAACTTACCGGTGAAAGATGGAAGTGCAGCGGGACTTTTCACCCCTCAAAATCTTAATGCATATTCCCCCGCAGGCCCAGATAATATCGGAGGCAGAACACGTGCCTTTGCATTTGATGTGCGTTTCGGAACCGGTGGAAATAAGGTTATCCTCTCCGGCAGTGTGAGTGGAGGTATTTATCGTACGGCAAATGGCGGCACATCCTGGACAAAGGTGACACCGCAAATGGAAATCCATAACGTTACTGCGATAGCGCAGGACCCACGCCCAAACTTCCAGGATACGTGGTATGCAGGTGGCGGCGAAGCATTAGGCAATTCCGCTTCGGACTTCGGCGCTTTTTATTTAGGCTTTGGCATTTTAAAATCTACTGACAATGGCCTTACATGGACGAAGCTTACGCTCACTGTTACAAACACAGACGGCACCACTTTAGGGGCGGGTACCCTGGATGCTTTTGATAACGTTTTTGACATTGTGCATAAGATAGTGGTGAGCCCGGTAAACGGCTATGTTTATATCGCGGGCCACAGAAGGCTCGTTCGCTCAACAGACAATGGCCAATCTTTCAAAGTAGTATTTGCCGGTGACACGCCGGCTACGGCAGACGGGGGCCAAATAGACATTGTAACCAGTGATGCCGGTAAATTGTATTTGGCAGTAAATGGCGGCAACCCTGATCCAAAAATTCGCGGGATATGGGCATCCTCCTCTGGTGATTTTAATAGTTGGACAAAGCTTGCCGGCGGTTCAACGCTTGGGGTTGATTCGCTGAAAGGATGGCGGGCAAACTCGTATGATGGCAATTCGAAAAGAATAATTCTCGCCTTAGCTCCGTCAAATCAAAATCTCCTTTTTGCCTTGTATGAAAATGGGCTTTCACAAGCAGCGGCCAAGGGAGCACATCCTGAGGGTGATCTTTTTAAATTAGATGTGGGTGCAAATAGTTATGTAAATCTTTCTGCTAACATGCCTGATTTTCCAGGGCAGACAGACGGTGTAGATCCTTTGACTTTACAGGGTGGGTATGATATGGCATTGGCAATAAAGCCAGATGACCCAAAAGTTATTTTCGTGGGAGGCACCAACTTATATCGCTCCACAGATGGATTTACCACGGCAACCAAAACGGAATGGATCGGGGGATACAGGAAACTAAATCCACCTACTGCGGAGCAATACCCAGGCAGCCACGCGGATTTCCACGGGTTGTTTTTTGACCCGACAAATCCTATTCATGCTTATGCAATAAATGATGGTGGCGTACAGCAGACAGATAGCATACTGGCAGTTGATAAACCTGATCCTGTTCCATGGACTATGGTAAGTAAGTACCAAACATTACAATATAATTTTGTGGCGATGGACCCCGCAGCGGGACAGAATAATTTTTTTGGCGGAGCGCAGGACAATGGATGTTATTTTAGAGAAGATGGCGTCGCTAATCCCAACGACCAATTTAAAATAAGCGGTGGTGACGGGGCTTCAGTTTCAATTGCATCGGTAACTAACACTGCATTTACCGTTTATTTTTCATCGCAATTTGGTAGCCTTACAAGGGACATAACAAACAATTTTGTTTCCATTGTTCCTGCAGGGCTCACTGCAAATCCCGAAGTTGGCTTTGGTGATTTTGTTACTTATTTCAAAACGGATTTTGATAATACAGAAGATTTGTATTATGCAAATTACAACCGGGTATTCCGCACAAAAAGCGCCTCTACCGTTACGCCCACTACATGGCAGGAATTAACCGGGGTGGCATCTGCTATTAATGCAGCCAACCCGCTGGGCACGGATATTTCTATCAGGGCATTTGAGTTAAGCCGGGGGCCATACACTACAGATCATGTGTTATACATCGGTACATCCGGCGGGCACGTATTCCGGCTTAATGACCCGAGGAATGCTCCTGTTACAACCGTACCCGTAGATATTACGCCGCCAGGGCTGCAAGGCAACGTTACTGATATTTCGGTAAACCCGAATGATGATAATGAAGTGATGGTGGTAGTATCAAACTATGGCACAACCAATATCTATTATTCAAAAAATGGTAAAAGCGTAATACCTACATGGAAGAATGCGGAAGGTAATTTAACCCTGCCTTCTATAAGAAGCTGTATGATAATAGTAAAGAAAGATGCCTCCGGTAAGGCTGTCACTGAGTATTATGTGGGCACGTCAATCGGGCTTTACAGTACTACCAACATCAATGCAGCCTCGGTAAACTGGGAGCGTGAAGGTGATGCTGTGTTAGGCATGGCCCTCATTACTTCGCTTGATTACCGTCCGCAGGATAACACTTTGCTTGTAGGCACACATGGTAATGGAATGTTTTATGCCAATACCGGAACGGCCAATTTTGTTCCGAATGGAGCAGTCGTGCCTGTAGAGCCGCCTGGTACAGATAGCATATTCATTCAAAATTTATACCCTACCCTTACACATCAATATATTTTTTTAGGCGCAGGTAATATCGCGGGTATTAACCAGATTTCTATAAGAATTTATAATATGGTGGGCCAGTTAGTTTACACAAATACAGGCAGCTATGCAATCACCCAAATAGATGTGTCGCGTTTTGCAGCAGGTGGCTATATTTTAAAAGCCGCAAGCACAGATAATAAATACAAATACACTAAGAGATTTGTAAAATATTGATGAAGGCCATTAGTTGCAGAAAAATATATTAAATGAAAGCAGGCTTTATTTTATTTGCAGGCTGTGTATTATTAATGGCTACGGGTTGTTCACAATCCCATCAAATAGTAAAGGGATATGCGTTTGCCAGGAATGTGATGCCAGGTGTAAAGCCGGGCGTAAGCCTCAATGAAGATGGTACAGTAACTAAAAGGCAAAGCCAACCCGGCATACAATATTTTATTTATACCAAAACGAAAGATTCTACAAAGCCCGAGGTAAAAAATGTTTGGATAAAAGGGATTCAATATGCTGCGCATATTGAAAAGGCAAAAGATTTTCCGTTGGCTATTGCTGAAGATTCGTCTATTCTTAACCGTGATAGTTTAGCAGGCGCCCGTGGATTGATAACCTGGCAAATAAATGTGGGTGAAATGATCTCTTCTTCCCATAAAAATTTTGATAAGCCTTCCCAACTGGAAGAGCCTGAAGTGCTGATAAGCTATTTGTATAAAAACAAGATTCAATATTTTTCTGTTTCAAAATTAAAATACCTCGAGCCGCTAAGGCTCCAATAAAAGCTTCTAAAAGCAGTGGCAATTTCATTGGCAAACTATTCCTGTATTTTTGCGTTCTTTTTATTTTCACAACCTGGATTTTTTATGGATATATATGATGTGATAATTATTGGTGGCGGGCCGGCGGGGCTTAATGCGGCTGTAGTGCTTGGCAGGTGTATGAGAAAAGTTTTACTATTCGATCATGGCCAGCAACGCAACCGTCATTCGCATGGCATGCACAACTATCTCACCCGAGATGATATTTCGCCTGCAGAATTTTTAAAGATCAGCCGAAAAGAATTAAAAAAATATGGCGTGAAGATGAAGCCGGTGGAAATAAAGCACGCTATAAAAAATACAAATGAAATTTTTGCATTGACTGATTGTGATGAAAATATCTACTATTCAAGAAAGCTGATTCTTGCTACTGGCTTAACAGACAGGCTGCCGGAGGTGGAGGGTATCAATAAGTTTTATGGCACGTCCATCTATCATTGTCCTTATTGTGATGGTTGGGAAAATAAAGACAAAGCAATTGGTGTATATGCTACAAGTAAAGATGGAATTGATGTGGCGCTGACTCTAAAAGCATGGAGTGAAAAAATTACTTTATATACTAACGGTAAGCGATACCTGACAAAAAAATACCAGGAGATAATTTCCAAAAATAAAATTGAAGTTGTCTTCGAGCCTATTAGTTCATTTGAAGGAAGCAAGGGGCAACTAAAAAATATTGTTTTTGAAAACGGCAAAAAATCTTTTTGCGAAGCCCTGTTTTTCTCGAATGGGTATGAAGTGCAATGCCATCTTGTGGAAAGCCTGGGATGTAATACGGGTAAAAATAACATAGCCCTGACGAACAAATCACAACAGACAAATATCCCTGGATTGTATGTTGTTGGTGACCTTTCAAAAGATATGCACTTTGTGGTAGTAGCTGCCGCCGAGGGTGCGAAAGCAGGTGTTTATATTAATAAAGAATTAACCAAAGAAAACCAGTTGTGATGATTTGAAGTATCCTGTTTTTTACGCATTATAAACTCACCATGGCTTCGTTCGAAAACTCTTTTACCGCTTCTCCCAAATCAAATACTTTTACTTTATCACCAAGCACTGAATGTATTAGTGAACTTGCTGCCGCACTTCTATAACCGCCTGCACAATGGACCACTATTGGTTTATCAGTGGGAATTTCATCAATACGATTTCTTAATTCAGGTAGCGGAACAGGTAAGCTGCCGGCAAATATTTTTTTCTCATTTATTTCAGAATGATTTCTTACATCAACGATGGTATAATTGTCTTCATTTTTTTGGAATTTGGGTACATCAATCTTTTCTTCCTTCACCCCTGCATTTTCAATAACAAAAGCTTCTTCTACCTGGCTTTCATACCCTATTGATGCTGTTCTTTCCAGCATTCTTTGTAATTGTTCTTTATCTCCCGCGGCAAGGTAAAGTTTTTCACCTGGTTTAATAATAGACCCCAACCACGTTTCAAACTTCCCTTTCTCCATCACGTTAATGGAATGTGGAAGGTGGCCGTCTTTATAAACATTTTCTTCCCTTGTATCAATTACCCAAAGCATAGCATCTAATTTTCTTTCCATTGTTTTATTAACCGGTGCGCCTTGCGTTATCATGCCAATACTTTCGCTCATTACGGCAGCGCCCTTTTTGTTTAACGCTACATCATATGAAAAATAAGCAGGAACAAATGGCTGATCCGTTAGAAGACTCTCAACAAATTCATCTTCATTCATTGGTTGCAGGCTCCAGTTAGTTTGCTTTTGCACACCAATAGTGCTGCTGGATTCTTTGCTCAAATCCTTACCACATAAAGTACCAGCGCCGTGTGCCGGATAAACCACTACGTCATCATTCAATGCCATTAATTTATTTCTCAAAGATGAATACATCTGTCTTGCCAGCGTTAACCGGTTTGATGCATTGTCGCCCGATGTCTCACGTAAATCGGGACGGCCACAATCTCCGATGAATAAAGTGTCGCCCGTAAATACTGCTTTTTCGGTTCCATTATGGTGTAATACGATTGAAATACTATCCGGAGAGTGCCCCGGTGTATTAAGTGCAGATAGTTTTATTTTACCAAATTCAATGGATTGCCCTTCGTCAAAGGCCTGGTGAGGATAGGCAGCATGCACTCCTTTGCTTACATAAATAGTAGCTCCAAGTGTTTTATGTAATTCCAGGTGGCTGCTGACAAAATCTGCATGGGGGTGGGTTTCAATCACGCCAGTTATTTGGGCTTCATTTTCCTTTGCATAATCCAGGTATTGTTGCGAATTACGTGCAGGATCTATCAATATTATTTCTTGTTCACACTCGCTTAGTATTGCATAGCTAAAATGTGACAGGTGCTTATCTTCAAATTGTTTGATCTTCATACGTTCATAATTTATTAGGCAAATTTCTATTATTTGCTTTTCCGGGAAGTGACTTATATCACATTGAAAAAGAATGCAAGAATTTTATACATTAACGTGCGACGGGATAAGAAAGTATAACATTTAATGTTGAATACGAAAGAAATTTTGGTTTGAATAAACCGCATGTACATCCGCGCTCTCCGGTAGAAATGACATTAAGCCCTTTTAGGGCGTTTAAAAAAATGATCGCCACAGTATATCCATTGTAGATGCCACATCTTCAAATTGACATTTTTTGAAAAATTTCTTACAAAAGCTTTTTGATAATCATTTTTCAAATTCCCGGCATTGCTTGTAAATTATTTTATCAAAATATCATACATGTGACCTGGCTACAGAAGCGCCTTTAACCCGCGGACAAATTCATCAGTGTCATACTTTCCCATTCCCTCATGTTTCAATATTATTTTTCCCTCTTTATCGAGCACCACCGTGGTTGGTAAAGTACCGTCGAAAATTTCGGGAGACGTGTCACTTGTACGACTGTAGAAGGGTATGCTGAAATCATTTTTATGAATATAGCTTACAGCATTAGCCTTTTTCTCATCTTCATTGATAAATAGAAAAACAAAACGGTTGTCATTTTTAAACTCCTTATATATATTATTTAGAGAAGACATTTCTGCACGGCACGGAGGACACCACGATGCCCAAAAGTTAATAAACACTACTTTACCGTTCAATGACGAAGTAGAGGCGGTTAGGCCAACCGAATCTGTATAGGAAAATACCGCGTTTTCGCCGAAGCTCGTGTTTGCCGGCTCTTTATTGATTTCCACTTTAAAAAGACCAATAGATACCATTTGATGCAACAGCCAGGACTTAGCGCCTGTACTGAAAAGAAAAATAAATAACAGGCCGCCGAATAAAATATTTATCCAATTTTTTTTAATCTTATTATTAAAATTCTTAAAATCCATACTTAACTTTTCTTAAAAAGAATTAATAAGAAATTGAGGTAATAAATCATTCTAAAACTTTGCTGGTTGAAGCGTACCAGGTTTTACTCCTCTTTTAATGTGGTAATTTTTCTCTAAAATAACCATACACCCATGTGCCGGCGATAGCGCTCAAAAGAGTAACGGCAGTTACCGTGATACCTGTTCCTATCTGAGCAAATAGTGGACCCGGGCATGCGCCGGTAATTGCCCAGCCGAATCCAAATATCAAGCCCCCATAAATTTGGCCCTTGTTGAATTTTTTTGAAGGCAATTCTACTTTCTCTCCATATATAGTTTTAGCCTTAAATTTCTTTATCAGCCAAACTGATATTGCACCTGTTACCACGGCTGATCCCATTACACCATACATATGAAAGCTTTGCAAGCGAAACATTTCCTGGATACGATACCAGGAGATTACTTCTGACTTTACAAGGATAACTCCAAATAAAACACCCATTGCAAGGTATTTGAAGTTGTACCACCATGGATGAACTAATGCAGACTCATTGAAGCAAATTGAATCTAATGACCGAACTTCAAAATCTGTGTTGTCCGTTAAAACTGTTTCATTCCCTATTGTTTGTTCTCGCATTATAAATTATTTAAAATAAATGGTAGAATTAAATTAGCCATAATAAAGCCCCCGGCCATAAAGCTTATAGTCGCTATCAGCGAAGGCAATTGTAAATTGGACAAGCCCGTAATTGCATGGCCGGAAGTGCATCCTCCTGCATAACGGGTGCCAAAGCCGACAAGGAACCCGCCAAAGACTATAAAGAATAATCCTTTTGCCGTAAACAAATTGTGCCAGCTAAAAATTTCTACCGGTAATAATCCATTGTGAAGGTGAAGGCCATATCCGTTCAATTCATTCAATAATTTAGGATTAATATTCTCCGGGTTTAGATCCATAAAAAACGAAGCTACCAGCCAGCCCCCAAGCATTATACCGCCAACAAAAAACAGGTTCCAAATTTCTTTTTTCCAATCATAACTGAAAAATGGAATTTTTGAAGGGATGCATGCAGCACAAACATGGCGAAGTGAAGATGAAATACCTAGTGTCTTATTTCCCAACAGCAACAAGGTGGGAACCATTAAACCTATCAAAGGGCCCGCTATATACCAGGGCCATGGTTGCTTCAAAAAATCAATCATTAATTATTTTTTTTATTTTTAAAATATAGAATGTCCGGCGGAGAATCGTTTAAATTTTATGGTGATAGTTAGCAAGATTATTACGATACCAATTTAAAAAGAATTCCTTTACGATTATATAAATACCCATTAATAATACAAACCATCCAAAACCTTTTTTAAGATTTTCTCCACGTAAAGTGAATGAGAATATTGATAATGATGCTCTATTTACCGATACAGAACTTACTAAAAATATAATCCAGCATATCTTCATTTGTGATCTCACCGGTTATTTCACCGAGGTAGTGAAGGCAGCGACGAATGTCAGGCGATAAAAGATCTGAAGTAATTTTATTTTCAATGCCGGTGCGGAGATCATCCAGTGAAGATTTTACTTCTTTCAAAGAAGCATAATGGCGGGCATTCGTAACTACAATATTTTCTGTAAGCATTACATTTCCTGACGCCATCGAAAACAATTTCCGCTTTAACTCATCAATTCCTGTTTTCATTTTAGCTGAAATAAAAATACTTTCTTTATGTAATTCGTTCTTTTGCTTCAGCAATTTTTCATCAATATCATCTGTTTTATTCAATACAGAAATCACATGAGGGTTTTCTTTTTTTACAGTATCTAAAAAAGTAAAAAAATTTTCATCGTCCATAGAATTGATATCAAATAGATATAACACGATATCTGCCTGTTGTATTTTTTCCTTACTTTTCAACACCCCAATATTTTCAATAACATCCTGTGAATGTTCACGAATGCCGGCGGTATCAATAAGCCTGAAAAGAATGCCATCTATATTTATAACTTCTTCAATAGTATCTCTTGTTGTGCCTGCTATCTCACTTACTATGGCCCTGCTTTCATTTAGCAATGTGTTGAGCAAAGTTGATTTACCTGCATTAGGGCTGCCCACAATCGCCACACTTACGCCATTCTTTATTACGTTACCAAGATGAAACGAGCTAAGCAAATTATTTACCGTGCCATCAAGTTCCGCTAACAATTCATTGAATTTTTCACGGTCTGCAAATTCAACATCTTCCTCGCCGAAATCAAGTTCAAGTTCTATCAGGGCTGAAAATTGAATTAATCTTTCCCTCATTTCTTTCAAGACTTGCGAAAAACCTCCGCGCATATTTTTCAACGCGACATTTTGTGAAGCAGATGTATTACTTGCAATTAAATCTGCCACAGCTTCTGCCTGTGTAAGATCCAATTTGCCGTTGAGAAACGCCCGTTGAGTAAATTCTCCCGCCTTTGCCAATCTAGCTCCCCGTTGAATAATTGAGTTGAGTACCTGTTGGTGAACATAAGGTGATCCATGACAACTTATTTCTATTATATCTTCACCAGTATAAGAAGAAGGATTTTTAAATAAAGAAATTACCACTTCGTCCAAAACATTTTCTTCGTCCTTTATAAAACCGACATGTAGTGTGTTTGCAGCCTGGTCAACAAGATTTTTAGAAGGAAATATCTTATTCACTATTTCAAAAGTTTTTTCGCCACTTACACGAATAACACCTATGGCGCCGATACCGGGAGGGGTTGCTATAGCCACAATCGTATCTTTCCATCCTGAAAGTTTTCCATACATCTTGTAAAGATAACAAAGCCGGGCTTTTATGAAATGTACATTGAGCTGATAAATGAGGGTTGAAAATGGTCAATATTAAAACAAAAAAAAAGAGACGCAATCGCATCCCTTTTTGAAAGTGAATTAAAATAACTTTTATTACTTATTGATCAGGATTAGTCAATGTCACGGGTTGTAAGCGGTAGGCATTTACCATACGGCCATTTTGCTGTGCAGGTGTCCATTTAGGCCCTTTCCTGATTGAATTTGTTGCAATTTCCGCGAGTTTGGTACCCTTCATGGTCGTTGCTTCTACATTACTAATAGATCCATCTTTACTAACTATAAATTTTACAACACAAGTCCCGAAATCGGATTCTGTAAATTCGTCAATGTTTGAGGAAATCGCCCTGGTAACATATTTCGTCCAGGCTGAGGCGCCGCCAGGAAATTGTGCCTCAATTTCCACCTTAGTGAAAACTTTATCCTCGTCTTCTTTCTTTTCAACCGGTGCAGCTACTACCTGTGTACCTTTATCTTCGACTGGTGGAGCGACTATCCCAAGATCTTTTGTTCCTTCCACCGTTTTTACATCTACTTTGGCTTCCTCAATTTGCTTTACTTCTGGTGGTGGTTTTATCACCTCTTCATCTTTTACCACTTTGGGCGGTGTAAAGGCGATGGTGGCTATAGGTGGGGGTGGCGGTAACTTCGGTGGCGGTGGCGGAGGAGGTGGTGGTGGTTCATTTGGCTGAATCTTTTCCAGCGTAAGATCTTTTACTTTCATTTCTATCGCATTGTCCTTCGCAGAAAGATTATCCATTATCACAGAAACTATAAAAATCAAAGCGATAATTACAACAGTTGTTACAAGAGCGATAGTGATGCGGCGATTATATGTTTTCCGTAAATCATAAGCCCCATACTCCTTATTTCTTCCCTCGAAAATTATATCGAGTAAGTCGGCCTTTAAAATTTGATTAGCTTCCATTTTTAATTTTTTTAATTAGATACACGAATGTAAATTTTCCATAAAATTACTGAACCCCGCCCGCCTGTTCGGTTGCCTGTATTTTGCTGTACTCATCCGGAGTTGGGTCAACCATCGCATACCTGCTTATGTCATTGATGCTCATTTCGTCTAACACATCTACTGCGTTTTTGTAAGAAGCATCTTTATCGGGTTTAATAATTATGAATAAATCATCAGCCGGAGTTGACTTCTTCTTATCAAGAATGATCTTTCTCAAGTCTTTATAACCAGTAGTCTGCATGGTCGCCGGATCATTACCGAAATAATAATAGATAACATTCCCTTTGCCAAGCATAAGCGTAAGTGAACCGGATTCCTTTACCTTATTTATTTCATCGGGCTTATCTGTATCCTTCGGCATGGCCAGGTTCATAGACGTAGGCTGGGACATTGTGGTGGTAAATATGAAGAAAGTTATCAGCAAAAATCCCAAGTCAACCATTGGTGTGAGATCCACCCTGGTAGACGCCTTTTTAGCTTTCTTTACGCCCGGGCCTTTTTTATGGCCGCTTTGTTTTACTTCCATCTCTGCCATAGTAGTATAATTTTAATTTTTAGAAGATAAATTTCTCTATCAGCTTACTGATTTTGTTCCGCTATATTTTTCTTGTAAAGTTCGCTTCCTTCCGGCACATCCTCAGCATTTGTCACAAGGTTGTATTTATAAATATCATTTTTCTTAAAAGATTCAATAACACTTTTGAAAGCCGGGTATTTTGCTGCATTGTCTCCTTTGATATAAAAGTTCACTTTGTTACCCTGGTTAGCCTGCACCGCCGCACTTATCCATGCCTGTAACTCGTTATTTGTGCTGTCGGTTGGAATTCCATTAAGCTTGGTCGCTTTGATTTGTTCTGAATTAAGCCGCGTAAACTGGTTAAGCTGACTTAACGGAACACCAACAAATGATGCATTCTTAAAATACTTTATATCATCAGGACTGAAATTTATATTTCTTTCTTTACCAAGCTCGTCAAGCACATCCCCGCGCATTTCATCACTCATATCAATAAAGACTCTACCCTCTTTATCAAGAGACACTTTAAAGGCATCTTTATCTGAAGCCACTTTTGATGAAACTGAACTCGGAGTTATTACCTCGATTGCTTCATCAGGTTTAAATTTTGTAGTAAATATGAAGAATGATAACAGGAGAAATGCAACATCGCACATAGCCGTCATATCTACGTGTGTGCTTCCGCGTTTTACTTTGGCTCTACCCATTGTATTTAAATTTATTTATTAGATTCAGATCTTATAAAATTCCATAAAATTATTTGTACATAGAAGCAAAGCTCTGCGTAAGTGTAAAGCCTGATTCATCAATACCATAAGTTATGCCATCAATCTTAGTGGTGAAAATATTGTAAGAAATAATTGCAAACGCAGATGTACCAATACCCAGGGCGGTATTATATAAGGCCTCCGCAATACCTTTTGATAATTCTCTCGCCGCTGCACCGCCGCCTGATTCGCCAAGGTTACTAAATGCACGAATCATACCAATCACAGTACCTAACAATCCAATCAATGTAGATACTGAAGCAAGTGTGGAAAGGAAAACAAGATTTTTTTCAAGCATCGGTAATTCAAGAGCGGTGGCCTCTTCCACTTCTTTTTGAATAGCAAGCACTTTTTGCTCTGTATCAAGTTCGTTGTCTGTTATCATCGCTTTGTACTTGCGAAGGCCGGCTTTCATTACGTTTCCAACAGAACCTCTTTGTTTATCGCACTCGGCGATTGCTGCGTCAACCTTTTTGTCAGCAAGATAGAATTGGACTCTTCTTATAAAGTCGGCATTAGAACCTTTGCCACCTGCACGGGCAACGGTTAGCCACCTTTCTATTACGAAAGTGAACACGATAAGAAAGCAGCCAATAAGAATAGGAACGATGATACCACCTTCATACATTCTTGCAAGGTCTCCTTTTGGCCCTTGCTGGTTAGGCCAGAAGCCTCCTTTAGGATCGGGTGATGTAAAATTGCCGTCTCCCCCAATAACATAACGCCAAATAACATAGCCTGCTATTATACAAAGGATGGGGGCAAGCAAGGAAATAATATTGTTTGATTTTCTTGCCTGCACTGAAGTAGTAGCCTTTACTGTAGAGTTTGCAGGTGTATTAGTTTCTGCCATAACGATAGGTTTTTAATGTTTAAGATGAAATGAAGTTGGTTAAAAATTTTTATATCACAATTCTAACGAAAAAAAATCTTTTAGACCCATTATGTTTAAAAAATTTTTCAGATTATCGAATAAGCTTTCAAAATAACCAAGGCGAATAATATGGCTAATTTTAATAACAAGAATTAAGTTTTGGGCTTTTATTCAATCGTCAAAAATCGCAGGCTGTATATACTATCGAAAAGATACTGCAACTTTTGCAAAATCAAAATTTATTTCACAAGATTCTTTTTCCGGCCTAAAAAATGACATTCAAAAAGTAACGGTAAAGTATAAAATATTTTGCCAGCGCCACGTATTTTTATTCATAACGAAGTGCAACGATGGGATCCAGTTTTGCCGCTTTTACCGCCGGGTACAAACCTGCGAAAAGCCCAACGGCCGAGCATACTACAATGCCTATTATCACCCACATCCATGGCACAACAAATCCGGTATTCAAAAACATACCTACGATATTCCCCACCAGTACGCCAAGAATAATTCCAAAAATGGCACCTATCAGGCTTATCATAACAGACTCGAACAGAAACTGCGTGCGGATACTTTTACGGGTTCCGCCAATTGCTTTTATAAGGCCTATTTCCCTCGTGCGCTCGTTTACCGCTACGAGCATAATGTTCATCAGGCCAATTGCCGCACCGATTAAAGTAATTAAACCTATAAAAGCAGCCGCAGTTGTTATGGCCCCAAGGCTACTCATAAATACCTCTGCTATGCTGTCGCTTTTATCAATGTAAAAATTATTTTCTTCATCTATAGCGACCTTGCGTATCGGCCTGAAAGTTCCTTTAGCCTCACCTATTGCAGCGTCCATATCTCTCATATTATTTACAGTAACACCAATATCAAATGTAGTTCCGTCAGTAGGAAAAATTCTGCGGATATTATTATAAGTAGTAAGAACAATATTATCGGCGTTTAAAAATGAACTGGAACCTTTGTCTTTTAATACCCCAATGATTCTGTAGCTGATTCCTGCAACTTTTATAATTTTATCAATAGCTCTTCCCGTGGTTTCCCCATACAGTTTTTTTGCTACGCTATTTCCCAGGATACAAATACTTCTTCCGCTTTGTACATCGATTGCATTAAAATTTCTACCGGCCGCTAATGTGTAACCTTTTTGTGTAAGATAGTTTTCATCTCCACCTTGCATTGAAATATTTGGATTCGTTTTGACCTCATTATTATTAACCACTACGGCACCCGGTCCCCTGATAGAAATGCTAACTTTTGCAGGAAATTCATATCTCTCTTTGAAAAGTTTTGCCTGCTGATAGGTAACAATTTTGCCTTCATTGGATTTCTTTCTTTTTAGAGAACTTACATTGGTCTTTTTTACGTCGTTTCTTCTGCCGATATGTATCTGCCTGTCCTGGTAACGTATGGCAAAACCATTAGCGCCCATTGTTGAGAAGCTTTCTGCAAGACTTTGGTTCATAGATGCAATAGCCGTGATAATTCCTATCAACGCCATGATACCAAATGCAATGATTGCAACGGTAATACCTGTACGCAGCTTATTACTTTTAACAGTACGGAAAGCCAGCGAAAGTGAATCAGCTAATTGCATTTAAATAAAGATTTACACATAAAGAAGCGTGATCGAAAGGGTGAAGTTACTATATCAAAAGAAATTACAGTTGTACCATTGTATAAAGTCAAAAAAAAAATTACTTACCACAAAGGCTCGAAGGAGACAAAGAAAAACATTGCCGATGAGATTTTGTAAAACCCTCCTCCGGAGGGTAGGGAGGCTTGAGGCTAATAATATATCCAATCTATTACAAGGCCGGGAAGTACGCCGAGAATGATGATGATTGCGGCAGTTATGAGAAGCAAAAATTTAAATCCTTTAGTAACATTGATCTGGTTATTTACTCCCTCTGCCGGCTCTTTAAAATACATTGCCTGTATTACTTTAAAATAATAATAAGCACTAATAGCAGCGCATATGACAGCAAGAATTACCAGCCAAACCTGGTGGCCGTTTTTTAAAGCTGCCAGTAACATATAAAATTTTGCAGTGAAGCCTGCGGTTAATGGAATACCGGTAAGTGACAAAAGAAAAATGGTTGCTGTGAACGCCAGCACAGGCTGTTGTTTGCCGAGCCCGTTAAAACCTTCAATAGTATAATCAGTCATCTTTATAAGTACAGCAAAAAGGCCGATAGTTGCAAGGCTGTAAGCCGCTGTGTATAAGAGTAACCCTTCTTTTGCGGTATCGTTAAGGGCAAAAAGTGCAAACATCATAAATCCAGCCTGGGCAATACTTGAATAGGCAAGCATTCGCTTCACACTTTGCTGAAATACCGCAGTGAGATTTCCGATAAGCAAGGTGGCGGCAGTAATTATCACGATTAATGTTTGCCATTGTTGATGCATATTCCCAAATGAATATTGAAAGAGTCGGATGAAAGCTATAAAGCCTGCGCTCTTTACAATGGTTGCCATAAAAGAGGTGAACACAGCCGGCGCACCATCATATACATCCGGCGTCCAGAAATGAAATGGCGCTGCAGATACTTTGAAAGACATGGCTACCATAAGCAAAACCAGGCCGGCTCCTATCATCACGGGGAGTTTTCCTATGCCTAACTCTATTGTATCAATATTGAAAGAGCCCAATGGATTGCCGCCGTAAATAAATACAATCCCCATAAGCATTATACCTGTAGAAAATGCACCCATCAGGAAATACTTCAAAGATGCTTCGTTACTTTTTAAATTGCGTTTGTCGCTACCCGTTAGTATATACAATGGGATTGACAAGATCTCAATTCCAAGAAATAGCAAAAGCAAAGTATTGAATGAAGATGAAATAGCAACACCGCAAAGCACAAAAAATATTAAGGAAAAATATTCAGAAATATTGTTACCGACTTTTTCAACATCTCTCCCATTCAACAGGAAAAACAACAAGGTGCAGGCAAAAGCAACTGTATTGAATTGGAGACTAAAATTATCAAACTTCAGCATTTGATGAACATCAATATCGAAAAAAGGATGCCCAAAAAATTCAAGAATATTGGCAAGCAAAACAATGATGATTCCTGCGATAGCCCAGTATTTTGGAGTAGTAGTCTTTTTAAAGAATACCCCGCCAAACATCATAACAACTCCCCAAAGTGCAGTTAATATAATTGCGTTCATAATTTTTTATTCCGTTTCCATTTTCTTTTACTTCTATTAGTCTCCTGCTATTTCACTCTTTGTAATATATCATTAACCGTAGCGTGCGTTAAATGAAAAACCGGTTCAGGATATATGCCAAGCGCTAAAATAGTAACTACAAGTAATGAGAGAACAATCTTTTGCCCTACATCAATTGGTTTTGCATTTTCAGTTAATGCATTTGAAGGCCCGAAAAATACTTTTTGCATCATATTGAGCATATACACTGCCGCAAGTATAATCCCGATACACGCAAATACTGCAAACCATTTATTGAACTGAAACAATCCGTTGAACATTAAAAATTCACTGGCAAATGCATTCGTAAGTGGCAGTGCAATATTTGCCAAAACAATCACAAGGAAAAATATCGCAAGCGTTGGTGATTTTGCGGCAAGCCCACCCAACTCTGAAATTTTGCGTACACCTGTTTTTTTATCAATAATATCTACCACTATCCAAAGCGCAATAATATTAATTCCATGGTTGAACATTTCGAGCATTACACCCTGTAACGCCGAATTATTAAGAGAAAAAATTGCTGCGCCCATCAGCCCAATGTGTGCAATGGACGACCATGCCACCAGGCGTTTCAAATCGTTTTGAACCATAGCTATGCAACTCGCATAGATTATACCTATCACGGAAAGGATAATAACAATGTTGCCAAATTTATGTATAGCTAAAGGAAAAAGAGGCAATAGCCATCTTATCATTGCAAATATTCCCATCTTCACCATTATACCGCTCAGAACCATCACCGTCGGATAAGGTGCCTGCTCGTACGTATCAGGTTGCCATGTGTGGAAAGGAAAGATCGGCATCTTGATAGCAAAGGCAACAAAAAATAAACAAAATAATCCTGCTTGCCTGTTTGGTGAAAGGATCGTATTATAAAATGCTTTTAAAGAAAAAGAGTGCTCAGCCGCCGCAGTAACAGCGGGCGTATGCAAATACATATAAATAATGCCCACAAGCATCAGCAGGGAGCCAACAAAAGTATAAATGAAGAATTTAAATGTTGCCTGTATTCGCCTTTCTCCGCCCCACCTACTGCAAAGAAAATAAACAGGTATAAGGGCCAGTTCCCAGAAAAAATAAAACACTAGCATGTCCATGGCAACGAATACACCCATCAAGCCAGCCTGCGATAATAACATCAAACCATAGAAAGAATTGGAATTTTTAAATTCACTTTTAAAAGTTGCCGCAAAAATAATTGGGAAGGTAAATGCGGTTAAAAATGTTAGTAGAAAACCCATCCCATCAAGCCCTACAGCAAAGCTAGAACCGAGGTAAGGCAGCCATATATAGCTTACGTTATTGTAAAGAAAATAGTCCGGATGATTTGCATAATCACTGTAGCACAAGCTTAATATTGATACTACGAGTGTGGCGATTGAAGAAAGTAATGCAAAGGTTTTGACAGAAGATTCTTTCCTGATAAAAAAGGAAATAATACCCGTGATCATTGGTATCCAAAGTAAAAGTTCAGGAAAAGTATAATAGGTGCCCAGCATCAATTTTATTTTGTAAACATTTGAATAATAAACAATACTAAAATCCCGATCACCATCAAAAGTATATAGGTACCAGCCTGCCCGCTTTGCAACAATCGTATTTGCCTGCTACCGTAGTTTACACTTCTTCCCACACCGTTCACAATGCCATCAATTCCAGACTTATCTATCACATTACTTAACACCTTTGAAAATGATTTAAGCGGCCTTACAATGATTGCATCATACAATTCATCAATATAAAATTTATGGCTTATAGCTTTTGCAAATCCACCCTCTTCTTTTATTTCACCAGCATAATTTTTGTATTTATTCCAGGCCCAAATGCAAACGGCAACTATTAAAATCACAGAAACACCTAACAAAATATATTCAGTTTGGAGTGGAACAGCATGTTCGGGAAGTATCTGCGCAGACCGCTCGAATACAGGAGCTAAAAATTCACCTAATTTATGGCCATTATTCACAAACATTTCCGGAATGCCAACAAAGCCGCCAATAGTCGACAGCACCGCAAGAGTAATCAGCGGAAAAGTAACAGCAGGAGGACTTTCATGCACATGATGCAACTGCTCTTCCGTGCCGCGAAACTTACCCACAAAGGTTAGCGCCAGCAGCCTGAACATATAAAAAGCGGTGAGCAATGCACCACCTAAACCAACAAAATATAATATCGGATTAGAAGCAAATGCCGCAGATAATATTTCATCTTTTGAAAAGAAGCCGGCAAATGGAGGAATACCCGAAATAGCAAGACATGCTATAAAAAATGTGATGTATGTGATTCGCATTTTTTTGCCAAGGCCTCCCATTTTATTAATGTCCTGTTCGCCGCCCATTGCATGAATTACGGAACCCGCACCAAGAAAAAGAAGGGCTTTAAAAAAAGCGTGCGTCATTACATGAAACACTGCGGCAGTATAAGCGCCTACACCGAGGCCTAAAAACATATAACCCAGTTGGCTAACCGTAGAGTAAGCCAATACTTTTTTAATGTCATTTTGTTTTAAAGCAATTACCGCCGCAAAAATTGCGGTAGCAAGTCCAACTATGGCAACAACGGTCATAGTGGTCGGCGCAAGCGAATACATGATGTTACTGCGGGCTATCATGTAAATACCTGCCGTAACCATAGTGGCAGCATGTATCAAAGCCGATACTGGCGTTGGACCTGCCATTGCATCTGGTAGCCATGTGTACAAAGGTATCTGTGCGCTTTTACCGGTAGCACCCACAAAGAAGAGTAAACTAATAGCTACCAGCGAGGGTGAATTCACTTGTGAAACAGCATTAATAAGTCCATTTTGCGAATTAAAAAGATCGTGGTAAGAAACTGTTCCGAAAGACGAAAGAAGCCAAAATATTCCGAGCAAAAATCCGACATCGCCTATGCGGTTCATAATGAAAGCTTTCTTAGCTGCATTGTTGTAATCATTATTTTTAAACCAAAAACCTATCAGCAAATAAGAGCAAAGGCCAACGCCTTCCCAACCAATAAACATCACCACATAGTTGCCGCCCATCACAAGCAAAAGCATAGAGAAGACAAAAAGATTCAGGTAAGAAAAATAACGGCCGTAACCTGATTGAGTTTCTTCCTTCATGTAAGAAGTTGAATACACATGAATAAGAAAACCAACCCCGGTAATTATTAAAAGAAAAAGAGATGTAAGCTGATCAACCTGGAACTCGAAAGGGATATGAATTTTATCGAGATTTATAAAGGGAAAATAGTTGATGTTTTGTGAAATAAAACCCTCTTTGCCGGCGCTCACAAAAACCATTATACTCAGGCAAAACGAAAGAAAAATAACACCGCTTCCAATAAAACCAACAACTTTTTTTGAAAGAGACTTCCTGCCAAGGCCATTAATTAAAAAACCTATAAAAGGTAGTAACGGTATCCAGTAAACGAAATCAAATATTTTTTCCATAAAAAATCAAAATTAACCTCACCCCAACCCTCTCCCAACAGAGAGGGCAAGACGTGCTAATTCTTAAGCCTGTTTAAGAAATTAATGTCAATTGAGTGTGTATTTCTATACATCATTACAATGATTGCCAGTCCCACACTCACCTCGGCGGCAGCCACTATCATTATAAAGAAAACAAATATCTGGGCATTTGTGGCAACTAAAGGATCCAAGGCGCCTGCACCTGCCATGTGCATTTTAGAAAAAGCGACCAGTAATAAATTCACTGAATTAAGCATCAATTCTATGCACATAAAAACGATGATTGAATTGCGTCTCGTAAGTGCACCCACAATGCCTATGCAAAACAATGCAACAGACAAAATAATGTACCATTTTATTTCCATGCTTATAATTTTACATACAGGCCGATACCTGCAGTATTCGATGCAGGCGCAACAGAAAAAATATCCCTGATCTTTTTTGCCGCTATTCCATTAAAAATATCAACAGCTTTATAAGAAGCTCCTTTTGTAGCAAACTTTACAATTAATCCTGAAGCAATACTTCCTAAGCCTGAATATAGCACACCTGAATAATTATCACTTTTTACAGAATTTCCAATTTTTCTCGCGACAGCATAAGCTGCAATAGCGCCACCAGCATACGCTGCAATTTTGTAAACAGTTCTTCCCGTGCGGAATGTATTAAAAAGCTTATTGACAGTTTCATTTTTCTTAAGTCCAAGTATCTCTGCCACTTTATTAATTTGTTGAATTGGCGTTTTTCCTAAAGCAAACTTTGGGGCAAACCCTTTATCAACATGCATAACCTTTCCAATGATATCTTTAAGGTCAATATTTTTTAAATCTATTTGTGCAGATGATACACTTGAAAAAAATATCCCTGCAAAAATGAATAATAGATATGCTGTTCGTTTCATAGTTAGGTGATTGCAGGTTTTTCTTTTTTTCCTATTACTACAGCACCTATCATAGCGCTTAAAAATAAAACACTGCTTATTTCAAAAGGGATTACATATTCATTGAAAAGTGCGTTTCCCAGGTTTTTAATCAATCCTACATCTGTGCCTGCTTTTAAAACAACGTTGCTGTTTGTTGATTTTGAAAGCGCTGAAATTATTACAAGCATAAGACACAGCCCGGCAATAACGCCCGCTACTTTCAAATAAATATTTTTAGGTGGCTCGGCCTCAGCATTGAGGTTCATGAGCATTACAACAAAGAGAAACAATACCATAATAGCTCCGGCGTAAACAATAATATTTACGATAGCAAGGAACTGTGCATTCATCAAAACATAATGGCCGGAAATTGCGAAGAATACTACTATAAGCCAAAGAACACTATATACAGGATTTTTACTTGAGACTACTCCAATTGCAGCAACAATTGCCAGCGCAGATAAAAACCAAAATAAAATTTGTGTTACGGGCATTAATAGTTGATGGTTAAAAAGTTGATTAGTTTATTTATTTGTTGACAAACATTTTTTAAAATTGCTCCTATCAGTTACGGCCCTCTCCCATAGAGAGGGGTTGGGTGATGCCGGTCAATGTTCATTTCCATGTCCCTGGGGCTGCGTAGCCCTGTTGCCACGGGCTTTTGCAAATGCTTCAGGATTTTCTTTAGGGTGCGGAATTAACAGGTCCGGTTTCCCATAGATAAATCCCTTTCTCTGATAATTGGCTGGGGCAAATGTTTCGCTCAGGTACACTGCATCCTTCGGGCATGCTTCCTCACAAAGACCACAAAAAATACAGCGCAACATATTTATCTCATATTTCGCCGCATACTTTTCTTCACGATAAAGATGTTCTTCGCCAGGCTTGCGTTCGGCAGCCTCCATTGTGATTGCTTCAGCAGGGCAAGCAACTGCACACAAACCACATGCAGTGCAGTTCTCACGTCCTTCTTCGTCACGATTCAAAATCTGCAATCCCCTGAACACAGGGCTGAAAGGTCTTTTCTGCTCTGGATAATTTATGGTTGGTTTCTTTTTAAAAATATGACTGAAAGTAATGAGCATACCTTTAAATATTGCAGGCAAATACATCCGCTCCCATATCGTCATAGGCTTTCTCGAAACCGGTTTTACTCTATTAGTTAATGCTTGCATTTATAATCTTCTTTATAAAATATATAATCTTCTTCACTTAATTTCTACGCAACATTATTTATTAAATAGTGCCGCAAAAATATTGTTATGTTTTAGAAATGCCAGTGATTTTGTTTTAATAATATTAAAGCTCCGGTTATTAGCATGTTTGCAAGTGCCAATGGCAATAATATTTTCCAACCGAGATTCATTAATTGATCGTAGCGAAACCTTGGAATAGTCCACCTTACCCACATGAATAAAAATATAAAGCATAAAATTTTTGCAAAGAAACATGCTCCCTGTGCCACTGCCATCCAGTTTACACCAATTTTATCAATTGCTGTAAGATCATTTACAAAGGGAATATCGTAACCACCGAAAAATAGGCTCACCATTACCGCACTGCTAAGGAACATATTAATGTATTCGGCAAATAAATAGAAGCCAAGCTTCATCGATGAATATTCTGTATGGTAACCACCCACTAATTCGTTCTCCGCTTCAGCAAGATCAAAGGGTGTACGGTTGGTTTCAGCAAATGAACAAATAAGAAAGATCAAAAAACCAAGGGGTTGTTTAAAAATATTCCACCAATGATCTGTTTGTTGTTCAACCATTTCTTTCAGGCTAAGCGTTCCCGTTACCATCAACAATGCAATGATGGAAATACCCATGGCCAGCTCGTAACTTATAATTTGTGAAGCGGCACGCATAGCACCCATCAGCGAAAATTTATTGTTGCTTGCCCATCCACCAATCATAATTCCATAAACGCCTAAACTCACTACACCAAACACGTAGAGAATTCCAATGTTTACATCTGCAATTTGTAATGAAACATCCCTGTTAAAAACATGAATTTTGTTTCCCCAGGGAACCACTGCTCCCACCATCATAGCTGTGAGCATAGCAAGACATGGACCTAATATGAATAGAAATTTTGATGAGAAGCTTGGAATAATTTCTTCCTTAAAAAATAATTTCAGACCATCAGCCAGGGGTTGAAAAATCCCACCCGGGCCGGCACGATTTGGTCCGCGCCTGTCCTGGAGAATTGCAGCGACCTTGCGTTCGGCATAAGTTGAATACATCGCTACGATCAATGATCCGCTCACCACTGCCACAATCAAAATAAGTTTTTCAGTAAATACAGCCCAGTCAATGGCTAAAAGTGTAGGAGTAAATGGCATGCTTTAATTCTGATTATTATGTGGCAAATCCTTATGATCGTTTACTAAAATATTTTCTAATGGCGCATTGGCAATATCCAGTGGTTCGTTATGTTCAATAAACGTAGTAGATGTTGCCGGCCCTTGTATCTTGCTTAAATCAATTTCCGGCCTGTTCACTTCACTCTCCTCATGAATGTCCAATAATAATAATGGCTTGCGGCCATTCAACACTTTATTCAAAGGATCTGATGGCTGCACTTTTACTTCATAATGATTTGCAGAAATTACCGAGTGCTTGTTTATTTTCGTTGGAGCTTCTATCACCCAATCAGATGTGTTCTTTTTATCAAAACGGCAGGTATTGCATATCCATGCAGGCTTGCCATCTTCGAGGCTTTGCACTTCACCCCATTGATCTTTGCGGGCAGTTACACGGTAGACTTCATCACCCCGATTCCATAAAGTTACCTTCCCACAACATTTATCACAATCACGATGCGCATTCATTGGCTTTAAAAACCACACCCTGTTTTTAAACCTGAAAGTGCGGTCGGTTAACGCTCCTACAGGACACACATCAATCATGTTGCCACTGAAATCATTTTCTATTGCTTTAGAAATATAAGTTGATATATCAGAATGATCGCCCCTGTCAAGGATACCGTGCACACGGTTATTAGTTAATTGATCGGCAACATATACACACCTGTAGCAAAGTATGCACCTTGTCATATGAAGTTGTATATAAGGACCGATATCTTCTCTTACGAATGTGCGTCTTTTAAATTCGTAGCGAGTCTGTACTGCGCCATGATCGTAACCAAGATCCTGCAAATAACATTCACCAGCCTGGTCACAGATAGGGCAATCCAGGGGATGATTGATCAATAAAAATTCAACAACTCCTTTTCTTGCATCAATTACTTTTTCACTGGTAATGTTTTTTACAACCATTCCATCCATCACGTTTGTCCTGCACGACGCAACCAATTTGGGCATTGGCCGCGGGTCAGCCGTTGAGCCGGATGCTACTTCTACCAAACAAGTCCGGCACTTACCACCGCTTCCTTCCAACTTACTATAATAACACATCGCAGGTGGCGCGACTTCACCACCAATCATCCTTGCCGCATTGAGAACGGTAGTTCCCGCAGGCACATCAATGGTGATATTGTCTATAGTTACTTTAAATAATTTTTGTTCGTCAGGCATTATAATTTTCTTATCGCTATTAACTAAGTATTATGCTGTGGCTGCTACTTCCAACGGATCAGCATAATGCGCCAATCCATAATTTCTTTTTAAACATTCTTCAGGATTTAAAATGTGCCATTCAAATTCATCCCTGAAATGCCTGATAGCTGCTGCTACCGGCCATGCTGCTGCATCTCCGAGAGGACATATTGTATTACCCTCAATCTTCCGTTGAATGTCCCAAAGCAAATCAATATCTTTCATTTCGCCTTTTCCATTCTCGATCTTCGCAAATATTTTTTCCATCCAACCAGTTCCTTCGCGGCAAGGTGAACATTGTCCGCAACTTTCATGATGGTAGAATCTTGCAAGTGATAATGTATGTCGAACAACACATTGGTCTTCATCCAAAACAATAAATCCACCGGAGCCCATCATACTACCGGTTTGGAATCCCCCGTCAGAAAGGCTTTCATAATTCATCATTCTTGTTTCACCTTTGGCTGTCTTTAATAAAAGATTAGCCGGTAAAATTGGAACTGATGATCCTCCCGGAATACATGCTTTCAATCTTTTCCCGTTCGGAATGCCTCCGCAATATTCATCACTGTAAATAAAATCTTCTACCGATATGGTCATATCAATTTCATAAACACCCGGCTTATTAATATTACCGCATGCTGAAATGAGTTTGGTACCTGTTGATCTTCCAACACCTATTGTTGAATAGGCTTCTCCTCCATTGTTTATTATCGGTACAACCGCTGCGATAGTTTCTACATTGTTTACCACAGTCGGGCAACCCCACACACCTTTTACTGCGGGAAAGGGTGGCTTTATTCTTGGCAAACCTCTCTTGCCTTCCAGGCTTTCAAGCAACGCAGTTTCTTCTCCGCAGATGTATGCTCCTGCACCACGATGTAAATAGATTTCACAGTCGAAGCCACTATCTAAAATATTTTTACCAAGGAAACCATTTTGTTTGGCCTCGTTAATAGCAACCTGCAGAATATCCGTAACCCAATCGTATTCTCCACGAATGTATATGTAAGAAACATTGCTTCCTAACGTATATGATGAAACGATCATTCCCTCTATAAGAAGATGGGGAATGAATTCCATCAGATAACGGTCTTTGAAAGTTCCTGGTTCACTTTCATCTGCATTGCATACAAGGTATCTTGCAACGCCTTCGGGCTTGGCAAGAAAACTCCATTTTAATCCCGTAGGGAAACCTGCACCTCCGCGGCCACGCAAACCGCTTTTTTTTACTTCTTCCAGAACTGCTGAGGTCTGCATCTTCAAAGCTTTCTCTACGCTTTTGTATCCGCCTTCACGGCGATATACTTCGAAAGTGCGAATGCCTTCGATGTGTGCTTTCTCTAATAGTAATTTCTGACTCATCTATTAACTTAAAAAAATTATCTTATTTCTTCTCGCAATTGAACATCCAATGTATGCCATATTTATCTGTGAGCATTCCAAATCTTGCTCCCCAAAATTGGTCCTGCAAAGGCATCGTTACTTTTCCTCCTTCAGCCATTTTTGGAAATACTTTTTCCAATTGATCAATACTATCACAGTCAATTGACAGACTGATCATACTGCCTGCCTCAGCCTCTTTTTCTCCCATCATATCTGAAAACATAAGCAGCGTATCGCCAAACTGCAGTCTTGCATGCATTATCTTATCTTTTAATTCATCAGTTGTTTCCATTGGAGACTCACCGTATCTACCCAATTGTAAAATTTCACCATCGAATACCTCTTTATAAAAATTGATTGCTTCTTCGCAATTGCCGCTGAAACCCAGATAAGGAACTAATTTCATTTTATATGATTTAATTATTTGCAGCAGCAGTTGCCGTGCATTCTTCAATTAACTGATCAACTTTTTCTTTAGTCAAATATTCACGATAAGTCTTACCTAACTGCATCATTGGAGCATAACCGCAAGCTCCAAGGCATTCAACTACTTTCAATGTAAATAATCCATCAGCCGTAGTTTCTCCAATTCCTATCTTCAACTTATCCTGAATGTATTGAATAATATTATCGCTTCCATTGAGCATGCATGGACCTGTTTGACAAACTTCAAAAACATATTTTCCAACTGGCTTCATGTTATACATAGAGTAAAACGTAGCTACCTCATATACCTCAATTGGTTGAATATTTAATAATGAAGCCACATAATCCATTGTGCTTACATCGAGCCAGCCGCCAAACTCCTGCTGTGCTAAATGTAATATCGGCAACAAGGCGCTCTTTTGCTTTCCCTCAGGATAATGAGAAATGAGCTCATTTACTTTGTCTAACTTTTCTTTTGAAAATTCTGAAGTCATTTATTTTTTTTTTCTTTCTTGGCAAGTATTTTTTTAAGCTTTTTTACATCATCTAAATCCTGTAGTCTTCCAACAGTATTTTTATTTTGAATTAGGTGATTAATATGGATGACCTTAAATTTTATATCATCTTCTTCGTGTTCAAACGCATTTTTGTAAACTTCGTCAAATGCAACTCCTGGCAAGCTATTAAATAAATCTATTCGAATAGGTTCATTGCCTAATTGTATATATCCATTTGTATCCATTAAATCTGCAATAGTTAAATTAAGACTTCCAAACCCAAAAGCATTTATTGCCTCTAAAACTCTTTGTGAATTATCTTCATTTCCTTCAAAGAGAATATCCATATCCTTCGTTGTTCTATAAACACCATGCACCACTACAGCCAATCCTCCTACTAAAACAAACTTTGCTTTTTTCTTATTAAGTATCTCTATTAGATCAATGAAATTCTCGTCAAAAATCGTCTTCATCTGTCAGCGTCTTTATTTTTTTCCCTCCTGCAATTTCGATTGTAGATGGATATCCCTCTTCAACCGAATTCCAGATGAATTCCCTTAAATCCTGAACTTCTCTAAGCCTTTCCTGCCAAGGCTTTTCGTACCAGTAATTAAAATCATCTTCGGCAGATTGCTCATGAGTGGTTCGCCTCCAAACTTTTTCTATTTTTCTAACCTTTTCCAATCAATTACTTTTTTTAATTTTTTACGCATCCAACTCCCCTGCTATCAAATTCAAACTGCTCATTGTTATTATCGCATCACTTAACATTCCCCCCTTTGTAAGTTCCGAATATGCCTGGTAGTAAATAAAACATGGCCGCCTGAAATGTAGCCGGTACGGAGCTCTTCCGCCATCGCTTATAAAATAAAAGCCCAGTTCACCATTGGCACCTTCCACTGCAGAATAGACCTCACCTACAGGCATTTCAATCTCACCCATTACGATTTTGAAATGATAGATAAGTGCTTCCATTTTTGTATAAACATCTTTTTTATCTGGCAGGTAATAGTCTGGAACATCTGCATGATAAATTTCTGCCTCTTCGCCCTTAAACTCCTGCACTTTTTTGTAAGCTTCTTTTATAAGGTGAAGGCTTTGCCACATTTCCTGGTCTCTTACTAAAAATCTATCGTAACAATCACCGGTTGATCCTACAGGTATGGTGAAATCAAAATCTTCATAACTACTATACGGTGTATGAATTCTTACATCATAATCTACGCCAGCGGCACGCAAGTTAGGCCCGGTAAATCCGTAATTCAATGCTCTTTCAGCAGATATAGGCCCTACGCCAATTGTACGTTCCATGAAGATGCGGTTCCGCATAAAAAGATTATCAAACTCCGTTAAAACAATTGGCCACTCTTTTATGAATTTTTCCAGTTTCTCAAAAGCTGTATTAGTAAAGTTTCTTTCAAAACCTCCTATTCTGCCAATGTTAGTTGTAAGCCTTGAACCACAGATTTCTTCATAAATTTCATAGATGAGTTCCCTGTATTGCATTACGTAAAGGAAGCCGGTATATGCACCGGAATCAACCCCTACTATCGAATTACAAATAAGGTGATCTGAAATACGGGCAAGCTCCATTATAATGATTCGCAAATAATCAACCCGTTTTGGAGTTTTCACTCCCAATAATTTTTCGCAGGTAATATGCCACCCCATATTATTTATAGGAGATGAGCAATAATTCATGCGATCTGTGAGCGGGGTTATTTGATATAACGGGCGATGCTCCGCGATTTTTTCAAATGCACGATGTATATAGCCCACCGTTTGTGTTGCGCTTACAATTCTTTCGCCATCGAGCTCTATAATATTTTGAAAAACTCCATGAGTCGCCGGATGTGTAGGCCCTAAGTTGAGCGTGGTCGTTTGCTTTTCAAGACTTCCCTCCGGTAATTTTACATGTTCACTCATTCAGTGGATAATTGTCATTTTTGGATTAATCTCTTCCGAACATTTCATCGTCTTTATCCAACCTGGTTTGGTCTTCCAGGGGAAATTCTTTTCGCATGGGAAAATATTCCATATCATCAACATTAAGTATCCGCTTAAGGTTTGGATGACCAATAAAATTCACACCATAAAAATCATAGGTTTCTCTTTCCATCCAGTTTGCTGCGGAGAATAATGCACTCGCACTAAAAACATCAGGCTTTGTACTATCAGCGTATACCTTAAAACGAATGCGAATATTCTCTATAAGGTTGTGCACGTGATAAACTACTGCAAGTTCTTCTCCTGCTTTTTCAGGATAATGAACGGCACACAGGTCAGTTAAAAAACGAAATTGTAACTCAGGATCATCATATAGAAACTGGAGTACTTTCAGGTTTAAATCCTTTTGAGCAGAAAAGGTAAGCATTCCATAAGGCTCTTCCCAACCGGTAAGTTGCTCACCAAATTTATCGATAAGTTTTTGCCTGATTATTTCATTAGTTAAAGCCATACCCCAACCCCTAAAGGAGTTAATTATTTTATGTTAGAAATTATTTTTCAATCCTTGATCTCCTTAAGAATAGCCTCCTATTGTATTCCATAACTCTTCATTAGTTCCTGGTAGCGCTCAGAGTTTCTTCTTCTTAAACTTTCTTTACCTACCAAATCCTGCACTTTCATGAAACCGTCTAAAACAGCTTCCGGGCGTGGAGGGCAGCCCGGAACATATACATCAACCGGAATGATCTGGTCGATTCCCTGGAGAACAGAATACGTATCGAATATACCACCACTGCTTGCACAAGCACCCATTGCTAAAACCCAGCGTGGTTCGGCCATTTGCAGGTAAACCTGCTTTACAATAGGCGCCATTTTTTTTGCTATGGTTCCCATCACCATCAATAGATCACATTGTCTTGGCGAGAAGCTTACTCTCTCAGATCCAAATCGTGCAAGGTCATAATGTGAACCCATTAGTGCCATAAATTCTATTCCGCAACAGCTTGTTGCAAATGGTAAAGGCCATATAGAATTTTTCCTGGCAAGGCCTACCACATCACTTAATTTAGATGCAAAAAAACCTTCGCCTGTAAAACCCGGGGGGCCCTCAACCATACCAACAGGCGTTTCAAGAGGTTTATTAGTTATATTATATTGTACCGGACGAGGCATTGTATGTACGATTTACGATATTAGATGTTAACATCAGTGATATTAATTGTTTAAACCAATTTCATTCTTCACTATTCCACTTTTTTGCTTTTCAAAACATCTTAATTAATAATCTTTTCTATTATAGACTTAAAGCCCCTTTAGGGGTTGGGGTGTTTATCTTATTCCTCCCAGTTTAATGCGCCTTTCTTTACTATGTAAAAAAAGCCTGCAAGGAAAAATCCAACAAACATCAATACTGCTACAAAACCATGCCATCCCAATTCTCTAAAGTTTACCGCATAGGGATAGAAGAAAATTACTTCCACGTCAAATAAAACAAAAAGTATGGCTACAAGAAAATACTTAATTGCCATGGGCTGACGGGCATTGCCACGGGACTCGATGCCACTTTCAAAATTTTGAAGCTTATCTGTTGTCTTTCTTTTGGGGCCTAAAACATGCGTACCAAAAATCATAAGACCCAAAAGGCCAACCGCAAAAATGAGCTGAATGCCTATTGGAAGATAATTAACCGTGCTATTAATATTGGGAGAAGCCTGTAGAAGAAATAGTTCCATTAAAAATGAAAATTATTATTTGCAAAAATACTACAGCGATGGCAATAATCCATGTTTACTTTGCTTAATATGATATACCCTGCCAACGTTATTTTTCTTAAAAGTTAGCCAAAAAAAACCCGGTCTAAACCGGGCCTTTTATATAATCAGTTCTTATCTTTAATTTTTGTTTTACCGTCTTTCACTTTCACTTTACTCGAATCTGTCTTTGTCTTCTCTTTATCTACATTACCCTCTGCATCTGTTTTTGTTTTTTGCTTTATTCCGTTCAAGGCTTCCTGTGTTTTTATAGCAGTGGCGTCTGTCGGATCAATTACTAAAATTTTGGAATTATAATTTAATGCTGCGTCCTTATCTTTTTGCACATTATAACTATTAGCTACCATATACCTGTAGGATGGTATAATATAATCTTTTGTAGTAGATTTATCTGTGGACGTGTCGTAGATGTCAATCACCTTTTGATAATAAGGCTTTGCTAAACCTCCTGCACCTGTAGTATCAATACCTTCAGCAGACCTCCCTCTCATGTAAGCGCCAAACGGATCTTCAGGGTACTTAGTCATATACAAACCAAATATAGAATCAGCTTTTACATATTCGCCCCCCCTGTAATCGTTATAACCTGCATAGTACAAATCCACTTTACCATAATCTGGCTTAAGGGTAAGAACTTTTGTGTACCAATCACCGGCTTCTGCATACTTTTTAGCATCTGCCAAACTTGCTGCAGTCGATTTCACATAGTCAAGTTTATTGGCAGGAATTGTGTCAAGTGCAATTGCTTTATCAATATATTCTGCGGCAAGTGAAGCGTTCTTTACTACTTCTAAAGAATCACCTCCCAACTTTAAAAGTACACGTCCATAAGTGGCGTAATCGTTAGGGCCAATCTTATCAGGATTTACTTTCGTAAAAAACTCTTCAAAATATTTTTTTGCATTTAACGAATCGCCAAGCTTATCATATGAATAGGCCTTCAAACCATACAGATTAGGAAAAGCTTTATCGCCCGCAGAGGTTATGCATTGATTTGATTTGTCTATAGCTTGCTGATACAATTGTGAAACAAATAAAAGGGACGCTTCAGCATAACAGTTTTTTGAATCATTGTCAGCTACAGCTACATATTTATTCAAATAATCCCGTGCTTTATTTACATCTTTTCTATAATAGTAGTTATACAACCAATAATATACAGGGGCAAAGTTAGGATCTGCTGCTATTGCATCATTATAATACCGCATGTAAATTGCTTCCTGGCCATATCCCTGTGTTTCATAAATTCTGCCGATCATGAAATCCGCCCTCGCATTTTTGGAATCTAAATTCAACGCATTTTGATAGGATGTTGTAGCATTAGCGCCATCAATTAATTTTCTATATGCGTCTCCAAGAGCTATTTGTATTGCAGGATTTTTCTTATCCATATCTGCTGCCTGGTTCAATTTTTCGATAGCCCAATGTGTATCCCCATTTCTTGCGTCAATATTTGCACGGCCAATTGGCAATAAAATATCTTCCAGGTCTTTTTTCTTAGTTAAGCTTATTGCTGTTTCAAATTTGTTACGTGCTTCATCTTTTCTTCCTTCCATTAAGTCTATCTCACCCATTCCCACAAGCATGAGTGTAGCATTTGGATTTGCCTGCAACGTTTTCTGATACAATGTTTTGGCGGCTATGGAATCGGGAGTATCCTGGTTTTGAAGATAAGTTTGTCCCAGCCAATAAGCTGCCTCAACATTATTGGGATCGGCGGCCAGGAGTTTATTGAACACGTCTGCCGCACTTATATATCTCTCATAATTTAAAAACTTTTTACCGTCATCGATACTCTGGGCAAACAACACATTTACCAACATGATGAAAGAAGCTAAAAGACTAATTTTTTTCATTTTTTCTAATTTTCTAATTTTGATTAATAAACTTATGATCGTCAATTTAAGGTTGCTTCCCTTATACTGAAACTTATTTTTGTCGGTGCTAAATAAGCACGCCGGAATATCAATTGACCTCTTTCATATTCAAGAAAATTTGCAAAGCCAGATCCAAGTCCATTATAATTTTCTTTGAGCACATAATACAAACCACGTACCAACGGATATCTTTTCCTCATAATATTTGCCTGGTAAGGCTTTATATACGACTGCTCAGGACAAGTGCATTGGATGGATGCTATTTTAACACTTTTTAAAAAAGTTAATTGCGACGTATCTTCTTTATTCCCAATCCAACTAACCCCTATAAACCCTATTACATTATCATGCTTTGAAACATAATCAATAACACCCTCGCTGTTTTGTTCGGCAAATACCTTTTTAGGGTCTAATGGTTTGCCTTTCAAAATAGAATCAATTGCGAACCGAACAGTGCTGGTTTCTTTCAGCCCGTCAAAAACAGCAAGCTGTTTATCACCCGTTGAGCCATCAAGTATCCCACGCAATTCGCTCAGGGAAAAAAGTGAATCTGTCGCTTTGTTATTCACAATTACCGCGATGGCATCATATGCAACCTTAGTCCATATAAGGTCGTAAGATAAAGTATCTTTATAAAATGTCTCCTCCTCCTCAGATAATCCCCTCGTCACAATTATCATGCGGGTACTATCCTTTAGTAAATCTTTAAAACATTCCGCTTCGGGCTTATATTCGGCAATTATTTTTGCCTGCGGATTTAGCGCTTCATATACCATTATTTCCGAATCAATTACCGGTTTGAAAGATTCATCCACGCTTATGTGTATCATTCCTTTTTCCGGCGTATCAAGGTCAGATCGTTCGTTTCCACCATGACATCCTGCAAAAATAAAAGCCGTAAGAAAAAAGACTACAGCCATAGCAAAGGAAACATGTACGGTATTTCTTTTATGATTCATCTGTCTATATAATAATCTTTTTTAATTGCCCTGTAAATTCTCCACGCTCCATAAATAACTACTAATACAGCAAATATTTTAGCCGGTGTGCTCTCGGTAAAGTTGTTATAAAAATGAAACTCTTTGGCAAAAAATATGATAACCCCAATGCCTATATACATAAGTCCCATACCAAAATCGAGAATACTTTTCATCTGTATATAGCGCTTCGTTTTGGGATCAGGCGTATTTTCGAATTCTTCAAGACTCATAGTATCTTTTATTATGTTATGTGGCAAGATAAAATAAAATAGAGAATTTACTTTTAAAAAAACAAATACTAAATTCCTTGCAGCTGAAATTTATAAGCCTGAAGTAAATTTTACAGGCAGGTTATAAAACACTGATACATTCTCGCCTTTACTTTTTCCAGGAATCCAAAGAGGCATCTTTTTTAAGACCCTTATTACTTCATTGTCAAAAATTTCGCCACCTGATTCCATCACACCAAAACTTTCTATTCTACCATCATAATTTATTACAAATTTTATTTTTACTGTCACTACTTCACCTTGATCAACATCTGCCGGCGCGTGAATATTATTTTTAAGAAAAGCAAGCAACGCTTTTATTCCACCCGGATATTGGGGCATTATATCGGCAGTCTCTACAGGGACCGATCTGTCTTTTTTAATAACCCCAGCCACCGTTAATTTTTGTAAACCTCCCGAACCACCTGGATTTTCTGCTCCTAAAACTGCCGAAGAAAAAGAAACGCCTGAAGCAGTTGTTTGAATATTAGATGGCAATTCGATTTGATCTGTTGCAACAGGCTTGTTAATTTTTTCATCCGCTACTATTACAGGCGGTGCGTTCACTGGTAACACAATTTTTTTTACGGGGGTTGCAATGTTTAATCTCGGCGTGTTATTTATTAGTACCGGAATGTATTTTGTAAGTTTTATTCCATCAGGAACTTTAGGATATTTTATTTCTCTTTCCGGAGAAGGCTTAAAAAATATAGTAAATAAAAGGGCCAGGAGTATAAAAGTAGTGATGGAGATAAAGACAGAAGTTGTAAGCCTTTTATTATAATTTTTTCTGAGCAGGTAAGCCCCATAATCTTTGTTTCTATTTTCAAAAATTATATCAAGCAAATTACTTTGTAGTATAGCATACGATTTCATAATTATTTATTTATTGAAATGAAACACATTTCATTGTGAAAAATTTGGGAAGCAGGCGCCGTTTATTGTAAGATGCACGCAGCATTTTCATTCCATAATTTGTTACAAACAAGTTGCCTTTTCAAATATTTTGTAAAGCCGCTTTGTAACGTCGAAATCATATTTTTGCCGCTAAAGCATTTTAGAAGATAATTATGAAGCCGTCAATACCACAGGGAACAAGGGACTTCGACGCGGGAACACTCCGGAAGAGAAGATTTATTCTTGATACGATACAAAACGTTTTTGAGTTGTATGGATTTGAGCCATTGGAAACCCCGGCCATGGAAAATCTCGATACGCTGATGGGCAAATATGGGGATGAAGGTGATAAGCTCATTTTTAAAATATTAAATAATGGGCTTGACAATCCTGCAAAAAAAGAAGAAGCACAAAAAAGTTTTGAAAATATTTTAGCAGGAAAAAATGAAAAAGCTATTACACAAAGGGCCTTGAGGTATGATCTTACAATTCCATTTGCAAGATATGTGGCAATGAATTTTGGTAAACTAACGATGCCGTTTAAACGCTACCAAATGCAAAATGTGTGGCGGGCTGACAGGCCGCAAAAGGGCAGGTATCGCGAATTCTATCAATGTGATGCAGATATTGCCGGTACTGACTCACTGATAAGTGATGTCGAGCTTGCAGAAATATATATTGAAGTATTTAAAAAATTAAATATTGAAGTTGATGTCAAACTCAATAGCCGGAAAATTTTAGCTGCACTTGCAGAAGTATGTGGCACAGATGATATCACTGCTATAACTGTCGCCATAGATAAGCTCGATAAAATAGGTATTGAAAAAGTTGAGGAAGAACTTTTTGGTAACGGACTAAATAAGAACCAGGTTTCAACAATAAAAAATTACCTCACAATTACAGGAAGTAACGCGGAAAAACTTTCTGCTGCTAAATCATTATTAGGCCAAACAGAAAATGGCAAGAAGGGAATTGAAGAACTGGAATATATACTTGATTATTCAAAAACAAATAACGATAAAAATGAAGAGGTAATCCAAATTGATCTAACGCTTGCAAGAGGCTTGAATTATTATACTGGTGTAATCTACGAAGTGAAAGCCTGCAACATAGAAATGGGAAGCATAGGTGGCGGAGGAAGATATGATGACCTTACCGGCCTTTTTGGGTTACCCAATCTTCCCGGCGTCGGCATAAGCTTTGGCGTTGACAGGATCTTTGATGTAATGGAGGAACTAAATATTTTCCCTGCTGAAATAAATAAATCCACTACCGCTCTTTTTCTTAACCTCGGCGAAAAGGAAAGCAGGTTTGCTTTCAATGAAATGCAAAAGCTCCGAAATGCAGGCATAAGCTGTGAGCTGTTTTACGGGCAAACTAAACTCGACAAACAATTTAAATACGCGACTAAAAAAAATATCCCTTTCGCTATCATTATCGGTTCCAACGAGATTGAGCAACAAGTATGCATAGTAAAAGACCTCGTGAAAGGTGAACAACAAACAATACCGCTTGTAAAACTTGATTCATATTTTAAATAATTAGCGGTTACTTTTCCGGAAATTTGCGATTAATATTAAAATGAATTTATTTTGGCAATCATCTTGCCCAAATTGGCCAATCAACTAAATCAAATCAAATTATTTATTTATGAAATCTCTTTTCAGGACTCTTCTTGTTGTAATTACAGGAGCAATTTTATTTTCTTCCTGCAGCAAAAGTAATGACGAAGGCAAAATGATTCCGAAAGATGCCATGTTTGTGGCATTTCTCGATACCAAATCGCTTTTAGATAAAGTAAGCTGGGACGATGTAAAGCAGACGAGTTGGTATAAACAGGTTTATGCAGATACCAGTACTAAAGGTTGGGTAAAAAAATTGCTTGACAATCCTGTCAACAGTGGCATAGACTTAAAAGGGGGAATCACCTTTTTTGTACAAAAGGGAATCGGAAATGATTACCATATTGCTTTGGAAGGAAAGCTGAAGAGTGAAAAAGATTTTGAACAATTCAATCAAAATTTTGCAGCTCCGCCAACAGTGAATAAAGATGGGGATGTAAGTATGCTTACACTCAAAGAAATGGCTGTAGTTGGGTGGAGCGATAACCATTTCGCCTACGTATCTAGTAGCAGTTCGTTTGCAAATAAATATTCTTCACCGTGGGATACCCTGGATAACCAGGCAAATATGGCGCCGGCGGCAGGTAATACGGCAGCCCTTTCAGCATTTTGCAAAAGTCTTTTCTCAATTAAAACAGATAGCAGCCTCAGCAAAAACGAAAAGTTTTCAAATCTTATGTCTGAAAAAGGCGACATACATGCCTGGATAAATACTGAAGAGATAATGCACAATAATGCTTCTCTTGGAATGCTCGGTATGCTGAAGCTTGATATCTTTTTTAAGGATAACATAAGCACTTATACGGTCGACTTTGATAATGGAAAAGTCAACATAAAGCAGAAAGCTTATGCCGGAAAAGAGCTTACAGATTTTTTAAAAAAATATAAGGGTGGAAATATAAATACGGACATGATCAAAAATATTCCTTCACAAAATATCATCGGCGCTTTAGCCATGAACTTTAAGCCTGAAGGAATCAAAGGCTTTATAACTCTTCTGGGTATGGACGGAATGGTAAATACTTATGCAGGGCAAATGGGTTTTACTATTGATGATTTTGTTAAGGCAAATAGTGGCGACTTGCTTTTTACTGTGACAGACCTGAAAATGAAAACTGATTCTTTTAGCTATAAAGATGACCAGGGAAATACTACCAGCTCTAACACGTTCTCCCGGCCCGATGCGAATTATCTTTTTTCAGTAGGTGTGGGCGATAAACCAAGTTTTCAAAAACTAATGGACGCAGGTAAAAAACTTGGCGGCGAAATGGGCGGTGCAGAAAATAAAATAGCTTATAATCTAAATGATAAAACCTTTGCCATTGGCAACCAACAGCCGTTTGTAAACCAATACCTTGCCGGGGGAAATAATAAATATGATTTTACTGATAAGATAAGCGGCCATCCAATAGGGTTGTTTGTGGATATCCAAAAAATACTTTCGGCTCTTAACAATGATGCGATGGTAAAAGATAATGATGCAAGGCAGGTGATGGCTGCGAGCCTGAAGATCTGGGATAAAGTGTATTCAACAGGAGGCGATTTCGAAAACGATGCAATGGTTGGCAATACTGAAATAACTTTTATAGACCAATCTACCAATAGCCTCAAACAATTGAATCATTATTTTGATGAGGTGGCCAAGTTAATGTTGGCAAAAATGGACAGGGAAAAAGCTCAAAGCAATCAAACTGATTCGCTAATGATGCCTCCGCCAATTGATACGATCGGAAAATAATAAAGAAGAAATTTAAAATACAAGAGAAGAATTATGGAGATAAACCTGCGTGATGTTGTGCCGGAGTTTATTGAAAAAGAAAAGCTCAAAGGATCGCAGGTATGGGGCCAAAATATCTCAATTAACGAAGGCGAACATCTTCATATTGTTGCTCCTTCGGGCAGTGGCAAAACTTCATTGATGCATTTTATTTATGGACTGAGAAAAGATTTTTCAGGAAATATTTCTTACGACGATTTAGAAATAAAAAAGCTTTCTACGGAAAGCTTTTCTTCATTCAGGCAAAGTAAGGTCAGCATTATATTCCAGGATCTAAGGCTGTTTGCAGACCAAACGGTAAGGCAAAATCTTGAAATAAAAAGAATCCTTGATCCATATCATCCGGTGACTATGATAGAAGAAATGGCTCGCTGCCTGGGCATTGAATCCAGGCTTGACAAGCTGGCTAAAACATGCAGCTATGGTGAGCAGCAACGGGTAGCCATTATACGTTCTCTTTTGCAGCCATTTAGTTTCCTCCTGCTTGATGAGCCCTTCAGCCACCTCGATGATGGCAATCGGGCAAAAGCAATGAAACTGATTTATGAAGAGTGTGAAAAAAGAAAGGCCGCCATGGTTTT
>JBDTSD010000025.1:0-37143 GCA_039931355.1 Ginsengibacter sp.
AAAACAACGCTAACAGCCGCTATAACCGATATTTTGTCTAAAAAAGGTTTGGCGGTAAAGAGAAATTATGATGATATTGATGGTGCTCCTGAAGAAAAGGAAAGGGGTATTACAATTAATACAGCTCACGTTGAATACGCAACTGCTGCCCGCCACTATGCGCATGTAGATTGCCCTGGTCACGCGGATTATGTGAAGAACATGATTACAGGTGCTGCCCAAATGGATGGTGCAATTTTAGTAGTTGCTGCAACTGACGGTCCTATGCCTCAAACGAGAGAGCATATCCTTTTGGCACGTCAGGTAGGTGTACCTCGGATGGTTGTATTTATGAACAAGGTTGATCTTGTAGATGATCCAGAATTGATTGAATTAGTTGAAATGGAAATTCGCGAGCTTTTGACCAAGAATGGTTTTGATGGGGATAATACTCCTATCATTAAAGGTTCAGCTACAGGTGCTTTGGCTGGTGATGATAAATGGGTAGCAGGAATTAATGAATTAATGGATGCAGTTGATACATATATACCATTACCTCCACGCCCGGTTGATCAGCCTTTCCTTATGAGTGTTGAGGATGTATTTTCAATTACTGGCCGTGGTACTGTTGCTACAGGTCGTATTGAAAGAGGTCGTATTAAAGTGGGTGAGGGTATTGAAATTGTAGGTTTGATGGAAAAGCCGTTAACTTCTACAGTTACAGGCGTTGAAATGTTTAAGAAATTACTTGATGAAGGTGAAGCTGGTGATAACGCTGGTCTTTTACTTCGTGGTATTGAAAAAACACAGATCCGTCGTGGTATGGTTCTTTGTAAGCCAGGTTCAATTACTCCCCACACTGAGTTCAAAGGAGAAGTTTATGTATTAAGCAAAGAAGAGGGTGGTCGTCACACGCCATTTTTCCAGAAATATCGTCCTCAATTCTATTTCAGAACAACGGATGTTACAGGAGAAGTTGAATTACCCGCAGGAACAGAAATGGTAATGCCGGGTGATAATACAAGCCTTACTGTAAAGCTCATTCAGCCAATTGCGATGGAAAAAGGTTTGAAATTTGCAATTCGTGAAGGTGGTAGAACAGTTGGAGCAGGGCAGGTTACAGAAATTATAAAGTAAGAGCCCACCTAAATCCTCCAGAAAGGAGGACTTTGCGGAAGCTTTTGATAACTTTGCAAAGTACTTAGGCGGTAAGCTTAGGTACTTTGCTTTTTAAACAAGTTCTTTAAATAATACTCTCGTAAGCCTCCCGAAAAGATCGGGAGGTTGGGGAGGCTTTACGGGCATAGTTCAATGGTAGAATAGAGGTCTCCAAAACCTTTGATCAGGGTTCGAATCCTTGTGCCCGTGCAAAGAGATAGCTCCGTTTAAATGAGTGTGACTCTTAATTGAAAAGATTAACTTAAAGCAATGAATAAAATATCATTATTTATCAGGGATTCATACAAGGAATTGGTACAGAAAGTGACATGGCCCAATTGGGAACAATTGCAACAGTCTACTATGATCGTATTAGCAGCAACCATCATTATTACCGCCATCGTTGCGCTGATGGATTTTGGAATAAATGGTATTTTGAAATTTGTATATTCTTTATTTAAATAGCTATGACAGATACTCAAAATATAGACGAAGAGATAAAGCAGAATACTGCTGTTGATGATACAAAATCGGGACCAGAAAAGGATACTCGCTGGTATGTGCTCCGCGTAGTAAGTGGCAAAGAGCGGAAGGTTAAGGAATATCTTGATAAGGATATCGTGCGGAACGGATGGGATAAATTAATATTACAGATTTTTTTACCTGTGGAGAAAGTATATAAGGTGCAGAATGGTAAGAAGGTAATGAGGGAAAGAAATTTTTATCCGGGCTATGTAATGATTGAAGTGTTAGATGGAAAGTTAACTGACGAAATTGTCCAGCACCTTAGTAACGTTACGAACGTAATGCATTTCTTAACTGATGGCAAAGGATCGAAGGGAAATATTATAAGCCTGAGAAAAGCTGAAGTAAATAAGATGCTTGGTAAGGTAGATGAAATGGCTGATGCTGGCGGTATGACAATGAGCGAGCCTTTTATTGTTGGCGAAACTATTAAAATTATTGATGGTCCGTTTAATGATTTTAATGGCGTAATCGAAGAAGTAACAGATGAAAAGAAAAAACTCAAGGTCCAGGTGAAAATATTCGGACGTGCAACACCTGTGGAATTAAGCTATATGCAGGTAGAAAAAATTTCATAAAATACATTCATTTAAGATATCAACCCGTTTCAGAAATGAGCGGTTTTTTTTTGAATAAATATCTTGTAAATCTCATTCGAGGATAGGAGAGACTATTCCTCCTCCTTTCGCTTTACTAATAAATACCAGTCATTCTCCAAAGGCAAATAACCCAGGTCATAGCAGAAAAAATAAACATTTCCCTTTTTATTGGTATAAGTATTTGTGAAGTATTTAAACTGAAATCCTTTTTGAAGCAACCTGTCTTTCGTGGTTTTCGTGACATCTTCATTCTCTGGAAATATGGATTCTAAAATGCGTCGGTTCTTTCCTAAAGCGTTGTTTACATTTCTCACAAGGTTAATTGTATTTGACTTTAGCTGGTTATTAAAGTTATTCCTGCAATAATCATCACAAAATTTTTTATCCGTACGTCCCTTAATTGGCTTATTGCAGGTAAGGCAAAGCTTCAGTTTATTTTCAGCTATCATGCTTATTGGTATTGATTTGTAGCAGTAAGGTACGTTAAATATTGTGTAAGTACAATCGTTTACAAACGGTTATATCCAACTATAAACAATTAAAATACGAATAACCCTTTTGAGCATTTGCATCTTTGTGATGTTGATGAAGCAAACCATAAAATCATCAACTGAAATAAAAATTTTTAAAAACAAGTCCATTTAAAAAAATGATGGGCACAAAACACAAAATCATGAATGCATTAAAAAACAAAGTACAATTGATCGGAAATTTAGGCAATGCACCCGAAGTACGTAACACGGAAAGTGGAAAGAAATTAGTTCGTTTTTCTATTGCTACCAATGAGAGCTATCGCAATGCGAAAGGCGAAAAAATTACTGAAACGCAATGGCACAATTTGATTGCCTGGGGCAAGATTGCAGAGATTGCTGAAAAGTATTTAGCAAAAGGCACCGAGGTTGCTATTGAAGGAAAATTGATGAATAACAACTACACTGACAAAGATGGTAACAAACGATATAACACAGAAATACAGGTGCACGAATTATTGTTGCTCGGTAACAAGCCTGCTGCCTAAATTTTATGCCTACGAATTGCACAGATTTTCGCAAATTAAGTTTAAGTTGTAATTTCCTTTCATTCGTGAAAATTTGTGCAATTCGTGGCTAACTTTTAAGTCTGGCCAAAATAAAATGTGATGCAAAATATTAATTCCATAGAACGCAACGAAGTTTTTGACCTCGCATACAGGTTCGTAACAGAAACCAGCGAGAATATTTTTCTTACAGGCAAGGCAGGAACCGGTAAGACAACTTTCTTAAAATATTTAAAGGAGAATTGTTCTAAAAATATTGTCGTTGCTGCGCCGACCGGTGTTGCCGCTATAAATGCCGGCGGCGTTACTTTGCATAGTTTATTTCAATTGCCATTTCATCCCTTTTTGCCCACAAAAAATAATAAAGATGAACTCCTGGCAAAAATCAGGTTTAATAAACAACGTCAGCAATTATTGCGAAAGGTGGAGTTACTCGTAATTGATGAAATAAGTATGGTGCGTTGCGATATCATGGATGCAATAGATACTATTTTAAAATCAGTAAGAAGAAAGCATGATATTCCTTTTGGCGGAGTTCAGCTTTTATGCATTGGTGATTTGCATCAATTGCCGCCGGTGGCTCAGCGGCATGAGTGGAATATTTTGCAGGAATATTACTCTTCACCTTTCTTTTTTGATAGCAATGTCATTAAAGAGCAAATGCCTTTGTTGATTGAATTAAATAAAATTTACAGGCAAAAAGAAAGCTCATTTGTAGAACTTTTAAATAAGGTTCGCAACAACAATATGAATGCGGGTGATTTTGAAGATTTGCATCAAAGGTATAATCCAAGCTTTCGGCCGGCAATTGAAGAAAAGTATATCACGCTAACTTCTCATAATAACCAGGCAGACCAAATTAATGGCCGGGAGTTGCAAAAGTTATTGTCCACCTCTTTTAAATATGAAGCAATTATAGAGGGCGATTTTCCTGATAATACTTATCCTGTAGAAGGCAGTTTGATTTTAAAGAAAGGCGCACAGGTAATGTTTTTAAAAAATGATACCATTTTGAAAAGGTATTTTAATGGAAAAATAGGAGTGGTAAAGTCGTTGGACGATGAAGAAATAATTGTTGAATGCGATGATACTGATATTTCTGTAACTATGGAAACCTGGGAGAACACACGATACGTGTTAGATAGGGTGGATGGTAAATTACAACAAGAAACTCTCGGAACGTTCACCCAATTTCCGCTAAGACTTGCCTGGGCGATTACTATTCACAAAAGCCAGGGGCTTACGTTTGAAAGAGTTATGATAGACGCAGGTGCGGCGTTTAGCAGTGGCCAGGTGTATGTTGCATTGAGCCGTTGCACCAGTCTTGACGGTATTGTTCTTTTATCTAAAATTCCTTCCGCTGCTATTTACAGCAATGATAATGTAATCAAAGGTCAACAAACCCTCACCCATAAAGGCTCGCTGGCAGAAAGATTCGATGGAGCAAGACAAATCTTCACTCAGCAGTTGCTTGAGGAGATTTTTTCATTTAATGAAATAGTTACAGTAGTTGAATTGTCACACTATCATGTAAATGAAAACAAGAATAAATTAAATAATGAAGGAATAAAATGGATAGAAGATCTTAAAAATAATTTTTCGGCAGATAGATCCGTTGGATTAAAATTCATAAGCCAGGTGGCTACGTTAATGAAAGAAGAACCCGTGATTGAAAAAAATGAAACGTTGCAAAAAAGGATCAATGCTGCTGCGAATCATTTCGAACCTAAGTTTTCTGCATACCAGCAATCCATCCAAAATCATCCTTTAATTACAGAGCACAGAGAGACAGCCAATATCATCAATGAATATTTGAACCAGTTGATACTTGCTGTTTATATCGCAAACTATTATTTGCAATACTGCAAACGGCCATTTTCTGTATCATCATTCTTGCAACATAAATTAAAATTTGCCCAGCCCCGCTTTAATGTAAGTGCCTATGCAAGCGGCAAAAAGCAATCGTATTCTGATATTCCAAATATTGAATTATATGATGTACTAAAGCACTGGCGCGATGAAATTTGTGATAAATCCGGAATGCCAATTTATATGGTTGCAAACAGGGCGACCTTAACTGAAGTTGTAACCTATCTTCCCCTAAGCAAGAAGGATTTGATGCAAATAAGCGGCTTTGGGAAGGCTAAAGTTGACAAGTATGGCGATGATATTTTACAATCAGTGCAGGAGTATTGCACCAGGAACAATATTGAAACTAATATGTCCGCCAAGGAAGCAAATCCAAAAAGGGAGCGAAAAGAAAGAAGTGATGAGGTTAAAACTGATACGAAAACCCTTTCTTATAATTTATTTAAGGAAGGAAAATCTGTTGCGGAAATAGCAAAAGATAGAAATTTTACTATTGGTACTATTGAAGGTCACCTGGCATGGTATGTTGCCAACGGAGATATTGATATAAGCCAAATTGTTTCTGTAGAAAAACAGCTTCTTATAAAATCTGCCTCTAAGACTCACGGTTCAGTAAGCCATAAAGCTTTAAAGGACAACTTGCCGGAAAGCATTACTTATGGTGAAATAAAAATGGTTTTGGCTGCCGAAAATATCGAACGGTGATATCTATCTATGGAGTATAAAGTTCATTATCGCTAATACTGAACAAACGATAGCTAAAAATTGAATAACACCAACTACGTAAATAGACCTCATTATGTCAGGTTTGTCTTTTTTGACAAGGAAAGAATCTTTACGATTATTGGATTCAGATGTAACTTCAGCTTTTACAAAATCGACCAATTGTTGCGCCTCCGAATCGCCTAGTTTAGTTTTTAATGCATTATAAAGCTGTATTTCAGAAATACTCATACAAGTAAAAATAATAACGTTGTAAGAAAAAACATTGACTTACGATGTGCTATTTTAATTTTATTCCCTACCTTCGCACTCCCAAAAAAAGTTCTTTAATAGAATCCCGATAGTCGGGAAGAATTGGGAGCCCGCCGTAGGCGAGGCGCTAACACCAAAAATTTAATTATGGCGAAAGAAGTAACAGGCTATGTCAAGCTTCAATGCAAAGGCGGACAAGCTAATCCGGCACCTCCGATAGGACCTGCCCTCGGTTCAAAAGGTATCAATATCATGGAGTTCTGTAAGCAGTTTAATGCAAGAACTCAAGATAAACAAGGGAAAATTCTTCCCGTTCTCATCACAGTTTATGGAGATAAGTCATTTGATTTTGTTATCAAAACACCTCCTGCTGCAGTACAATTAAAAGACGCTGCTAAAATCCAAAGTGGAAGTAAAGAGCCAAACAGGAATAAGGTTGGTAAGGTTTCCTGGGAACAAGTGGAAGAAATAGCAAAAGATAAGATGGAAGATTTGAATGCTTTCAGCTTAAATAGCGCTATGAAAATGGTAGCGGGAACTGCACGCAGCATGGGTTTAACGGTAGATGGTAAAGCCCCGTGGGATAATTAAATTATAAGATTTCCCTTACGGGAATAAACTTTTACAAATGATTACTAAAAAAAGAAAAGAAGCCAACGCAAAGGTTGATCAGAATAAAGCCTACTCACTTAAGGAAGCGTCCGCTCTCGTTAAGGATATTAATACGACCAAATTTGATAGCTCTGTTGATCTCCATATCCGCCTTGGAGTAGATCCCAAAAAAGCAGACCAGGCGGTACGTGGTACAGTTTCTTTACCCCATGGTACGGGAAAAACTAAAAAGGTATTGGTGCTTTGTACGCCAGACAAGGAAGAAGCTGCAAAAGCGGCGGGAGCTGACTTTGTAGGCCTTGATGAATTTATTACCAAGATAGAAGGCGGCTGGACAGATGTAGATGTGATCATTGCAACACCTTCTGTAATGCCTAAAATTGGTCGGTTGGGTAAAGTATTGGGGCCAAGAAACCTGATGCCAAATCCTAAAACGGGAACCGTTACAAATGATGTGGTTGCCGCAATTAATGATGTAAAAGGAGGCAAAATTGCCTTTAAGGTTGATAAAGTAGGTATCGTTCACGCTTCTATTGGAAGGGTAAGTTTTTCTCCGGACAAAATTGAAGCAAACAGCCAGGAATTAATCAATGCAATCGTAAAATTAAAGCCAGCTACATCAAAAGGTATTTATTTAAAAGGGCTTAGTATGGCGACTACAATGAGTCCGGGTATTACAATAGACGCTAAATCAATTTAGATAAAATTATTTGCTTCGATTTGTAATTACACTTCAAAAGCAACAAAACAAAGGATATGAATAAAGAACAAAAACAGGAAGTGATTGAAGCTTTGAAAGAGAAGTTTACTCAATATTCCAATTTTTATATTACGAATACTGAGAGCCTTAGCGTAGCACAGGTTACTAATCTTCGTCGTCATTGCTTTAATAAGCAGGTGGAAATGAAGGTTGCTAAAAATACACTTATTAAAAAGGCTTTGGAAAGCCTTGACAATGAAAAATATTCCGGTGTATATGATTCATTGCACCAGGTAACTGCTTTAATGTTTAGTGAAAGCCCTAAAGAGCCTGCATTAATTATTAGTAGTTTCCGTAAACAATTAAATGCTGAGAAGCCTGTGCTTAAAGCTGCTTTTCTAAATGGAGATATTTTCGTAGGGGATAATCAATTGGTTAACCTTACAAAAATTAAAACTAAGAATGAATTAATTGGTGAAGTGATTGGTTTGCTTATGTCTCCAATTCAGCGGGTGATTGGAGCATTGCAGAATAGAGAGGAAAAAGCGGGTAATAACGAGCCTTCCGCTGAAGCAAAATCTCCTGAATCTGCTACAGAGGCGGCGAAGCCTGAGAGCATAAAAGCTTCTTCCAAGGTTGAAACTGCTGACGCTTCAAAAGCAGAAGCTACAGAAGCTCCTAAAGCTGAGACCAAGGAAAGTCCGAATGCAGAAGCTACAGAAGCACCTAAAGCTGAGACTAAGGAAACTCCTAAAACTGAAACTATAGAAGTTCCGAAAGCTGATAGTGCTGAAACATCAAAAGCAGAAAATAGTAAAACAGCAGAAGATACATCGGCATCACAGCCTGAACCTGGCGCAAAATAATATTCAAAGTCTTTTAATTAAATAAATTTTTTAAAAACCCTCCGCCGGATCGGTTGAGCTGAAAAGAAGGCGGAAAAAATTAAACTAAAAACAATGGCAGACGTAAAAGCATTAGCTGAAAACTTAGTAGGCTTAACAGTAAAAGAAGTTCAGGAACTAGCTGAATTCTTAAAATCAGAATATGGTATCGAACCAGCAGCAGCAACAGTAGTTGCAAGCGCGGATGCCGGTGGTGGTGCAGCAGCGGTTGAAGAAAAAACATCGTTTGATGTAATTCTGAAAGCTCCTGGTGCTAACAAGCTTGGTATCGTGAAAATTGTAAAAGAACTTACAGGCTTAGGATTAAAAGAAGCGAAAGATCTTGTGGATAGCGCACCTAAGGCCATTAAGGAAGGAGTAGATAAAGCTACGGCAGAAGAAATTAAGAATAAGCTCACCGAAGGGGGCGCTGATGTTGAAGTTCAATAATTTTACATTGAAGTTTTTATAGAGGCCGGTATAACTCCGGCCTTTATTAGTTTAATCTTTTTCAGTTTTAATTTTACGTTAAATGTTATTTCAAGCCGTTTAGCATAAATTTTGATATAGATTAATTTCAGGAATTATTCTTACTTTTGCACTCCTTTATTTTCGGGTAAGTGGCAAAATACCTGTAATTACCCTTTTAAAGGTCTCTCACTTTAAAATATTTTAACTAAAATATGCCTTCAACTAAAGTTGCTCCAGATCAAAGAATCAGTTTTGGAAAAATTGAACATTTGGCGGAAACCCCGGATTTATTGGGGATACAGATACAGTCATTTAAAGATTTTTTTCAGTTAGAAACTACACCCGATAAGCGTAATGTGGAAGGGTTATTTCGTGTGTTTAAGGAAAATTTTCCGATTACAGATACGCGGAATATTTTCATGCTGGAATTTCTTGACTATTTTGTTGATCCTCCACGTTACACAATTGAAGAATGTATTGAAAGAGGCCTTACCTATGCGGTTCCTCTTAAAGCCAAGCTTCGTTTAAGTTGTAATGATGAAGAACATGTGGATTTCCAGACTATTGTTCAGGATGTTTTTCTTGGAAACATTCCCTACATGACTCCTCGCGGTACTTTTGTAATTAACGGTGCTGAAAGGGTTGTTGTAAGCCAGTTACATCGTTCGCCTGGTGTATTTTTCGGTCAGTCAGTTCATCCAAATGGAACAAAGATTTATTCTGCAAGGGTTATACCTTTTAAAGGTGCCTGGATGGAATTTGCTACAGACATTAATAATGTGATGTACGCCTACATTGACCGTAAGAAAAAATTCCCTGTAACTACTTTGTTGCGTTCGATCGGTTATGAAACAGATAAAGACATTCTTGAACTTTTTGGAATGGCTGTTGAAGTAAAAGCCGATAAGAAAACATTACACGCAAATCTTGGAAAGCGTTTGGCAGCAAGAGTTTTGCGCACATGGGTAGAAGATTTTGTAGATGAAGATACCGGTGAAGTCGTAAGCCTGGAAAGAAATGAAATTGTGCTTGAGAGAGATACAATACTTGATGATGATAATATTGCGATGATTATTGAGCTCGAAGTAAAGAGTGTATTTATACAGCGGGAAGAAGTGAGTGGTGATTATGCAATTATCTACAATACCTTAAACAAGGATACTTCAAATAGTGAGATCGAAGCGGTGCAACATATTTATCGCCAGTTGCGCGGTGCGGATGCTCCGGATGATGAAACAGCACGTGGTATTATTGATAAATTATTTTTCAGTGATAAGCGTTATGATCTTGGTGAAGTTGGGCGTTATAAAATCAACCGCAAGCTTGGTTTAAACTATCCTATTGAGAAGAAAGTACTTACAAAAGAAGATATTATTGCCATCATTAAATATCTCGTTTTGCTTACCAATGCAAAAAGTGAAATTGATGACATTGATCATTTAAGTAATCGCCGTGTTCGTACCGTTGGAGAACAGCTGTATGCACAATTTGGTGTTGGTCTTGCCCGGATGGCACGTACCATTCGTGAAAGAATGAATGTAAGAGATAATGAAGTGTTTACACCAGTTGATTTAATCAATGCAAGAACACTTTCTTCTGTTATCAATTCATTCTTTGGTACTTCGCAGTTATCTCAATTTCTTGATCAAACAAATCCATTGAGTGAGATCACGCATAAGCGTCGTATTTCTGCACTCGGGCCCGGCGGTTTAAGCAGGGAGCGTGCTGGATTTGAAGTTCGTGACGTTCATTATTCACACTACGGCAGGCTTTGTACTATTGAAACTCCGGAAGGACCAAATATTGGTTTGATCTCAACGCTTTGCGTTCATGCCAAAATAAATGAAATGGGTTTCATTGAAACTCCATATAGGAAGGTGCATGATGGTAAAGTGGATATGAAAAAAGTGTTTTTCTTAAGTGCTGAGGAAGAAGATTCTGCGAAAATTGCACAGGCAAATGCCCCTCTTGATGAACACTCAGCATTTGTAAATGATAAAGTTAAGTCCAGGGAAACCGGTGATTTTCCGATTCTCGATAAAGGAGATGTTGAATATATGGATGTCGCGCCAAACCAGATTGTTGGTTTAAGCGCTTCCCTTATTCCATTCCTTGAGCATGATGACGCCAACCGTGCATTGATGGGTTCTAATATGCAACGACAGGCCGTGCCACTTATTTTACCCCAGGTTCCTATTGTAGGAACAGGATTAGAAGGAAAGGCGGCCAGAGATGCAAGGATTCAAATTCACGCGGATGGAGATGGTGTGGTTGAATATGTGGATGCAAACGAGATTCATGTTCGCTACAATAGAAATCAATCTCAAAAACTGGTAAGTTTTGAAGAAGACTTGATTATATATAAGCTTACTAAATTTATTAAAACCAATCAAAGCACCTGTATTAATCTTCGTCCTGCTGTAAAGAAAGGCCAGACTGTTAAGTCAGGAGATTTCTTAACTGAAGGGTATGCTACAAAAGACGGAGAATTGGCGCTTGGACGCAATCTTAAGGTAGCATTCATGCCGTGGAAGGGATACAATTTTGAAGATGCTATTGTAATCAGTGAAAAAGTTGTAAAAGAAGATTTATTTACTTCTATACATATTGACGAGTTTGAATTGGAGGTTAGAGATACAAAACTTGGTGAAGAAGAATTGACGCCGGATATTCCAAACGTAAGTGAAGAAGCAACCAAAGATCTTGATCAGCATGGTGTGATAAGGATCGGAGCTCACGTGAAAGAAGGTGATATTCTTATAGGAAAAATTACTCCAAAAGGTGAAAGCGATCCTACTCCTGAAGAGAAATTGTTGAGAGCGATTTTTGGAGACAAAGCAGGTGATGCAAAAGATGCTTCATTAAAAGCACCGAGTGGAACAGAGGGTGTGGTTATTGATAAAAAGCTTTTTCAGCGTGCAAAGAAAGATAAGAATGGTAAAGTGAAAGAGAAGACCACGCTTGAAAAAATTGATAAGACACACGAGAAAAACGAGGCTGATCAACTCGAGTTGTTAATAAGCAAATTATTGGTGCTTTTAAAAGATAAATCTTCGGCAGGTGTAAGTAATAATTTCGGCGAAACCCTTATTGGAAAGGGAGCGAAATTTACGCAGAAGAATCTTGCCAACCTGGATTATCAGAATGTAAACCCATTGGGCTGGAGTGCTGATGCGAAAATTGACGATAACATCAACACGCTTCTTCATAACTATAATATCAAATACAACGAAGAGCTTGGAAGATACAAAAGAGAGAAGTTTAATATTTCCATTGGGGACGAGCTACCAGCTGGTGTTTTAAAACTTGCAAAAGTTTATTTAGCTGTAAAGCGTAAACTAAAAGTAGGTGATAAGATGGCTGGGCGCCACGGTAATAAAGGCATTGTTGCAAAAATCGTTCGCCAGGAAGATATGCCATTCCTTGAAGATGGAACTCCGGTTGATATTGTTCTTAATCCACTCGGTGTACCGAGTCGTATGAACCTTGGGCAGATATATGAAACTGTTCTTGGATGGGCAGGTGAAAAACTTGATAAGAGATTTGCAACTCCTATTTTCGATGGTGCATCAGTTGATGAAATTGCAGAGCAAATAGCTAAAGCAGACTTGCCTCTTTTTGGTCATACATATTTATATGATGGTGAAACCGGAGAGAGATTCGATCAAAAGGCAACAGTAGGTATAATTTATATCATCAAGTTGCACCACATGGTCGATGATAAGATGCACGCACGTTCAATCGGGCCATATAGTTTGATTACGCAGCAACCTCTTGGTGGTAAAGCGCAATTTGGTGGCCAGCGTTTTGGTGAAATGGAAGTTTGGGCATTGGAAGCTTATGGCGCATCAAATATTCTGCAGGAATTATTAACACTCAAGTCTGATGATATTATCGGCAGAGCGAAGACATACGAGGCAATTGTAAAAGGTGATAATATTCCGAGGCCTGGTGTTCCTGAGTCATTTAATGTGTTGGTGCATGAATTAAGAGGTTTAGGATTGGATCTACAATTTGAGTAAATACCCCTAACCCCTGAAGGTAACATGGGAATTATTAAAGCAAAATTTTTTATAAAACACAAATAAATAAAAAATCTCAGACCTTATGGGCATCTAAGCCCCTTTAGGGGTTTGGGGTTTAAATTTTATAATATGATAAGAAAAGAAAATCGTCCACGTCCAACGTTTTCTCAAATCACAATTGGCCTTACTTCGCCTGACTCAATTCTTGAAAGAAGTTATGGAGAAGTACTAAAGCCTGAAACAATTAACTATCGTACTTACAAGCCTGAAAGAGATGGTTTGTTTTGTGAAAGAATTTTTGGCCCGGTAAAAGATTATGAATGCGCTTGCGGAAAGTATAAGCGTATACGCTATAAGGGTATAGTTTGTGACCGCTGCGGCGTTGAAGTTACCGAGAAGAAAGTTCGCCGTGAAAGAATGGGACACATTAAATTGGTTGTCCCTGTTGTTCATATTTGGTATTTCAAATCTCTTCCAAACAAGATTGGTTATTTGCTCGGAATGAGTTCTAAGAAATTAGAGACAATTGTTTACTATGAAAGGTTCGTGGTAATTCAGTCAGGTATCCGTGCTGATAAAGGGCAGGCATATAGTGACCTTTTAACAGAGGAAGAATATCTTGATATTTTGGATACACTTCCAAAAGACAACCAGCATTTGCCAGATGAAGATCCTGATAAGTTTATCGCTAAAATGGGCGCTGAAGCTGTTCACGATATGTTGCAAAGAATAGATCTCGATCAGTTATCATTTGATCTCCGTAATGCTGCCGCTAATGAAACTTCTCAACAGCGTAAGGCAGATGCGTTAAAGCGTCTATCCGTGGTAGAGAGTTTTCGTGATGCAAATACAAGAATTAACAATCGTCCGGAATGGATGGTAATGCAATACATTCCTGTTATTCCACCAGAGTTAAGACCATTGGTTCCTTTGGATGGTGGCCGGTTTGCGTCATCGGATCTTAATGACTTGTATCGCCGGGTTATCATTCGTAACAATCGTTTAAAAAGATTATTAGAAATCAAAGCGCCTGAAGTAATTCTTCGTAATGAAAAAAGAATGCTGCAGGAAGCGATAGATTCATTATTCGATAACTCGAGAAAATCTAATGCTGTAAAAGCCGAAGGCGGAAGAGCACTGAAATCTTTGAGTGACGTTTTGAAAGGTAAGCAGGGACGTTTCCGTCAAAACTTGCTTGGAAAGCGTGTTGACTATTCAGGTCGTTCTGTAATCGTTGTTGGACCAGAATTGAAAATGCACGAATGTGGTTTGCCAAAAGATATGGCTGCGGAATTGTTTAAGCCATTTATCATTCGCAAACTGATTGAAAGAGGAATAGTAAAAACAGTAAAGAGTGCAAGAAAATTAGTTGATAAGAAAGAGGCAATAATTTGGGATATTCTTGAAAATATTTTGAAAGGGCATCCTGTTATGTTGAACAGGGCTCCTACGTTGCACCGTTTATCAATACAGGCATTTCAGCCAAAATTGATCGAAGGTAAAGCAATACAATTGCACCCTCTGGTAACAACGGCATTCAACGCGGATTTCGATGGTGATCAGATGGCTGTTCACGTGCCTTTGAGCCATGCTGCTGTGTTAGAAGCACAAATGCTTATGTTGTCTTCACACAACATTTTGAACCCACAGAACGGTACGCCTATTACGCTTCCTTCGCAGGACATGGTATTAGGATTGTATTATATTACTAAAGGAAAAAAATCAACTCCGGAATTAAAAGTAAAGGGGGAAGGCAAATCGTTTTATTCTCCTGAAGAAGTTATCATCGCCTACAATGAGCAGATGATTGACCTGCATGCTAACATCAAGGTAAAAGTTAACGTTCGCAATGATGATGATGGCACCTTAGAGAAAAAATTAATCGACACAACAGTTGGCCGTGTTATTTTTAACCAGCACGTTCCAAAAGATGCAGGTTTTGTAAATGCCTTGCTTACGAAAAAAGCCTTGCGTGAAATAATTGGCGACATTATTAAATGGACCAATATTCCGTCTACGGCAAAGTTCCTGGATGACATTAAACAGCTTGGATTTCGGATGGCATTTAAGGGTGGCTTGTCGTTTAATATAAATGATCTTATCATACCTGATACAAAACAGGAAATGATAGATAATGCAACCGTTGAAGTTGATGAAGTGTGGGATAATTACAATTCAGGTTTAATTACAAATAACGAAAGATACAATGGTATCATTGATATCTGGAGTCGTGTAGATACACGCCTTACGGAAACTTTGATCCGTGAATTAGCTGCTGATAAACAAGGTTTCAATTCTGTTTACATGATGCTTGATTCAGGTGCAAGAGGTTCAAAGCAGCAGATCAAGCAGCTTGCAGGTATCAGGGGTTTGATGGCTAAGCCGCGTAAGTCCGGTAGTTCAGGAAGTGAAATTATTGAGAATCCAATTTTGTCCAACTTTAAAGATGGATTAAATGTATTGGAATATTTCATATCTACCCACGGTGCCCGTAAAGGCCTTGCCGATACTGCATTAAAAACTGCGGATGCCGGTTATTTGACCCGTAGGTTAGTGGACGTAGCGCAGGATGTAGTTATAAATGATGAAGATTGTGGAACGCTTAGAGGAATTGCTACATCTGCATTAAAAGATAACGAAGATATTATCGAGCCTTTATACGATCGTATTTTGGGAAGAACATCTCTTCACAATGTTTACAATCCTCTCACAGAAGAATTAATAGTAGATGCGGGTGGAAATATTACGGAAGAAATTGCCCGTAAGATAGATGAGGCAGGTGTTGAAAATGTAGAAATTCGTTCTGTACTTACGTGCGAAAGCCGTCGGGGTGTTTGTGTAAAATGTTATGGTAAAAACCTGGCATCTGGTTACACCGCGCAGAAAGGTGATGCAGTAGGTATTATCGCTGCACAATCAATTGGTGAGCCGGGTACACAGCTTACATTGCGTACTTTCCACGTAGGTGGTGTGGCAGGCTCTGCTTCGGTAGAATCCACATTGTCCGCCAAGTTTGATGGTACCATTCAATTTGATGGTTTGCGTACGGTAGATGCCTTGAGCAATGCTAAAGAAAAAATAAAAATAGTAATTGGCCGTACTGGTGAGGTTAGGATAATGGATGTGAAGAATGACAGGTTGCTGATTACAAATAATGTTCCTTATGGTGCTACATTAAATGTGAAAGACGGGCAAAAAATTACTAAGGGAGAAGTGATTTGCACATGGGATCCGTTTAATAATGTAATTGTTTCTGAAATAGAAGGTGCTGTAAAATTTGATAATATTGCTGATGGTATTACTTACCGGGAAGAGGCGGACGAACAAACTGGTCACAGGGAAAAAGTGGTAATAGAAACTAAGGACAAAGCGAGAATACCTTCGCTTATAATTGAAGGAAAAAAGGAATCGAAAAACTACAACCTGCCGGTTGGCTCTCATATTATTATGGAAGAAGGTGAAGAGGTAAGAGCAGGACAGGTGGTGGTAAAGATACCAAGGGTATTGGGTAAATTAAGAGATATCACGGGTGGTTTGCCACGTGTTACGGAATTATTTGAAGCAAGAAACCCTGGTAACCCTGCAGTAGTTTCAGAGATAGATGGTGTGGTTTCATTTGGTAATATAAAACGTGGAAACAGGGAGATAATAGTTGAAGCTAAAGATGGTGTTGTTAAGAAGTACCTTGTACCTCTCACCCGCCAGATACTTGCACAGGATGGTGACTTTATCAAAGCTGGTATTGCATTGTCTGATGGACAGATTGCTCCTGCAGATATTCTTTCAATAAAAGGACCATTCGCTGTACAGGAATATGTAGTGAATGAAATACAGGAAGTGTATCGTTTACAAGGTGTAAAAATTAATGATAAGCACATTGAAGTTATCGTTCGCCAGATGATGCGCAAGATAACTATTGAAGATGCCGGTGATACTAAATTTCTTGAAGGAGATACTGAAGACAGGTATGATTTTAATACAGAGAACGACTGGATATATGATAAGAAAGTAGTGACTGAGTCTGGTGATAGTAGCAAACTGCGTCCGGGTAAAATAGTTACTTTGCGTGAAGTAAGGGAAGAAAATTCAGTGCTTCGCCGTGCAGATAAAAAGCCAGTTGAATACCGTGATGCAAGGCCTGCAACATCCTCTCCTTTATTACTTGGTATTACAAAGGCTTCTCTTGGTACGCAAAGCTGGATATCAGCTGCATCGTTCCAGGAAACAACCAAGGTGTTGTCTTCTGCAGCCATCCAGGGTAAAACAGATACAATGCTTGGCTTAAAAGAAAATGTAATTACAGGTCATCCGATACCTGCAGGAACAGGATTAAGAGAGTTTGAAAATATGATCGTTGGTAGCAAAGAAGAATATGAATTGTTGATGACGGCTAAAGAAGCTATGGCTTACGATGAAGAAGAATAGTAAGAATTAATTGATTCTAAAATACCAAAGGAGTAAGAGAAATCTTGCTCCTTTTTTATGGGACGAAAAGCCATCTTAATATCACTGATGAAGAATCTGGGAATAGAGAATAAAACGCGTGTTTATTCTGTAACAACTTTCGCCCCTAAAACTTCCAGCGCTACGCTATCCGTTCCTTTTGGTGCAAAATATTTTGTTTTAAAATCTTGGGATTTCCCGGCAGGTAATACTTCGAACACGGTTTCCTTGTCAGTTTCAAGCAGGACTTTTGTTTTACTATAAAAAGATAATTTTATATCAACATCTTTGAATGTTGCTACCGTTGCAATGTTTTTTATTGTGCCCTTTACTACAGTTTGCCCAAGCAGATTTTTTTTATCTTGTCCATTTACAACCAGGAATTTTGCAGGATCTTTTTGCTCCTTGGTCAAAAGGGTATTTTTTGTTTCCTCATAGCTTTTCTGTTCAGCGTTTCCTTGTTTCGCAGAATCGTTGCAGCAACAAAGAAATATACAAGGTATAATTGCAGCAAGGAGAAAATATTTTTTCATTCAGAATAATTTAAAATGAAAATTAAATAAAAATGGAAGTATGTTTCGTTAAAAAAGTCTATGCTTCCGTTCCCAGCCATAGCGCGCCGCCGATGCTATTACATACAGCGCCGGTAACAGAGGCCAGCACTGTATATTGCTCACGCCATCTTAAAACTCCGAGGAGCGCCATGATCAATGCTTCTTTATATTTTACCACGTCATCTTCGGGTATATAGATTTCAAAATTTATTTCTTCAATACTTTTTTTCAATCTTTCAATTAAGAAATTATTGAAAGCTCCGCCGCCCGTTATGAATAGCTTTTGTGATCCATCTTTTTGAAATGGAACAAGAGATCTTTTTATTTGGATACAAATGTGTTCGGTGTAGGTTGCCAGCGCATCTTCAGTATTTATTTCAAAAGATTTTATAATTGGAAAAACGGTATCTGTTCCAAAACTATTAGCTAATGATTTCGGATAAGTAAGTCTGTAATATTCAAGCGAATTCATTTTTTCCAGGAGCTCATTATGTATTTTTCCAAAGGCTGATAATCTTCCCTCATTATCATAAGGTAAATTTTTTTCAGCTGCAAGCATATTTAGAATCCTGTTGGCTGCGCATATGTCAAACGCAATTATTCCATCTTCTTTTTTCACAGACAGGTTCGTAATACCACCAATATTCAGAAAAAAATTGTAACCGGGAAACAATAATTTTTCTCCAATAGGTACAATTGGGGCACCTTGTCCACCAAACGCAATATCCATCGCCCTAAGATCACTCACTACGGGAAGCCTCGTCACGCTTGCAATTGCAGCGCCTTCCCCTAACTGGTGTGTCATTCTTTTTTTCGGTAAATGAAAAGTTGTGTGCCCATGAGAGGATACAAGATTTACTTTGAGTTGTAAATTATTTGCTTCAATAAACTCATTAATTTTTAACCCAATAAATCTCCCATAATCAGTATGCAATAATTGATAATCGCAGGCATTCATTTCAGTTGCGTTCCTGAGCCTGTTTTGCCAGGCTTCATCATACTCAAAACAGTCAGCAGCTACGATTTCATAATTCCAACTTCCCGCAGTTTCATGAAGTTCAGCAAATACGATGTCAAGCCCGTCAAGGGAACTGCCGCTCATTAAACCAATCACTTTATAAAGCATAAGACTTAATTTGCACGTTTAAATTTTGATCAATTATATATCAGGATTAGATTTGTCCAAATTTATAACTTTAAGTATTCAGCGTCACCTTAGAATTCACATTAAAAATTAATAAATGGTACACAACCTTAGCGATAAACATTCTTTGGTGAGCAACTGGTTAAGTGAATTAAGAGATATTGATGTACAGCAGGACAGGCTTAGGTTTCGTAGAAATCTTGAGAAAATTGGCGAGGTAAGCGCTTACGAAATAAGCAAACATCTTCCGTGGATCGAAAAGGAAATTACAACTCCGTTAGGCATATCCAACTGTAAGGTTTTAGAAAAGCAACCGGTATTGGCAACTATTCTGCGGGCCGGCCTTGCCATGCACAACGGTTTACTCAATTATTTTGATAAAGCGGATAATGCTTTTATTAGTGCCTATCGTAAACATAAACCGGACGGATCATTTGAGATCAGCCTTGATTATATTAGCTGCCCGGAAATGGAAAATCGCGTGGTGATTGTTTCTGATCCAATGCTCGCTACAGGGGCGTCTTTAGTAAAAACAATGCAGTTTCTTCGTGAAGAAGGAAATCCGTCAGAGATTCACATTGTGTGTGCTTTGGCATGTACGGTCGGTATTGAATATGTATTAAGAGCTGAACCTAAGGCTGTAATATGGTGCGGCGATATTGATGACGAATTAACTGCTAAAGGTTACATTGTGCCTGGCCTGGGCGATGCAGGCGATCTTGCTTATGGGGTTAAAGTCCAAATGTAATTTTCTTGCCTGGCAATTATTAGGCAAAGTTGCTTTTGAATTAATTTTGATTTTTTGCATTTTACCTTTTTGAGCGAAAAGGAACCGGAATTTCCTTCAAAGAAAATGACAATATTCAATAGTCCATTATCTCTTGAATAATTTTAAAACGTATCTTTAAACTCTGAACTTTCGCTTAATGAAAAAACATATCTGTACCATCATTGCGCTTACCTGCCTCACTTTTTTTACAAAGGCACAGGATCCACATTTCTCCCAATTCTTTTCTTCCCCACTTACATTGAACCCGGCATTGACTGGAAAATTCGATGGGACTTTGCGTGTTGCCGGTAATTATCGTAACCAATGGCCGGCGTTTAATAATGTGTACACTACATCAACTTTAAGTGTTGATTTTGCAATTTTAAAAAGCAAGCTGCCGGATTTTGATACATGGGGTATCGGAATACTCGCACTCACCGATAAAGCCGGCGGAGGAATACTCACTAATAATTACATCGGGCTTTCCACCTCTTATCATAAAGCTTTAGATGAAGATGGTTTTCAACAGATAGGCGTCGGTTTCCAGGGAACTTATGGCCAGAAGCGACTTGATAACAGCAAATTATATTTTGCAGATCAGCTTACACCTTTTGGATTTACCGGCGTAACACAGGATATTTTCAGTACTAATAATTTAAATATTAACTACTTTGATGTGAATGCCGGCCTTATTTATACAGGTTCTACCACCGCTGATAATAATTTTTATGTGGGTGCGTCTATTTACCATATTAACCGCCCAAAAGAAAGTTTTAAAGGAGGTAATTGGAACATTGCTATGCGTACCACTATAAGCGCTGGTGGATATTTCCCGGTTTCTGACATTCTTACTTTGCATACCAGTGGAATTTACCAGGTACAAAATAAATCTTCTGAAGTATCAATTGGCGGAGCGCTTGCAACGCCGCTTGATCCTGAAAGTGATAGGCCATCCAATATATACCTTGGTTCCTGGTACAGGATAAACGATGCTATTATCCCCTACGTCGGCCTGGAATTTAGCGGCCTCCGTGTTGGAGCAACTTATGATATCAATACTTCCGGCTTAAAAGCAGGATCGCAAAGCCGGGGAGGAATGGAAATTTCTCTTATCTATATTAAGCAGCCATCTTCTGGCGGTAAAGGCATTCCGTGTCCTAAGTTTTAATTATTCTCGTAATCGTTTTTTCTGCTGAGATTGGTATTTATGTTATCAATCTTTTGTGTATTTCTTTGGCAGAAACAAGGAATCCTTAACGAATTTGAGTCCATACTAAGTTGCAAAAACATCAACAAAGAAAATATTTGGCAGCAAAACACCCTGAGGTTATCTTTGCCGTCCCTTAGCAAAAAATGCCGCGTTGGTCAAGGGGTTAAGACGCCTCCCTTTCACGGAGGAATCACGGGTTCGAATCCCGTACGTGGTACCACAATTCTCCTCCCAATTCTTCGAATTGGGATTTTTAATGTCCCATTTATTTGCACTACGAATAATCGTTGACACAGTTAATACCGGCTGCTTGGGATTTTCATTAGTATATTGAAAAATCCCTATTTACTAAATGCGATAAAAGCATAGCCTATAACTTTCTAATTAACGTATTCAAAAAAACTATTAAATCATTTCTATGTAAATTTGACCCCAAGATTAGCCTTTTCAAATGAAGATAAAATCATTCCTGGCAAAGCCATATGCCACCTACACATATAAGCAAATCCGTAAGAGTATGCTCACCGCTCCTGCTGACCAGGAGAATGTTTTTCAGTCCCTAATAAAAACAGGTTTAAAAACTGAATTCGGCAAAGAGCATAAGTTCATCAGCATAAAGAATCATGCGGACTTTGTAAAGAATGTTCCGATAAGGGAGTATGAAGACTTTAAAGAATATATCGAAAAGATAAAGGCCGGAAAGCACAATATTTTATGGAAAGGCGTGCCTATTTATTTTGCAAAAACAAGTGGTACAACAAGCGGTATTAAATACATTCCTATTACGAAAGATTCTATCCCCAATCATATAAATACTGCCCGGGATGCGCTGCTGTGCTACATGGCTCAATCAGGTAATACACAATTTGCCAATGGAAAAATGATTTTCCTTAGTGGTTCGCCTGAGCTTGAAAGGGTAGGAGGCATACCAACAGGGAGGTTAAGCGGAATTGTAAATCATCATATACCACGCTACTTAAGGTCCAACCAGTTGCCAATCTTCGAGACAAATTGCATTGAAGACTGGGAAACTAAACTTGATAAAATCGTTGAAGAAACGGTGAATGAAAATATGACATTGATAAGCGGCATACCGCCATGGATGCAAATGTATTTTGATGAACTCGTAAAAAAAACCGGTAAAAAGATTAAAGATATTTTCCCTGATTTTAGCGTGATGGTGCAAGGTGGCGTAAACTATGAACCTTACAAGTCTAAGCTTGTTGAGACCATTGGGAAAGAAATTGATACGATTGAATTGTATCCGGCAAGCGAAGGTTTTTTTGCTTTCCAGGATAGTCAGAAAGATGAAGGCCTGCTATTAAATTCGAATAGTGGAATATTTTTTGAGTTTGTGCCTGCTGCTGAAATTTTTAATGAAAACCCAACAAGGCTTACGTTAAAAGATGTAAAGCTTAATGAGAATTATGTGCTGATAATAAGCAGTAATGCGGGTTTGTGGGCATACAATGTTGGAGACACGATAAAGTTTGTTTCTCTGAATCCTTATCGCATTGTAGTAACGGGCAGAGTTAAGCATTACATTTCTGCTTTTGGAGAGCACGTGATTGGCGAAGAAGTAGAAGAAGCATTATTGAAAACAGCGAATTCGGAAAACGTGAAAGTCACTGAATTTACAGTAGCTCCTAAAATTTCAGTGGATGGCAAAAAGAGCTTCCATGAATGGTTTATTGAATTTGAAAACATACCATCTGACCTGGTAAAGTTTGCAATGGATATTGACAGGGCTTTAAGAAAGAAAAATATTTATTATGATGATCTTATAAAGGGAAATATTCTCGAACCTTTAAAAATATCACCAGTTCAAAAAAGCGGTTTTATTAATTATATGAAGAGCATTGGCAAACTTGGTGGTCAAAATAAAGTGCCGAGGTTGAGCAATGATAGGGTAATTGCAGATGGATTGAAGCGTTGGGTAAAAAAACCTTCCCCTGAAGCAGTCAACGATTAGAACCCTTAGGGCAACTGATTATTAAAGTATATCTAAAACTATAAAATAAACAATAACATATCCTTTAAAACGTTTTGTAGAATGAATGGTAAAAATTTTTACATTTGCATTCTATTCATTAAATGATAAAAAAGTGAAAGGCCACGATTTCTCCATTTCTTGTTTTGTTCCTGCAGCCTCAATAGCTGAACAGGTAAAGCCTCTGCGCTGTTTCTTCCGACCTGGATACTGATAGGCCGAGCCGTTGACATAGCCCCTATCAGTGAAAAAATCCCCGCTCACCAGATAATTCAATCTTTAAACAAACGCAAAGTGGAACAATCAAAAATAATTGTTCGTGTTGCTGATTCCAACGATTTCAAATTTGCTCAAACCATCACTGATGAGATGGCTGCGTCTGCGCAGGCAAGAGGTACCGGAATTGCAAAACGTTCTACAGAATATATTCAGCAAAAAATGCAGGAAGGCAAAGCAGTAATTGCCATTACCGAAGATAATACATGGGTTGGCTTTTGTTACATCGAGGCCTGGGGTAAAGAAGGCTTTGTTGCGAACAGTGGCTTGGTTGTATCACCCGCCTTTAGAAAAACAGGTATTGCTAAAAGTATTAAAAAAAGAATCTTCGATCTTTCCCGCGAAAAGTATCCTAAGGCAAAAATATTTGGCCTCACTACCGGGCTTGCTGTTATGAAGATCAACAGTGACTTGGGTTATGAGCCGGTCACATACAGTGAACTCACCGATGATGAAAATTTTTGGGCCGGATGCAAGAGTTGTGTGAACTATGATATTCTTATGAGTAAAGAAAGAAAAAATTGTATGTGCACAGCTATGCTTTACGATCCTACAGATCACTATGAACCAGAGGAAACAGCCGCTGAATTCGAAAAGAAATCAGAGCAGTATGAGCGTTTCATGCGTCTAAAACAAAGCCGGCTTATTAAGTTTTTAAAAGGAAAAAAATCAGACAAAAGAAAATCTATTTTAAGCTTCTTCTTTAATCTCTAAATAAAATTGATGTCTAAAAAAGTAGTAATTGGTTTTAGTGGCGGTCTTGATACTTCTTATTGTGTGAAATATTTCAAAGATGAATTGGGCTACGATGTTCATAGCATAATCGTAAACACGGGTGGTTTTTCAGAAGATGAATTAGCGGCGATAGAAAAGCGTGCAGAGGCTTTGGGAGTTACAACACATACTACTGTTGATGCAACGAAAAGTTATTACGACACGATAATTAAATACCTCATTTATGGTAACGTTCTTAAAAACAATACCTATCCATTAAGTGTAAGCGCAGAAAGGCTTTCCCAGGCATTGAATATCGCAGAGCATGTAAAGAAACTAAATGCTGATGCCGTAGCCCATGGTAGCACCGGTGCAGGAAACGACCAGGTACGTTTCGATATGATATTCCACATTATGATACCCGGCGTCGAGATCATTACACCCATTCGTGACATGCAATTATCCAGGCAGCAGGAAATTGATTACCTCAAATCGAAAGGAGTGAAAATGAATTTCGAAAAGTCTGCTTATTCAATTAATAAAGGCCTTTGGGGAACAAGTGTTGGCGGAAAGGAAACCTTATCATCCAACGGTATGATACCCGAAGAAGCCTGGCCTACGCAACTTTCAAATAAAGAAGAGCAGCAAGTAAAACTATCTTTTGAAAAAGGAAATCTTGTAGGCATAAACGAAAAGACTTTTGAGCATCCTGTAGCAGCAATTCAATATTTACAAACACTCGCAGGCCCTTATGCTATAGGGCGTGACGTGCATGTAGGTGATACAATTATAGGGATAAAGGGCCGGGTCGGTTTTGAAGCTGCAGCGCCAATGGTTATCATTAAAGCGCATCATGCTTTAGAGAAACACGTGCTTACAAAATGGCAATTAAATCTTAAAAGCCAGCTAGCTGATTTTTATGGTAACTGGTTACACGAAGGACAGGTACTCGATCCCGTTATGCGTGATATAGAAGCATTTTTGGAATCTTCGCAACAGCATGTAACAGGTGAAGTTTTTGTTCAGTTAATGCCTTATCGCTACCAGGTAACGGGCATCGGATCACCGTTTGACTTAATGAGTAGTAAATTTGGCAGGTATGGTGAAATGAATACAGGATGGAGCGGAGAAGATGTAAGAGGCTTTAGTAAGATTTTCGGTAATCAAACTGCTATTTATCATTCTGTAAAAAACAGCGCTGATGAACAAGAAGATTAAAGTTGGCATTATTGGTGGTGCAGGATATACGGGTGGCGAAATGATACGTTTGTTGATTAACCATGCACTTACTGATTTAGTATTTGTACATAGCAAAAGCAATGCTGGTAAGCCCTTGCATGCAGTTCACCAGGACCTGGCAGGGCAGTCGGACCTTAGCTTTTGCGATATTCCGAATAACGAAGTAGATGTCCTTTTTCTCTGTGTTGGCCATGGAGATTCAAAAAAATTCCTGGAGACGAATGATATTCCTGCTCACATAAAAATTATTTCACTATCACAGGATTTCAGGCTTAGTGCTAATACTGTCTTTCAACACAGGAATTTTACTTACGGCTTGCCTGAGATTAACAGGGATAAAATAAAAACGTCAGATAATATTGCGAATCCGGGTTGCTTTGCTACAGCCATTGAGCTGGGGCTTCTGCCGCTTGCAAATGAAGTAAAAGATGTTTATACAACTGGTATTACCGGTTCTACCGGTGCCGGTCAATCGCTTTCTACTACAGCTCATTTTTCATGGCGGCACAATAATATCCAGGCATACAAGTCGCTCAGGCATCAGCATCTCGATGAGATAAACGAATCGCTGAATTTTCTTTCTGGCTCATCATCGGCATCCATACATTTCATTCCGTGGCGGGGCGATTTCACCAGGGGTATTTTTATCACATCGCAATTGAAATCTGCTTCAAGCCTGGAAAAGATTTATAAAATGTACGAGGAATTTTACAGCGGTCATCCCTTCGTTAAGATCAGCCATGAGCCTATATTTTTGAAACAGGCAGTTAACACAAATAATTGTTTTATTCATCTTGAAAAAGAAGATGATAACCTCGTTGTTCATTCTACGCTCGATAATTTGCTGAAAGGCGCTAGCGGGCAGGCTTTGCAAAATATGAACCTGATGTTTGGCTTGGATGAGCAGGAAGGATTGAGGTTAAAAGCGAATTACTTTTAGAAGTCAATGCTGGTAACTTTTCTAAAGTTTATTTTTTGATAAACTATATTTTTTGTTAAGCTAACTTTTGAAAAGTTTAGGAATTCTTGTCACTACCTTAAACCTTTTTTTATGAAACTTTTCGATGTATATCCGGTAAACAATGTGAATATTGTAAAGGCTTCGGGCTCCTATGTTTGGGATGATACAGGCGACAAATACCTGGACATGTATGGCGGCCATGCAGTAATAAGTATAGGTCATACACATCCACACTGGGTAAAAAGAATTGAGGAACAGCTGGAAAAAATTGCCTTCTATTCTAATTCTATAAAAATTCCGATTCAGCAACAGCTCGCTGAAAAATTGGGAGAGGTTTCCGGTAAAAATGATTACCAGTTATTTCTTTGCAATTCCGGTGCGGAAGCAAATGAAAATGCATTGAAGCTTGCTTCATTTTTTAATGGGCGTAAAAAAATAATTTCTTTTACAAAAGCATTTCATGGGCGCACATCTCTTGCTGTCGCCGCAACTGATAATCCATCAATCGTGGCTCCCGTAAACGAAACTGATAATGTAATATTTCTTCCATTTAATGATGAAGAGGCTTTACAAACATATTTCAATGAAAATGGTGATGAAGTATGCGCGGTAATTGTAGAAGGCATACAGGGTGTTGGAGGAATCAATATTGCATCAGAAACTTTCCTGCAACTCATACGGGAACTCTGCGATAAACATGGTGCTGTATTTATCGCAGATTCAGTGCAATGCGGGTATGGCAGGAGCGGCAAATTTTACTCCCATGATTATTCAAATGTCAATGCGGATATCTATACAATGGCAAAGGGGATGGGCAATGGATTTCCTGTTGCAGGTATTTCTATTGCGCCACATATTCAACCAAAATACTTTTTGTTAGGAACCACTTTCGGAGGCAATCACCTGGCATGTGCTGCTGCCCTGGCGGTGTTGGAGGTAATTGAAAAAGAAAATCTTTTGGAAAATGCTATTGAAATAGGAAATTATTTGATGGAAGAAATAGAAAAAATTGATCAGTTGCAAAATGTGCGTGGCAAAGGTTTGATGATTGGCTTTGATGTTCCTGCTGAGTTGAAAGACTTGAAAAAAAATCTTTTATCAAAACATAAAATTTTTACCGGCGAGGCAAAGCCAAATGTAATAAGGCTTTTGCCTTCACTTGCTTTATCAAAAAGTGATGCTGATAAATTCCTTGACGCGTTACGTGACGAAGTTTCTGCACTTTCTCTGCAGGATGTTAATGCAGCAGTTTCATAATTTGTTTTGAATAACTATACTTTTACAGCAATTATACATTTACAATTTAAGTACACGCGATTTGAAAAATTTCCTTTCCGTAAAAGATGCCGGAAATATTGAAAACCTCGTAAGGTCAGCGATTGAATTCAGGAAAAATCCTTTTTCAAAAAACGAGCTTGGAAAAGGAAAACGAATTGGACTTTTATTTTTAAACCCGAGCCTGCGTACACGCTTGAGCACGCAAATTGCCGCACAAAACCTTGGGATGGACCCCGTGGTGTTTAATGTCTCGCAAGATGGTTGGTCACTCGAGTTTGAAGAGGGTGCTATAATGAATGGAACCACCGTAGAGCATGTCAAAGATGCTGCGCCTATTCTTGGCCGTTACTTCGATGTGCTGGGAGTGCGGACTTTCCCTTCACTTAAAAGTAAGGAGGAAGATTACAATGAAAATGTAATGAATCAATTTGTAAAGTATGCAGGTATTCCCGTGGTAAGCCTGGAAAGCGCGACAGTGCACCCTTTGCAAAGCCTGACTGATATCATTACCATTACAGATCATCTTCCTGTAGCAAATAAAAGAAAACCAAAAATTGTATTAACGTGGGCTCCGCATGTGAAGCCATTACCCCAATGCGTTGCCAACAGTTTTTGTGAATGGATCAATGCATGGGATGCCTGTAACTTTACCGTTACTCATCCTCCCGGATTTGAATTGGATCAGCGTTTTACTGATGGAGCAATAATTACTAACGATCAGGTACAAGCGCTAAGTGATGCCGATTTTGTTTATGTGAAAAACTGGAGCAGTTACAAAGATTATGGGAAAGCGGAAGAAAATAAAAGCGATTGGATGTTGACAAATAAAAAATTGATACCAACTAATAATGCGAAAATAATGCATTGCCTTCCTGTACGCAGAAACGTGGAAATAAGCGATGAAGTGTTGGATGGCTCAAACAGCATCATAACAGAAGAAGCAGGAAACAGGGTGTGGGCTGCGCAGGCAGTATTAGCAAATATATTAACCGGCATGAAATGAATGTAGATGAATTAAGGCGAAAGAAAAATCTTAGTGTTGGTCCTGTAAAGGAAGCTTTATATATTATTAAAATTGGGGGAAACGTAATTGATGATGACACAGCGCTTGTTTCTTTTTTAAAAGATTTTTCAACAATTGCCGGTAAGAAAATACTTGTACATGGCGGCGGGAAAATAGCAACTTCGATTGGAGATAAATTGGGAATACAATCCAAATATATTGATGGCCGGAGAGTAACAGATGATGAAACGATTGGCTTGGTAACAATGGTGTATGGCGGCCTGGTGAACAAAAAAATAGTTGCCTCGTTGCAGGCCTTACATTGTTCCGCGATCGGCCTTACCGGAGCTGATGCTAGTGTGCTTCCCGCAATAAAGCGGCCCGTAAAAGAAATTGATTATGGCTGGGTGGGTGATATAAATGCCGGAGATATTAACCCACATATATGGCAAATCTTTTTGGACAATGACCTGGTACCCGTGCTTGCACCGCTTACCCACGACGGCAATAGCCATATTTTAAATACCAATGCGGATACAATGTCAGCGGTGCTTTCGATAGCAATGGCAAAATGCTACGATGTGAAATTGATATACTGTTTTGAAAAAAATGGAATACTTGAAGATGTGAATGATGAAGATTCTGTAATCCCAAAGATGGACATTGATCTTTACAAAAAGCTAAAACAAGAAAACAGATTGTATGCAGGAATATTACCAAAAATCGATAATGCTTTATTTGCCGCAAACAATGGCGTAGCCGAAATTATCATTGGAAATTCAAATAGCCTGCTCCAATTAGTAAACGGCGAAAATGGGACAAAAATATCAGGATGAATAAGAGTAATAATACTGAAAACAATAACGAAGCCGCACAAGAATTCTCTCAAATTCCTGTCAAAATATTTTCAGATGCCGTTGCTCTGCTAAAGCAATTAATCGCCACTCCTTCGTTCAGTAAAGAAGAAAATAAAACAGCGGACATAATAGAGGCATTTCTGCAAGAAAGGAACATCGTTACAAATCGAACTCTGAATAATGTGTGGGCTGTAAACAAATATTTTGATAAAAATAAGTTTACCATTTTGCTGAACTCTCATCATGATACAGTGAAGCCCAATAAAAGCTATACGCTTGACCCTTTTGTTTCACTTGAGAAAGAAGGCAAGTTGTATGGCCTTGGCAGCAACGATGCGGGAGGCCCGCTCGTGTCTTTGCTATCAGCTTTTGTTCATCTTTACGCAGTTGAAGATCTTCCTTTCAATATGGTAATCGCAGCTACAGCCGAAGAAGAAATATCCGGGCATAACGGTGTAGAGTACCTGCTTTCTTATCTCCCTAAAATTGATTGTGGAATTGTAGGCGAACCAACCCTTATGAAAATGGCGGTGGCAGAAAAAGGTCTGTTTGTTTTGGACTGCACTGCAAAAGGTATTGCCGGCCATGCGGCACGCAACGAAGGACTGAATGCCATCTATATCGCCATGAAAGATATTGAGTGGTTAAGTAGTTATGCATTTGAAAAAGTTTCTCAGCTCCTTGGCCCGGTGCATATAGCAGTCACCTCCATAGAAACTGCTAACAAAACACATAATATTGTGCCTTCCGAATGTAGCTTCGTAGTTGATATACGGGTAAATGAATTATACACATTTGAGGAAGTGCTGGCGTGTATAAGGCAAAATGTAAAAGCTACAGTTACGCCAAGGAGCACGAGGTTGCGGCCTTCATTTATTGAAGAAAGTCATCCGCTGGTTATTGCCGGGAATAAGCTGGGGCTTGCATCTTATGGGTCGCCCACTTGCTCCGATAAAGCATTGATGCCTTTTCCGGCATTAAAGATGGGGCCCGGCGATTCCGCCCGCAGCCATAGCGCGGACGAATATATTTTTGTTGATGAAATACAGGAGGGGATAAAAAAATATGTACAAATATTGCAAAACCTGAAAAAAATTATTGGTTGAGTTGAAAGAGTAAATTAGTGAACCGTGATAAAAATTCGTGGGAAATATGCCAAAGATTTATCAGTATCTTAATTTTCAAATCTTTATTTATACGAATGATCATCTGCCGGTTCATGTGCATGTTTTTATTCAGGACAGGCAGGTGAAAGCGGAATTGGTTTGGTTAAATAATCAACTCGAAATTCATTTTAAAAAAATAAAAGGGTACATGCCTTTGACAAATGTGGAATGCCGGGATGTAGGTATCTTTATAAAAAAGTATGAAAAACAAATTAAAGAAAAATGGGACAAAATAATGTATTACAATCAATCGGTAAAAGCAGAAGTGATAAGAAAGAAGCTTTAAAAATATCGGACGCCATTCAACTGGAACCTTTTGTACTTAAGATTTTTTTTAATAATGCTGAAAACAGGATTATAGACTTTCGTCCTTTTTTTAACACGCTTAAAGGAGACTACAAAAAATACAACTCCACTGCAGCATTTAAGAAATTTATTATAAAAAACGGGGAATTATGGTGGGGCAAAAATGCGGCTGTTCAATTACATCCAATTGATGTTTATTACAATTCCTTATTGCACCCGCTGCATGATGAGTTTACGGAAGATTTAATGGTGGTTTGAAAATATGCATTTAGTTTTCCAATGTAATATATGGTCCTGCTTGTGGTTTGTCCATTCGCGGAATGTTTTTAAAAAATTCGCGTAATAAAAATTAAATGAAGCTTTGGCAAAAAAATACATCGGCTACAAAAGAAGTAGAAACATTCACCGTTGGTAAAGACCGTGAGCTTGATATTTATCTTGCCCCATTTGATGTATTGGGTTCTATAGCGCATATCAAAATGTTGCAGTCGATAAATCTCCTTACCGGCGATGATTTAAAAGAATTACATGAGGGTTTAAAAGAAATTTACAACGCTACACAGAATGGAACTTTTATCCTTGATGAAGGAATAGAAGATGTGCATTCGCAGGTAGAATTTCTTTTGACAAAAAAATATGGAGACACCGGGAAAAAAATTCACAGCGCACGTTCGCGTAACGACCAGGTGCTCCTGGATATGAAGCTTTACATGCGTTATGAAATTGAACGTCTCGTGCAGGAAGTCAAAAATCTATTCGACCTTCTTATAAATCAGAGTGAGAAATATAAAGATTACCTCATGCCGGGCTATACGCATTTGCAACTTGCTATGCCTTCATCATTCGGGCTTTGGTTTGGGGCTTACGCGGAAAGTCTTGTTGATGATATGATCTCACTAAATGCTTCGTGGCAAATAGTAAATAAAAATCCGTTAGGCTCCGCAGCCGGCTTCGGCTCATCATTTCCCATAAACAGGGCAATGACAACTGAGCTTCTTGGTTTTGAAGATTTGAATTATAATGTGGTATATGCCCAAATGGGCCGTGGAAAAACGGAACGTATTGTTGCTCAATCGTTGGCCAACTTTGCAGCAACGCTTGGCCGCTTAAGCATGGACGCCTGTCTATATCTTAATCAAAATTTTGATTTCATTTCTTTCCCTGATGAGCTTACAACTGGCAGCAGCATTATGCCGCATAAAAAAAATCCGGATGTATTTGAGCTGATCAGGGGGCATTGCAATCGCCTGCAGGCATTGCCAAACGAGATCATGCTGATGTGCGCTAATCTGCCCTCAGGCTATCACCGGGATTTTCAATTATTAAAAGAACACATAATCCCCGCTTTTCAAAATATACATGCCTGTATCTCTATGGCTACAATGATGCTGGAAAATATAAAAGTGAAGAAGGATATTTTGTTGGATGAAAAATATAAATATTTATTTACTGTTGAAGAAATGAATAAGCTTGTACTCGAAGGCGTTCCCCTAAGAGATGCGTATAAAAAAATTGCTTCGGATATACAGGATAATAATTTTACATACAGCACAGGTATTGCACATACGCATTTGGGGTCAATCGGAAATTTGCAAAATGGAGCTATTTCAGAAATGATGAATAATGTATTATCCCGTTTCAATTTTGAAAAGGTGAATGACGCTTTACAGAAATTATTAGAGTAAATTGCCGGTTTACATAGGAAAGGAGAGGTGGGGATTTTCTTAGGCTCCACTCCATAAACCTTACGCCTTAGACCTTTTGGAACGAATTATTAGAAATATAGAATGTAGTATGAGTGAAGAAATAAAAAAGAGGATTGCGATTTTCGGCTCTACGGGCTCCATTGGTACACAAACTTTGGAAGTGATAGAAGCAAATCCGGACTTATTCGAGGTCGAGATATTAACCGCACAAAATAACAATAAACTGCTCGTAGAGCAGGCGTTAAAATTTTCACCTAATGCAGTGGTGATTGGCGATGAGAAAAAATACGAAGCTGTAAAATCTGCACTGGCTTCTACCGATGTTAAGGTTTTTGCAGGTGTTGCTGCATTAGAAGAGGTTGCTGACTTTAATACATATGACATGATGCTTGCGGCGATTGTTGGTTTTGCAGGCCTTATACCCACGCTAAAAGCCGTAGAAAAAGGGAAAGCGATTGCACTCGCAAATAAAGAAACACTGGTAGTTGCCGGGGATATTGTAATGCAAAAAGCATTGGAAAATCGTGCGCCTATTATTCCGGTAGATAGCGAACATTCAGCAATATTTCAGTGCCTGGTAGGAGAAACAAGAAACAAAATTGAGAAGGTAATTTTAACCGCCAGCGGGGGGCCTTTCCTCGGAAAAAAACCAAACTTTTTAGTGAATGTAAAAAGGGATCACGCCTTGCAGCATCCTAACTGGACGATGGGCGCAAAGATTACCATTGATTCTGCAACATTGATGAATAAAGGCCTTGAAATGATTGAAGCCAAATGGCTATTCAATCTATCTCCCGACCAGATACAAGTGATCATTCACCCGCAAAGTATTATTCACAGTATGGTCCAGTTTGAAGATGGCAGCGTAAAAGCCCAGATGGGTTTGCCTGATATGAAACTGCCAATTCAATATGCGCTTGCCTTCCCGCATAGATTACCTAATAAAAGTCCAAGAGCCAATTTCAAAAAGATCCCAAATCTGAACTTTGAGGAGCCGGATATTAAGACTTTTCGCAACCTGGTTTTAGCCACGACTGCCTTGGAAAAAGGAGGGAACCTGCCCTGTGTGCTAAATGCTGCAAATGAAATTGCGGTCTGGGCTTTTTTAAATAACAGGATAGGATTTTTAGACATTACTGCAGTGATTGAAAAAACAATGGATAAAATAGCTTTTATAGAAAAGCCAAATCTTACAGATTATTTTGAAAGCGACGGCGAGGCTCGTAATTTCGCGGCGTCATTACTCAATATGTAAGACCCCCGGTTCCGAAGGGGAGAAAAGAAAAATTCTATTCGGAACAAAAAATGACACTCTATCTTAACTAAATTAAAGCCCCTTTAGGGGTTCGGGGTTACATCTTATGACATTATTAGCAATAAACTGGCAGCATGTAGGTTTGCAAGCTGGCTACCTCATATTTTCCTTATCAATATTGGTGATTATTCATGAATTCGGCCATTACATCACGGCAAAATGGTTCAAATGCCGGGTAGAAAAGTTTTATCTTTTTTTCGATCCCTGGTTTTCTCTATTTAAAAAGAAGATAGGAGAAACAGTGTATGGCATTGGCTGGCTTCCCTTGGGCGGCTACGTAAAAATTGCCGGCATGGTTGACGAAAGCATGGATAAAGAACAGCTAAAGCAACCACCACAACCCTGGGAATTCAGGAGTAAACCGGCATGGCAAAGGCTGATCATTATGCTGGGTGGTGTAACGATGAATGTGCTGCTTGCATTTTTTATTTATGCAATGATACTCTACCATTGGGGCGAGCAAAAATTGCCAAACGCAAATGCACAATTTGGGATATGGGTGACCGATAGTCTTATGAATGATATTGGTTTAAAGAACGGTGATAAAATCGTTTCTGTAAATGGCGAGCCTATTGAATATTTTAATGATCTGCCGGCAAAGATTTTGCTTGGGCGCCAGATAATGGTTAACAGGAACGATAGCACTAAGATTATTAATATCCCTATCAACATGATTGAAAAGCTTGTTGAGAAAAAGGGAAAACGCAATACACTTGTAATGCCGAGGGTACCTTCGCTCGTGGGTTCTTTTGATGATAAGAGTTCTTCCAATGCAAAGCTTGCCGGGTTGCAGCCATACGATAAAATTGTCGCCATTGATTCTACGCCAATAAGGTTTTTCGATGAGCTTGCACCTGCGTTATCACAAAAAAAGGGAGACAGCGTTTCAGTTTCTTTTATACGTAACAATGTTCCCATGCAAACGCGTACGTTGATAGACAAAGAAGGTAAAATTGGTTTTTATGGAATTGATATTGACCAGGCTGATAGTCTTGGTTTTTTGAAACAACAAAATACTTCTTATAGTTTGCTTGCCGCATTTCCCGCAGGTGTAAAAAAGACGGGCCAGCAACTTGATTTTTATATTCAGCAGTTTAAATTAATACTTAACCCTAAAACAGGTGCTTATAAAGGGCTTGGGGGGTTTAAAACCATGGCTTCCATCTTCCCGAGCAGTAGCTGGAACTGGGAAGCCTTCTGGAACATTACCGCATTTTTTTCCATTATACTTGCATTTATGAACCTGCTTCCTATTCCCGCATTAGATGGGGGGCATGTATTGTTTACTTTAATAGAAATGGTATCTGGCAGAAAGCCCAGTGATAAATTTCTTGAGTACGCACAGATCGCCGGTATGGTAATCCTGTTTGCTCTTATGCTTTTTGCAAATGGCAACGATTGGTTTGGGTGGGGGAAAGGGCATTAATCAAAGCTCTATTCCTATTTTCTTCATAAGTATAGAAGCGTTCAAACTATTGCACACGCCGGGTTTCAGCTCATAATCAAAATATAATTCATCGTTACTTACCTGCACATCAAAGTGATAATTAATAATATTTCCAGGAAACTCGTTTTTTAATTTTGCAAGTTCCAGGTCATGTGTCGCTATTATTGCGGCAGCATGGTGTTTAATTAATTGTTTCATTAAAGCAACTGAACCTGTATGCCGGTCGAGTGAATTCGTTCCTCTTAATATTTCATCAAGAAGGATAAAAACCTTTTCACCGCTATTTACTTTTTCAATAATCGTTTTTAGTTTTTTCAGCTCTGCATAGAAAGTGGAAGTACTTTCTTCCAGGTTGTCTGTTATGCGCATGCTACTTATGATTTGTACATGCGATACATTAAACTCCCTGGCGCAAACCGGCGCACCAGCCATTGCCAGTACAACGTTTACACCTATACTGCGCAGGTACGTGCTTTTGCCGGCCATGTTGGAGCCAGTTACCAGCATTATTTCTCCATCATGCGTGAGCTCAATAAAATTATTCACGCGTTTCTTTTTTAATATCAAAGGGTGTCCTATTTCTTTTCCTTTTATAAAAAAATAGCCCGGTGCAATTGTCGGAAACACCCAGCCCGGTTCATTAAAGCAAAGAGTTGCAAGACTATTTAACGCTTCAACATGTCCCAATGTTTCGAACCATTTATTGATATTTTTTTTATGGCCCGATTTCCATTTTTCAAGATCGAGTACCTGCTGTAAATTCCATAGCAATAAAATATTTAAAGGAAATGATATTACGAGATTGTACCGGAGGTCTAATTTATCAAGAATCTTTTTCAGGTACCTTATTTCATCAGATGCTTTTTTATTTTGTTGACAAAAATTTGTTTGTAATTCTTGAAATAATTCATTGTCAAAAGTTGCCGATTCAACATGCCTGATGCTTACAGAAAGTACATCAAGCTCATCTGCTATCTTAGATAATTTTTCATGAATAGGTGCTATGATTTTATTGATTTGATAAGCCAGGGCTGCGAATAATAACAGTGAAAGGTAAAATATAGACGAGCTAACTAAATCAAAAATGTAAAGCGCAACAATAGTCAGAATAATAGTGGGCAGCACGTAACGTAACCATTTCCACGGAGCAAACTGAGAGAAAGCAGGCGCCTCATTTGACCAATCGTCCAGCCGTTGTTTTGTAGTAAATAAAATTTTCTTTTCTCTACCCAGTGCCTGTAGTGTCTGCCGCCATTGCGTTGCAGCAGATAACTCTTTTTCGGCAATTTGCCTTTTTAATATAATATCTTCTGACGCAGGATGCTGTAAATATTCAGCGAGCTGGCTACCCCCCATCTCTGAAGTAGCCCGGCTTATATATTGAAATAAAGAGGCTCTTCCGAATATGTCGAGATCATTTGCGTACAAATGTTCCTTCGGCACGTAAGCGGCACCGCTATCAAAGTCATAATAGTTCCCGGAGATATATTTCAGTTCATCTTTATTGATATTGATCAAATGATTAAGATGATCAATGGCTTCCTTGTTCGCAAGATCTGCATAAAGTAACCGCACAAAAACTATCAGCAACAACAAGCTTGCTATTGTCACATACCATACCCCCAGTGACCATAATATGTAAAATGCCAAGAATATGGCTGCGATGCTGCCAAAGCGAAACCAACCTAAAAGTGACTTTCTTTGTTGTAATTTTTTAAGTTCTCTTTCTAGTTTTTGAATCTCCTCTTCGTAAAAATCCATTGGTTCCATGAATGTTTTTATTTGACTCCGGTAAAACTAATGTAACTATCGATTAATAAGACAATAGTATAATTTTTGTAAATTTGCAGGCTCAATTGTCAATTGTCAATTGTTTTGGGGCTGACCGGTTTTGACAGCATAGTTCTTTGTAAGTATAAGCATGTAGTGCGT
>JBDTSD010000026.1:0-37045 GCA_039931355.1 Ginsengibacter sp.
TGACTTGATAAAGTATAAATCAGATCTTAAGAATAATAATCTTTCAACGATTGCTGTCCAATATTTATACATGCGCAGCTTCTTCCCTGATTATGCGATAGCAAAAGAAACACAAACTGCGTACACCTATTACCGTGAGCAATCCAAAAAATACTGGCTTAGCCAAAGTAAATACATGCAGGCAATGATTGCTTTAGCGCTTAATCGTACCAGCGATGCAACAACTGCAAAGGCAATCACTAAATCATTAAAAGAAAACTCCATAAACAATGAAGAGTTAGGCATGTATTGGAAAGAATGGGATCAGCATGGGTATTGGTGGTACCAGGCTCCTGTAGAATCACAGGCAATGATGATTGAAGCATTTTCTGAAATTGAAAAAGATCCAAAAACAATTGATGATCTTAAAACATGGCTATTAAAAAATAAACAAACCAACAACTGGAAGACGACAAAAGCCACGGCTGATGCATGTTATGCCTTATTGTTGCAGGGAACTAATTGGTTAAGTGCCAATCCAAGTGCTAAAATTGAAATAGGATCTATAACTATTTTAAGTGATGAGGTTGATGGAACCGAAATAGGTACAGGTTATTTTAAAAAGAGAATAGAAGGGGATGACGTAAAACCGGAAATGGGAAATATTAAGGTAGCAATTTCTCCCTCACCTCTTACTTCAAGTATCCATATAAATACTCCAACATGGGGTTCTGTCTATTGGCAGTATTTTGAAAATCTTGATAAAATAACTTTTTCAGAGACACCATTAAAGCTTTCTAAAAAATTATTCATCGAAAAAAATACAGATAACGGACCAGTTCTCGTTCCCCTCTCTGAAGGAGAGGGGGTTGGGGGTGAGGTTCATATTGGCGATAAAATAAAGGTGCGTATCGAATTGAGAGTTGACCGTGACATGGAATATGTACACATGAAAGATATGCGTGCCTCCTGCATGGAGCCAACCAATGTAATAAGTCAATATAAATACCAGGATGGCCTTGGCTATTATGAAACAACAAAAGATGTAAGCACTAATTTTTTCTTTGGCTATTTAAACAAGGGAACTTACGTGTTCGAGTACCCGATGTTTGTAACGCACAGTGGAAATTTCAGTAACGGTATCACAACCATTCAATGCATGTATGCTCCTGAATTTACAGCGCATAGTGAAGGCGTAAGGGTGAATGTTTCGAAGTAGTTTAGTTAGGTGTCAGGCCACTGAAGTGGCCAAACACCTTGAGCGATTTATTTTATATTTACATAATGGAAAGGCTCACTAAAAAGGAAACAATTGATCAAAAAATTCAGGAAGAGATGAATAATATTTCCGCCCTGGAGACCAAACGAATAAAGGAGAATATTGAAAGAACTGATACCGAAAAATTTCATCTGTTCTGCCGGATGATGCGTATTCAGCTTATGCTTGAAAAGGCAGTAGTGACACATAAATAACCAACCAAAACTTATGGATATTCTTGATGCAGATTTAATCAATTTTTGGAAATCTCTGAATCAATTTGATGTGAAATACATTATGATTGGTGGCTTTGCCGTTAATCTTCATGGATTTTCAAGAGCTACAAACGATGTTGATGTCTGGCTGCAGGATGAAGTCAATAACAGAAAAAATTTAGGTAAGGCACTGGAACAATTTGGGTATGGAGAACTTTCATTCGAGGAATTGGATTTTGTTCCGGGATGGACAGACTTTTATATTGGGAGTGGTGTAAGATTAGACATAATGACTAACATGATTGGCCTTGAAAACATTTCATTTGAAGTTGCTTTAAGCCTTGCAAGTATCGCACAAATCAAGGACGTTAAAGTACCTTTTCTACATATTAATCAGTTGATTGAAAACAAAAAAGCAACCAACAGGCCAAAAGATATTATTGATGTGATCGAGTTGGAAAAGATTATTAAGGTCCGGGTAAATAAAAAATGAATATCCTGGTAAGCCTAAACAAATGAACAAGATAACTTCAACAAAACCGTATCTGTTCTCACACGATTTCTCTCCGATTTCCCCCGATTTATTTGCAGGATAATTTACTGTGATATATCTTTACATTTCAAATTTAAACGGAGCCTGCTCCCATGTAAGATGACTCACATTATTGCTTCTCTCCTATTCAATTTTCGCCAGAGAGTAAAGCCACCAGCAGTTTTCAGCTGTTAATCTACATTACAATTTTATTCGCAATTAACTAATCACGAGCTAAAGTTCTGCCTGATATTTAGCAGTATAACGGTATGCTATATACGCTGTGTGATAGCTATGCAAAACCATAAACAATTTTTCCAAAAAATATTAAAACTAACAAAATGAACATTCAAAATTTATTGATGGATTACTGGTGGATACTAGTAATTTTATTTTCACTGGTCCTTTACAAATTCATCCTTCGCTTTCTATTCGGAATGATAATCGTTCCTGAAAACAGGATTGGTTTGGTAACAAAAAAATTCGTGCTTGTTGGCGCTGATCGTGAATTACCCGGCGGCAGAATTATTGCAACCAAGGGTGAAGCAGGTTTCCAGGCACAAACTCTTGCTCCCGGTCTTTACTGGAGAATGTGGCCATGGCAATATGGAGTAGAGTTGCAATCCTTTACGGTTATCCCTGAGGGTAAGATAGGGCTTATATTAAGTAATGATGGTGCAGAAATTCCAACAGGCGCTATACTCGGCAGAAGAGTGGACAGCGACAACTTCCAGGATGCAGAAAAGTTTTTGAACAATGGTGGACAAAAAGGTCGTCAGACCACTTATATCACCGCCGGGACTTACCGCATCAACACGTATGCTTTTACCATTACGATTACTAACATGGTGATCATTCATGAAAATATGGTGGGCATCGTAACAACGCTGGATGGACAGCCGATAGAGAGCGGGCAAATAGCAGGTAAGTATGTTGAAGGTCATAATAACTTTCAGGACTTTGATACTTTCTTAGAGTACAACGGTAACCGCGGCCTGCAACCTTCTATTATTTTAGCAGGCAGCTACAACATAAACCCATGGGCCGTACAGATAGAAGAATTACCTATGACTGAAGTTCCTATTGGATATGTGGGTGTCGTAATTTCTTACATAGGGCAGGATGGAAAAGACCTGACGGGCGAAAGTTTCAAGCATGGCAACATTGTGAGCAAGGGGCAACGCGGTGTATGGATGGAGCCTTATGGACCCGGCAAATACCCGATAAATAAATATACCATGAAGGTAGAAATGGTGCCAACAACCAACCTGGTGTTGAACTGGGCAAATACAAGAAGTGAAGCACATCAATTGGATAAAAATCTTTGCACTATTACTGTGCGTTCGCAGGATGGTTTCCCATTCAACCTGGACGTTTCACAGATCATACATATACCAGCCAATGAAGCGCCAAAAGTGATTGCACGTTTTGGAAGTATGAACAACCTTGTGAGCCAGGTGCTGGAACCTACGATAGGCAACTATTTCAGGAACTCTGCACAGGACAGTGATGTGATCGCTTTCTTAGCGACACGTAAGGAAAGGCAACAGGCAGCAAAAGACAATATGAAAGAAGTGCTGGATGAATATAACGTGAATGCTGTAGATACTTTGATAGGTGATATCGTGCCACCAGAATCATTGATGAAAACTTTGACCGACAGGAAGATCGCACAGGAAGAAGAAAAGACTTATGCTACGCAACGCATGGCGCAGGAAAAACGCCAGGGCATGGAAAAAGAAACTGCCATCGCAGACATGCAAAAAGAAATTGTAAAAGCGCAGCAAAACGTTGAGATCGCTCAACGCACTGCCGATGCAACCGTAAAAAAAGCAGAAGGCGATGCTAATAGTTTGAAGCTGCAGGTAGATGCGGAAGCAACCGCTACAAAGATGCGTGCCAATGCAGAAGCCGAAGCAACTAAGGCAAGAGCTGGTGCACAGGCAGAAGCCACAAAACTCAATGCCAGCGCAGATGCAGAAAGGATTAGTAAGACTGGTTTGGCAGAAGCTGAAAAAATTATGGCCATTGGTAAAAGCACCGCCGAAGCTTATGAGTTGCAGGTGAAAGCAATGGGTGATGATAACTTTACAAAGTATAAAATCACAGAGGAGATTGGCAAAGGACAGATAAAAATAATGCCTGATATTTTAATTGGTGGCGCAAATGGAACCGATGGCTCGATCAATGGTTTGCTCGGAATGAAATTGATGCAAATGATGGATGACAAACATACGGATCAGACCAAAGCAAATTAAGATAAGATGTAAAAAGCTCCGGTATTCCCGGAGCTTTTTTATTATTTTATTATTTAAAATTTCAACTAAATAAACCATTACTTATAGGCTATATATTTTTGTTCGGCTTTAATAATTTTTTCAAAAAAAGATTTGAATGCAGGATAGTCTTCAGGTAAAATTTCCTGTGGCCTTCCATTGGAAAATGTTCTTGTAACAATAAGCTTATCCGGAGATTTTAATTTGTATTGAATAGAATACTTCATGTCTTTAAAAGATAAGATTTCATCTTTCGGCAATTCAATAAATTTATTTCCTTTTGGCGCAGTAATCGTTACAGTTGTTTCGTAAGCATCTATGTTTTCATAATTCCAGTACTCAACCGGGTAATCTCTTTTACTCGCAGAAAAATTATCTAATGAAGCAACTATATCAGGATAGACAATTCTAAATGTATTCAAACTTCCTATTGTTGCCACTTCATCTTTTACTTTATAGCTAAATGAATAGGTAACCGAATCATTTAATTTATCAAGATCCTTAAACTCAATTTTTTCAAGGCTTACTGTGTTTTTATAAGAACCCGCGATACTTTTTTCCATCTCCTGCATTTGCTTATCGTTATCAAGGTGCAGGTATTTGTCTCTTGTAAATGAAGAAGTAGCGCCATAAGTAACAGTAGCTACCGAAATATGTAAATCACCATCTTCCGGTTTTATATCAACCACTCTTTTAATAACATCCTTAATCCTGTTTTCCGGTTTTAAATGTATAAGCTCAGCATTTTCATTAGCGGGCTTGTTTGGTATTTCCAAAGCCTGCGCACCGCTTAAGTTATTAGGCATACTGGTAAATGGCAAATAATTATCCGTTAATTCTATAAAATGATCTTTGTTGTCCAGTACTGCTTTTACTATGCAATGATTAAAGTCTACAGAAGGAAGCAATATATTTTTTTGTCCGTTGTCTCTTGTAGATACCAATACCATTTTAGCATTAATACCTGCCATGTGGGCAAGGGTTACAAACAAACCAGAAAGATCCTTGCAATCACCCAACCTTGTTGATAAAACAGCAGACGCCCGTTGCGGAACAAATGCACTTTGCCTGAAAGAAACTTCGCTATACTTAATATTAGCTTCTATGTATGAATAAATAATCCTGGCCTTTTCAAACTGGGATAATTTCTTTTTATCATCGGGAAACAATTTTTTATAAAGAGAGATGATCTCAAAATCTTCTTCAGACTTATTGTTCGTTATGTCGCTATACCAGTTGGCGATGTCCTTCCAGGATGAAATTGTTGAAATATGAAGTACGGTACCGATATCTACTTGTCCCGGCATAAGAGGTTCATCTTTTGTAGGAACCGGCTTTGCTATGACCCAGCTATATTCCTTAAAGTTCTCAATATTTTGGATTACAGGCTGAATGGGTGAATTAGTCAATATGTAATTTATTTTTTGCTCAGCAGGCACAATTAAATTGTATTTTGTTATGGCAGAATAAATCTGTCCGCCAAAAGCATACCTGTCCCAATATTCTTTTGCGAACCGGCCATAAGCATAAGTTTGAAGCCTGTATTTAAAAACAATAACATCACCCACTTCAAGATTTGTAAATACTATTTGGTTATCGTTCCTTTCTCCTTCGATCTTCACTCCGCTCTTTTTTATTACTACTGTTTTTTCAATGAGTAATGATTGTGAATTATTATAATTTATGGATGATTCTTTGTAAGCCTCCACACCTTTATCATTAGTGATCCTTATCATGTAAGTATCATATTCTTCGGTAGCACCATCAGGATACATAATTGCATTTTTCTGGTCGAGTATATAATAATATCCATAGTCTGAGTTTTTAGCGTCTGCCGGATTATCTTCTTTAATTATTTTTTCAATATCCGTTTCAGGAAATAATTTAGAAATTTCGGGCTTATTATTCAGCTTCCTTATTTTGCTGATGATGGTGTATTGATCCGGGTCGAACTTCAACGATTGGTTGTAATCGTTTAAGGCTTCCGAAGTATTATTTTTTTCACTATGAATATCGCCTAGTTGCTCCCAATAGTTTTCATTATATGGAGAGAGCGCCAAAGATTTGCGTACATAATCTTCTGACTTATTGTAATCTTTTACAGAAAAATAATACTTTGACAGTTTATAATAACCGTTAGGATCGTAAGGAAATGTTGATGATAATTTTTCCTTTATGGCCATCCCTTTTTTTACATCTCCTTTGTCAACAAGAATATTTGCATAATCTGTGTAAACATCATAGTTGTAATTATTTTTCATATACTTCTCATATACTGCAAGGGCGCCGGAATTGTCCTTGTACACATCCTTTTTAATATTGTACATCATTGCGATCGTTTGAGCATTGCCCGGGTATTTCGCATATACTTTTTCAGCAACCTTCACTAAGTCATCATATTTTTTATCGTGTGCCAAAAGCATCAGGTTATAACCATCCACATATTCATCTTCTCCATATAATCCTTTATACCTGTCTAATTCGGCGGCACATTCTTCAAATTTTTCATTATCATAAAATTCTTTCATTTTCAGTTGAGATACCAACATGCTTTCAGCATCTGCAAGTTTAACTTTTTCCAATTCTTCCAGGTAAAGTGTTTTATTATTTTGCTGGTTCAATATGTTAACCAGTTTCATTCTTACCAGTGAATTTTCCGGTGCCATCTTCAATGCATCATTTATTACATCCCGTGCTTCCAGGAGTTTTCCATTTCTTAAACAGGCATCGGCAAGTAATAAATAATTAACAAGGTTGCCGGGTTGTGATTTTATTTTACCTGCAAAATACTCCTCGGCAAAAGGCCGGATGATTGTATATTTTATACTGCTATCGTTATTTTTTGGGTAAGGCATATAAGTTGATGAACCGTAAATATTTGGCAGGGCTTTATATTTTTCATCAGTAAACCGTAATGAAAAATTAGGGTAATCATAATTAGTATAACCAAGCTGAATTAAAACCCGGTTGATCCCTTTTTTTAAATTGCACTTAACTGTATAAGCATCCAGTTCGGTAATCCGCTCTCTTGATTCAGCAATTACCGGCACATCATTAATCCAGACTTTTATTGACCCCGTGCAACCAACATTACAAAACACAGATTGATCTGATGAAGAAGACACGAATGACTGGGCATAAATAACTGCAACGCGTTTATTAAATTGAAAAGTTGACGGAATCCATCCATCTTTTATTTCCTCTGCCGGAGTAAACCATTTCACATCAGCATTTGTAAGCGATGTAAAAGTTGCACCTGGCTCAGGATGTTCCAAAGGCCCGTACTCTTTATAAAATCCGCTTTGGGATAAATTTTCAAAAGGCCCGGTGAATTGCCAGTTTCTTATGTTCCCGATATTGTTAGAATAATTTTGGGTCTTATCAAATTCAGCGGAAAAGAGATAGTGAAATTCTTCCTGGTAATTAGCTGCTGCTACTAAACTTCCTTGAGCATTCGGATCCTTTACTAATTGATCCATCAGTTTTACCTGGCTATCGCTGGTCTTTTTCCCATAAGCTCCAAGCACGGCATCATTGAACCACAGCGCATAAATGTATGGATAGGGATTCTGCGTTTTTGAATAAAAGCTATTGGCAAAATCCTTTATATTTTTTTCTTTTCCATTATAAGACTGCAGGTAAATATTAGTAATGTATGCGTCCGAAGCCGTGGCAGGATCTGCCATTGCCTCAGTAAGAAATTTTTCTGCTTCCGCACGTTTGTTTTCATTTAATAAATTCCAGGCTTTCTCGTAAGCATTTGTCTGAGAGAAGGAAGCAAGATTGCACAGTAATAGCGCAGCGATAAGGTATTTTTTCATGGTCAGTGAGTTTTGGTAAATTCTGGCGGCTAATATAATTGAAGAAATTTGAAATAAATAGTAGTAACTGCCGAAATGAAACGGATTTTTAGAATTCTTATTTAAAAAATCTTTCTGCGAGGCACTTTTCCATAGTCTGAGCTACAAATGTTCTCCCGCAAGGCCCTGTCTCCAAACTTTTCCATGGCGTTTAATTATCTTTGCTGCCCTTTTAAAATATATTTTTCAAACATATAATTTACAATGTATAGAACACATACCTGCGGTGAGTTGAGAATGACAAATCTTAATGAAGAAGTGGCCCTTGCCGGTTGGGTGCAAACGATTAGAAAATTCGGAAGTATCACCTTTGTTGATCTTCGTGACAGGTATGGCATTACGCAACTCCTGTTTAATGAAAAGTTAACCCAACAAATCGACAATAACCCGTTAGGAAGGGAATTTGTGATTGAGACGAAAGGAAAAGTAAGTGAGCGGAGTAATAAAAATGGAAATATCGCCACCGGAGAGATTGAAATTCTTGTTGCAGAATTTAAAGTGCTCAACAAATCTGCAGTGCCGCCTTTTACCATCCAGGACGAAACTGATGGAGGAGATGATATAAGAATGAAATATCGTTTTCTTGATTTGCGAAGAAATGTGGTAAGGAAAAATATTGAGCTTCGATATGCAGTAAACCGTGCAACAAGAAATTACCTGCATCAGCAAAACTTCATGGATATTGAAACGCCTTTTTTAATAAAATCTACTCCGGAAGGAGCAAGGGATTTTGTGGTCCCAAGCCGCATGAATCCTGGTGAATTTTATGCATTACCGCAATCACCACAGACCTTTAAGCAATTACTTATGGTAAGCGGTTATGATCGCTATTATCAAATAGTAAAATGTTTTCGTGATGAAGATCTGCGTGCAGACAGGCAACCTGAGTTTACACAGATAGATTGTGAAATGGCCTTTGTAGAGCAGGAAGATATTTTGCAAATGTTTGAAGGGCTTATAAAATTTATTTTTAAAGAAGTAAAAGGAATAGACTATTCTGAAAAGGTCGAGCGGATGACGTGGGAAGATGCCATGTGGAATTATGGAAATGATAAGCCTGACATCAGGTTCGACATGAAAGTTGCCAACTTAAAAACAGAAGGTAAAAATCATTTTGAAGAATTAGGCGATACAGAGTTTGCAGTATTTAATAATGCTGAAACTATTGTTGCCATTGCTGTTCCGGGCTGTAGTGATTATTCAAGAAAACAAACAGACGAATTAATTGACTGGGTAAAGCGCCCGCAGATTGGCATGGGCGGCCTCGCTTTCATTAAAGTAAACACGGACGGAACTTTAAAAAGCAGCTTTGATAAATTCTTTAATGAAGAACAATTAAAATCATTCGCTGAATTTTGTAAAGCAGGAAGCGGTGATCTTATTTTAATTCTTACAGGCAAAGAAGAACGTACAAGAAAAGCGATAAGCGATCTGCGGCTATACATGGCCGATAGATTAGGGTTGCGCAAACCCGCAGAGTTTAAATTACTTTGGGTTACTGATTTTCCTTTGTTTGAATATGATGAAGAAGGTAATCGCTGGGTAGCACGCCATCATCCCTTTACTTCTCCTAAGCCGGAAGATATTTCTGTAATGATTGATAATAATCCTTCTATCGAAAATGCTGAAAAATATTTAGAACATCCTTATTCAAAAATAAAAGCAAACGCTTACGATATGGTTTTAAATGGGAATGAAATTGGCGGCGGTTCCATAAGAATATATCAAAGAGAATTACAGGAGAAAATGTTTGCAGCGTTAGGCATGAGCAAAGAAGAATCGCAGCATAAATTTGGTTTTTTGCTCGGCGCTTTTGAATATGGCGCTCCGCCGCACGGTGGCATTGCATTTGGCTTTGACAGGCTTTGCGCGATTCTTGGAGGAAGCGAATCAATAAGAGATTTTATTGCTTTTCCAAAAAATAACAGCGGAAGAGATGTTATGATAGACGCCCCATCAACTATTGATGAAAAGCAATTGCAGGAGTTGCAGATAAAGCTTGATGTGAAATAAAAATCGTATTTTTAATAACAACATTTTACTATGGTTTTAGAAATTCCAAAGGGTACTCCGGAGAAAAAAGTAAGAGAAATCCTCAATCGGAAAAATATTAAACAAAGTCCCGCTGTTAAGGCTTTTTTTGGAAAATTACCTCACCTTGAAGATGGCTTAAAAATTCAAAAAAGATTAAGGAGTGAGTGGAAATAAGAATTGATTCTGATTATTTTGGAGAAGAATAATTTTCACTTCTTCTTATACAATTTCTTACCTAATTTTCAATATTGAAAAATATATGAAAAATAGATTCCTGCTATATTTTATATCCGTTGCTCTTTTCTTTTTCTCTTGTCAAAAGATTATTGAGCCCGGAACCGGAACTCAAAGTATTGCCGCGAAAACAATATTGAATGTTTCCTATGGCAACGATCCCTTACAAGATATGGATGTTTATCTTCCCGCAAGCAGGTCATCTTCTTCTACAAAGGTTTTAGTAATGATACATGGTGGCGCATGGGAAAGTGGCGACAAAGCAGATCTTAATGAATATGTGGATACAATGAAAAAGCGTTTACCGGATTATGCAATATTTAATATTAATTACCGGCTTTCTATAAATGGCGTCAATACATTTCCTACACAGGAAAATGATACGAAAGCCGCTTTGCAATATATAATTGACAATGCCGGAAATTACATTATTTCAAAAAAGTTGGTTTTACTGGGAGCAAGCGCCGGCGGGCACCTTGCCTTATTGCAAGGCTATAAATATAATACACCCGTTGTACCTAAAGCGATCATTTCTTTTTTTGGACCAACGGATATGACGGCTATGTACAATGATCCCGCAAATCCTTTAATACCGCCACAACTTGCAATAGTGGTAGGAAAAACGCCTGTCCAGGATCCTGCTTTGTATGCTAATTCGAGCCCGGTTAATTTCGTTTCTTCCTCATCTCCGCCAACTATTCTTTTACATGGAGGCCAGGATCCTTTGGTAAAGCCATCGCAGGCTATTACCTTACAAGCCAAATTACAAGCAGCAGGCGTGGTTAATGAATATGTATTTTATCCGACTGATGGACATGGCTGGGTAGGGCCGGATTTGTCCGACTCGTTCGATAAAATTCAGGCGTTTCTTGCCGCCAATGTTCAATAGATTTTCTGAAGAATTACTAAAAATGTTGAAAATTCAATTCCTGCTGTTTTTCTGTTTCACATGGTGCTCTGTACAAAATTGCTTAGCTCAATATGATGCGCCATTGTACACTTCGTACACTACAAAAGTCGCACGTGAGAAAATGCATGAGCGATTAATTAAGAATACAATTAATAAAAACCTTTCCTTTCCGCTTACAGATTCCACGGAAGATAAATGGCAGGAAGCTTTTGATGCGATTGAGTTAATGATATATAAAACCCCTTTCACTGAAACCAAAATCAATTATGCATTTGATCATGCTGATGAAAGAAGTGTTGAGTTTCAAAAGTCATTAGTTACCGTGGTATATTCAGTCTATCCTTTTAAATTTAAAAAAGAAATAGAGCATTTATTCTTCACTACTTCAGATTCAAAATTATTTGCAATATGTTCAGAATATCTGCTGGCACAAAACAAAGACACTTCTTTGCATAGCAGCATTACAAAACTTTTGAATGAAAAATTTGCGGAGCAATCAATTGCTGATCCTGTTCTATATATGCTACAATTACATATTGCAGAAATAAAAAGCAATATTGATTTAAAATCGAAACAAGTTATTAAAGCAATTTTAAAAAATAACTTCTTGCCTGGCCAAATTATCATGTACAGCGTACAGCGAAAAAATCGGAATTTTTCCGGCCTTGTTCTGATAAGAAATGGTAACGGAGATTTTATGAGAGATAGCTTAGGCCAAATTATTACTATACCACAACTCGCAAGAAGTCTAACGAATCTTCCGGGCTATCTAAAAAACGGAAACACTCCGCAGGGAATTTTTTTAATGGATGGCTTTGGAGTTTCCATGAGCAGCTTCATAGGCCCAAGCGCCAACATACAAATGGGAATGCCTGTAGAAACGAGCATACAAAAATTTCTTGGGGACAGCAGTATTGCCGATACTGTTTGGACCATGGATTATTACAACCGGCTTATTCCTGAAGAACTCAGAAACTATTTGCCTCTATATTATTCTTATTATGCGGGGCTGGCTGGCCGCTCGGAAATAATTGCGCACGGCACAACCGTCGATCCAAACTATTATTTAAATCAACCTTATTATCCACTAACGCCGTCGCAGGGTTGCCTTTGCACAAAAGAAGTTTGGGATGGGAAAAGAATTGAAAGTGACCAACAGAAGCTCGTGAACGCTTTGCTGCAAGCTGGTGGCGCTCATGGGTATTGCGTGGTGATAGAGTTGGATGATAAACAAAAAGCAGTGACTATTGAGGATGTACTTCCATTTTTACCGCAAGGCAAATAATCTTTATAAAAAATCTATTAATCTGCTGTTCTGCATAATTTTGATTTTTATAGTTCTGACAATTCATTCTTTCCATATTATTAATTCTAATTATAAATGTCTTCACCTCCATTAGCAGAAAGGCTTCGTCCAAAAACCTTAGATGATCTTATAGGACAGGAGCACCTTACAGGCAAAGGGAGCATTTTGCGCAACGCCATAGAAAACGGCACCATTCCATCCATGATATTGTGGGGGCCACCGGGTGTAGGTAAAACCACTATCGCAAACATCATTGCCAACACTTTGCATGTGCCTTTTTTTACGCTTAGCGCCATATCATCCGGTGTAAAAGAAGTGCGTGAAGTAATAGAGCAATCGAAGAAAATAGACAATGCCATTTTATTTATTGATGAGATTCATCGCTTTAATAAAGGTCAGCAGGATGCATTGCTTGGCGCAGTTGAAAAAGGAATCATTACATTAATTGGCGCCACCACAGAGAATCCTTCCTTTGAAGTAAACAGTGCATTGCTTAGCCGTTGCCAGGTTTACATTTTAAAACCTCTTGATGAAAATGCATTAATAACATTATTAAATCATGCTATTCAACAGGATTTATTTCTTTCAGAGAAAAATATTGAACTCAGGGAAACAGAAGCTTTAATAAATATATCTGGTGGCGATGCAAGAAAGCTATTGAATCTGCTGGAACTCGTGGTAAGTTCCAAAGCCTCCTCCCCTGGAGGAGGTTTGGAGGAGGCCATAACTGATGAATTGGTAATGAACGTTGCACAGCAAAAAGTTGCGCTTTATGATAAGAAAGGCGAACAGCATTACGATATAATTTCAGCGTTTATAAAGTCAATTCGAGGCAGCGACCCGAATGCCGCCGTATACTGGCTGGCAAGAATGATAGAGGGCGGTGAAGATGTAAAATTTATTGCAAGACGTTTGGTTATTCTTGCGAGTGAAGATATTGGCAATGCCAATCCCACTGCTTTAGTTCTTGCAACCAATACTTTCCAGGCGGTAAATATGATTGGCTATCCTGAATCCAGCATTATTTTATCGCAATGCGTTACTTACCTGGCTTCATCGCCAAAAAGCAATGCGGCAGTGACAGCTATCGGTAAAGCACAAACGCTGGTGAAGCAACACGGCGATTTGCCGGTGCCTCTTGCTATTCGCAATGCACCTACAAAGTTTATGAAGAAACTTGATTATGGAAAGGATTATAAGTACGCCCATAGTTATGAAAACAATTTCATTCCTATGGAGTTTCTTCCTGACGAAATAAAAAATACCGTTATTTATAATCCCGGTAAAAATGCAAGAGAAGAAGAATTGCGAAGATTTCTAAAAGAGAGATGGAAAGAGAAGTATGGTTATTGAAGTAGTAACAAGCAAGAAGTAACATGATCCACTGGAAATGTAAAAAATTCAATGAACTTACCGTTGAAGAGCTGTATAAAATTTTACAGCTAAGAAATGAAGTTTTTGTCGTCGAACAAAATTGCGTTTACCAGGATTGCGATGGAAAAGACGCAGTATCTTATCATCTTTGCGGCTGGAATGATGGAAATCTAAAAGCTTACACCCGCCTTTTACCGCCCGGTATTTCTTATCCGAATGCAGCTTCCATTGGCAGAGTTGTTACATCTCCTTCAACCCGGGGGCGGCAACTTGGAAAACAATTAATGACAAAATCCCTCGAACATTTATATCGCCTGTTTGGCCATGTGCCGGTGACGATAGGTGCTCAACTATATTTGAAAAAATTTTATGAAAGTTTTTCTTTTGTCCAAAACGGAGCAACATATCTCGAAGATGGCATCCCGCATACTACGATGGAAAAATCTGTATAAGGGCAAAGGCAAGCAATAAACTACCATTTGCTACGTTTAATAATGTACAACCGTTGACAATAGTAAGAAGTAACCGTACCCATTATAAAATAAAATCGTATCCATCTGTGAAAAGCCCCTTACCCGCTTATAGGCTTCTCTGTTTCATGCCTGTAATGCTTATTAGTGCGCAAAGCTTTTCCCGGTTTTTAATTTGTAAGGAAAAGGTTAGTCGCCATTTACAAAAACATTTACAACAGAAACGCAGTAAGCGACATGAAGTGCCCTGCAAGATTTTAGAAGAAAAATATTTACAATTTTGCCTCTGAACGCAGGCAAAGTATATAATAAAAGTTAGCCCGGAAGTACGATGTTTATTCCTAAACAACGTCAACCCCTGAAACCACAAATTTTTAACTTTGTTACTATGCTTTGCCTTTTTTTAATTTTGCGAAGTTTTGCAACTCTTCTTTTAAAAATCCCGCAGTAAAGCTTTCCTTGTTTTCAGCCAATTGTTCAGGCGTGCCTTCGAATAATATTCTGCCGCCGCCATCGCCTCCTTCAAGCCCAAGGTCAATTATATGATCAGCAATTTTTATAATATCCATATTGTGTTCGATCACTAACACAGTGTTTCCCCTGTCAACTAATTTATTCAATACATCTGCCAGGTGTTGTATGTCCTGGAAGTGCAAGCCGGTAGTCGGTTCATCAAGAATATAAAAAGTTTTCCCAGTATCACGTTTACTCAGTTCGGTAGATAGTTTCACCCGCTGCGCTTCTCCTCCGCTAAGTGTAACGGCACTTTGGCCAAGTGTTATATAACCGAGTCCTACTTCCTGCAGCACTTTTATTTTACGAAAGATGTAAGGCACATTTTGAAAAAATTCTACCGCTTCATCCACGGTCATTTCCAGCACATCGCTTATTGATTTTCCTTTGTATCTTATTTCCAGTGTTTCGCGGTTATATCTTTTGCCATTGCATTTTTCACAATGAACGTAAACATCCGGAAGAAAATTCATTTCGATTACACGCATTCCTCCGCCCTCACATACATCGCATCGGCCACTTTTTACATTGAATGAAAAACGGCCGGGTTTATAACCTCTTATTTTGGCTTCGGGCACTTCCGCAAACAATGTACGTATGTCTGTAAAAAAACCGCAGTAGGTTGCGGGATTGCTTCGTGGTGTTCTCCCAATAGGTGATTGATCTATCTCAACAACTTTATCAATATGCTCAAGGCCTTTTACACTTTTGTAGGGCAAAGGCGTCATCTTACTTTTATACGCATGAATACTTAAGATAGGATAAAGGGTTTCGTTTATCAGCGTTGATTTTCCGCTGCCGCTTACACCTGTAACACAGATAAACTTTCCAAGAGGAATTGAAACGCTTACATTCTTTAAATTGTTTCCCGAAGCGCCATTTAATACGAGACTTTGACCGTTGCCTTTTCTTCTCTCAGATGGAACTGCTATTTGTTTTTTTCCATTCAGATAAGCCGATGTAAGTGTGTCAAGCTTTAAAAGATCTTTGGGTATTCCACTTGCTACTACCTGGCCCCCATGCTTGCCCGCCATTGGGCCAATATCAATTAAGTAATCAGCAGCGAGCATTATATCTTTATCATGTTCTACCACAAGAACGCTGTTACCTATGTCCCGCAAATTTTTCAGCGCTCCTATCAATTGATGATTATCCCTTTGGTGCAGGCCAATGCTTGGCTCATCTAAAATATAAGTAATTCCCTGGAGCTGAGAACCTATCTGTGTGGCAAGCCTTATACGTTGAGACTCGCCGCCACTCAAGCTTTTTGAAGGACGGCTTAATGTAAGATATGTCAGACCTACATCCAGTAAAAAACCTACACGCTCCCTTATTTCTTTTAAAATATCCTTTGCTATAATATTCTGGCGGTCATTTAATCTTTCTTCAATGCCATCAAACCAAAGTAATAATTTATCGAGATCAAGGTCGCTTAAATCAGCGATATCCTTTTCATCTACTTTAAACCAAAGACTCTCCTTTTTTAGTCTTTTACCTCCGCAGGCATTGCATACTTTTAGTTGCATAAATTTCTCCACCCAGGCTCTTAAAGAATCGGTTGTGGAGGAAGAGCTGAACCATCTGCGGATCATATTTACGATGCCTTCATATTCACCTTCCGGGAAGGAGCCATTGCCCGACACATCAACTACATCTTCGTTCATTTGCAGGTAGCCTTCACCGTTATCCGCATCAATTTCTTCCTTTCCGTAAAGAAGTACGTTCATTACTTTCTTCGGTAAATCTGCAACCGGTTTATCAAGACTGAATTTCATTTTCCTGGAGATAGCCTGTACCTGTTTGAAAACATATGCCTCCCGCTCTTCACCAAGTGGCGCGATTGCTCCACCATTAATGCTTAATTTATAATCAGGAATTACCGCATCAAGATCAACCTGGTAAACATTGCCAAGCCCTTTGCATACAGGGCATGCGCCATATGGCGAATTGAAAGAAAATGTATTGGGAGAAGGCTCTTCATAACTTATACCAGTATCCTCGCACATGAGTTGCCGGCTGTATTGTATTTGCTCATCATTATCATTCAATAATAAAAACAATAATCCATTTCCAAGCTGCAATGCTTTTTGAGCACTTTGGCCCAAACGCAATTTCTGTTCACCCGAGACCTGTAGCCTGTCCACCACCAATTCTATGTCGTGAATTTTATACCTGTCAACCTGCATTTTTGGAGCGAGATCTTTTATCTCTCCGTCTACCCGTACTTTGAGAAATCCTTTTTTTCTTACATCTTCAAAAAGCTCGCGATAGTGACCTTTGCGACCCCTGATTAATGGAGAAAGAAGGCTTATTTTTTTTCCGTTAAAGCGTGATAAAATATTCTCTAATATTTCTTCTTCGCTCCATTTTACCATCTTTTTTCCGGAATTATAGCTGTATGCTTCTCCTATGCGTGCATATAACAGGCGTAGAAAATCGTAAACTTCAGTAACAGTTCCGACCGTGCTCCTGGGATTTTTGTTGGTTGTTTTTTGTTCAATGGAAATCACGGGAGAAAGGCCGGTGATTTTGTCAACATCAGGCCTCTCCATATCTCCCATAAATTGACGTGCATACGCAGAGAAGCTCTCCATATAGCGTCTCTGGCCCTCAGCATAAATTGTATCAAAGGCAAGCGAAGACTTGCCGCTTCCACTTATACCGGTAATAACTACAAGTTGGTTTTTTGGAATTGAAATGTCAATGTTCCGGAGATTGTGTTCTCTCGCTCCATATACTTCAATTTTTTCTTCTTCGGTCTCTAATAACGGAGCCTGCTGCTTCACTTTTGCCATAATAAAGAGGGCAAAATTATGACTTAAAAATTTCCCCTGTTTGGATTTAAAATTTTGTAAAGATTAATATATACCTCGCAATAAAAAAAACCGCCCTGGCATACAAGACGGTTTAAGAAAATAAAATTTTGAGGATTTATTCTTTATTAAATTTCCTCACAATGCTGCTACTATTCATTTGTATTTTTAAGAAATAAGTACCTGCGGCAAATTTGGATACATCAACAGGCAGCGTATTGGATCCAGGTTGTAAAACCGTTTGGCCGCTGTGAACAATCCTGCCGTTAATATCTGATATTGAAATCTCCGCCCTGTCAATACTTTCAGCCTCGATGCTAATGTTCAGGTTATTTTTTGCAGGACTCGGATAAATTGAAAAGTTTGCCAACCCAGTATTTTTCACACTTTTTACCAAACTATACTTAGCCGAATTATCTATATCCACTATGCGAAGCCGGTAGTAATTTATACCTTTCACCGGGTGACTATCGTTAAACAAGTAAGTATGTTGTGAACTGCTGTTGCCCGCGGCGGCTACGCGTCCAATTTGATCAAAATGAACCCCGTCAATGCTATGCTCAATTGCGAAATACCGCGAGTTAAGTTCCTGTGCTGTAGTCCAGGAAATTGCATTTACCGAACCATTTTGTTTTGCATTAAAAGATAAAAGCGTAACAGGCGTCACCCCGTTAGAGATAATAGTTATATCATCTAACCCTATTACATTGCCGTAGTCACCCACTCCTTCAAACCCCACCTGGATAGTCAGACCCTGGTAAGCTGAAAGATCGACGCTTTCCATGCTCCATTCAGGAGAAGTGAAAGCAGGATCATACCTTTGAAATCCCGCGATTCTTGTCCAGGTTACTCCTTTATCAGCGGAGATGGTAACATACAAACTATCTAAATTGGTAGAATAGGAATCGTCATGGCTCATAAAAAATTCAAGACTATTTGTTGCACCGCTGGTGAGTTTTACGCAATTACTGAAAAGCCTTGATATTGTTCCGGGATCAGCATCGTATGAATCAAACAGGAAGAAGTAAGAACCACCGTGTGGCATCAGTGGCGATGGCAGATCCACATTGGAATAGTTTCCGTTTTCTATAGTCCAGGCCTGGGTTATGGCTACAGTTGAAGCATAGCTAAAGACAGGCAGGCTTCCTTCAACATCTTCAACGGCGGGAAAAGAAGTGACCAGGCTTGCAGTAGTGGATTGGGTAACAGCAGTATCATTGGCCGCCACGGCATCACCTGCAAGTGTTACAAAAGCGGTGTCAAAATTTGTTCCCGGATTGTTTAAATTAATTCCCGCAATGCCAATAATTTCAAAGCTTCCGGGCGCTATTATTCCGGTATTAAACTGTGTGGTTGTGGATGAATTCGCCCCTGCTATTTTTAATGTTACGGCTGCGGCGCCGGCAGCAATGGCTGCCTTTCCAGAATTTTTTACAACTACTGAAGTGTTCTGTGGTGAACTGTAGCATGACGTATTTGGAGTTATTATATCTATTACACTGGCATCAACAGGATTAAGTGGCGATGAAGCAATTACGAGACCGGGATGACGCGTATTTGAATTTGAAAGAGTTGTAGTCGGAACACCGGATGTACCGCTTACATATTTAATAGAATTATTAATATAAACCGGCAAGGAAACATCATTATCGTAGCCCCAAACAACTTCCCCGGTTGCAGGTGCGGATTGAGTATATTCCACAAGCACCTCCAAGCTTGCTCCAGTGTATGTAAAAGACGTTGTTAAAATAAATTTTTTAAATCCCGCTGTGTTACCAATTATAGAAGTCGGATCGTTATTGTAAACAAGGGTTGTTGTAGAAACTTCAGTTGCCCAATCTAAGGGCCCGGTTCCAAAATCCGTTGCAGTTGTATTTTTCAAATAAATTTTACAATTCACCGATCCGCTTAACGCCCCATAAATTCCGGAAAGAGAAACTCTTGCAAAAAAGATTGAATCAATCCTGGAATTTGAAGGCATGCCCGATAACAGGCTTACAGGGTAAATATAAGCATGTCTATTCCACGAAACAGTGGTATTAGTGGTGAAGGGTCCATAAGTATTTGGAGTTGTGGCAAGCGAGCCCGAACCACTATTAGTCCCGATCCTTATAATATTCTGGGCGAAAATGGCATTCAGAGATAACAGTAATAAGGATAACAGGTAGAATTTCTTCATGTATAAGTGTTTAAAGATTTAATAGTAATAAAGATACTAACACACGGTTCAAAAAAAAATTTTAAAGAAAATTAAGCTATCATGAAAGATGAAAGTATATTGGCTCGAATAATCCTACCTTAATTTAAGGGGTTTAACTAATTTTTTTAAAAATTATCTGGCGGGAATAAACTTTATACAATGTTTTATCGTAGCTTCATTAACCTTTAGACCCTTTAATAATCCATTACATAATTACAATATAATATTTGACATTTATTTACAATAATTGAAATATTTCTCCGTTTATAATTGTTGATTACCGGATTTTTTAAAAAAATCAATTAAGATTTCGGTAACGATGGATAAGTATTTTAATTAGATTTAATTATTACATTTGCCCTTACCCTTCAACGTAAAAAAAATGACGAACAAGTTGTTCATTTCCCTCGCTGCTATTGCCGCTTTCGCTGTAGCAGGCTGTAGTAAATCCGGAAAATCTAAGGGGCCAAAAAATGATTATGGCCAGCTAATAGGTGTTGCACCAAGCACAAGGTATTCTCTGCCAAAACCTCCTGGAATGGTGTATATCCCACCGGGAACTTTTCACATGGGGCCAAGTGACGAAGATGTCAACTATGCATTCACCGCGAGAAACAAGCAAGTGTCTATCAGTGGATTTTGGATGGATGCTACGGAGATTACTAATAATGAATATCGCCAGTTTACTAATTGGGTAAGGGATTCAATTGCTGCCAAGCTCTTGGGATATGTGAAGCAAGGTGCTAATGGAGATGAATATATTGATTGGAAAAAAGCGGCAACAATTAAATATAGCGACAAAGCAACTATGGAAAAAATAGATGCTATGATAGTTACCCCCGATAACAGGATATTCGGAAGAAAAGAGCTCGATCCGCTAAAAATAATGTACCACTCTGAAGTTTTTGATTTTAAAGAGGCGGCAAGAAGAGAAAATGCAACCGTGCCAAGAGGCAAGTTTATATCGAGATATGACATACCTGTTTACCCTGATACATTGGCATGGGTGAGAGATTTCGCTTATTCTTATAATGAACCAATGGCTAAACAATATTTCAGCCATCCTGCCTTTGGAAACTATCCTGTGGTAGGCGTAACTTGGAAACAAGCTACCGCATTTTGCGAGTGGAGAAGCCAATATTTAAATGCTTATTTAATTAATAAAAACAGGTCCACAGAATCCCCCTTCCGTCTTCCGACTGAAGCGCAATGGGAATACGCGGCAAGAGGCGGTAGATCACAGTCTCCTTATCCATGGGGCGGACCTTATTTAAGAAATAAAAAAGGATGCCTGTTGGCAAACTTTAAACCCGGGCGTGGAAACTACCCAGAAGATGGTGGATTTTATACAGTACGTGCGGATGCGTATTGGCCAAATGATTTTGGCCTCTACAATATGGCGGGTAATGTGGCAGAATGGACTTCGTCCTTATATTATGAAGGTGGTTACAATTTTCAACACGATATGAACCCTGACATAAGGTATAACGCAAAGGATCAGGACCCACCGCGCATGAAGCGGAAAGTAATTCGCGGCGGCAGTTGGAAAGATGTTGGATACTTTCTTCAAACCAGCACAAGAGCATACGAATACCAGGATACTTCTAAAGCTTATATTGGCTTTCGTTGTGTGATTGATTTACCTCCAGTTGCAAGCAAAAGAAAATAAATATAACTCCATAGATTAAACTTTTAGAAAACATTTTACTGCCTGTATTAATATTGCTTTAATATGGGCATTGTATTTTAATGAAGCGAATTATAAACAAATAATAAAATAACCTAAACAAATAATAAACAAATCAAAATTCAATTATCATGCCTCACAGAAAAAGAACCTTTTTAACCCTAATAGACGTATTAGTAAGCGCCGGAGCTGCAGTTATCATATTTGCAGCCTGGGCCAAATTAACTCACCAGTCATATGCGGATACCATGCTCACAGTTGGTATGTGGACAGAGACAGCCATCTTCCTGGTTTATGCCGGCATAGAGTGGGTAAAGCCAAAAAAACATGAAGAAGATCAACAGCCTGGTGAAGAAGAAGTTGCGGTTGTAAAGGGAAACCCTGCATTAGCATCTATGGATAAAATGCTTCTTGAAGCAGACATCACTCCTGTAAACCTTAAAAGACTCGGTGATAATTTCCAAAAATTAGGCACAACTGTTTCTAACATAGGAGAGGTTGGCGATGTTGTAAAATCAACAGGCGATTTTTCAGCAAAAACAAAAGAAGCTACCTCTGCAATGGGGCTTATGAAAGATGCTTATGTGAATTCTGCCAATACAATGACCAATTTTAATAGCGCGGCTGATAGCGCAAAAGGTTTTCACGACCAGGTTCAGGTCCTTACAAAAAATCTTGGCTCATTAAATACCATTTATGAACTGGAACTTAATGAAAGCAACAACCACCTGAAGACCCTTAATAGTTTTTATGGTAAAATGGCGCAAGCAAGTGAAGTTATGATGTCCACAGTTGATGATGCACAGGCTGCTAAAGAGCAAATTGGTGCATTGGCAAATAATCTTGGCAAATTAAACCAGGTATATGGAAATATGCTTAGCGCAATGCAAGGCAGACAATAATAAATTTTTAAAATCCAGTCTCACTAACTAACACAGAAAAAATAAAATCATGGCCTTACCTAGAGAACCGCGGCAGAAGATGATCAATATAATGTACCTGGTACTTACCGCTATCTTAGCGCTCAATGTATCTGCCGAGGTAATAAATGCATTTCAAGTAGTAAACACAAGTTTAATAACATCTAATAATAACATTACTACTTCAAATGAAACAATTTATAAATCTTTAGAAGCTAAGCTTGCTGATCCTCAATCTGCCGAAAAAGCACGGATTTGGGAACCTAAAGCTATGGCAGCTAAAAAATATTCTGAAGATTTGAATAATTACATTGAAAGCCTCAAGCTCGACTTAAAAAAGGGTGCAGATCTGAAAATGAAATGGAACAGCGAAAGGAAAGATAGCGTGGAGGATTATAAAATGGAGAACCTCGACGCTTCAACAAGGCTTTTTGAAACTAATGGTAAGGGAAAGGAACTTGAAGCGAGGTTAAAAAAATACAGAGATGATATGCTTGGAATTGATCCCTCCATTAAGACCGAATTTGGCGCAAGCTTTCCTGTAACCATTGTACCTCCTGTAAGCCAGGAAGGTGACCAGAAAGATTTTACCCAATCATTTTTCCACATGACTCCGACTATTGCTGCATTAACCATGCTTAGCAAGTTTCAGAATAATGTTAAGAATGCCGAGAGTGAAGTGGTTACTTATTGTCATAATCAAATAGGAGCAGTAAAAGTTATCTATGATCAATTTGCCGCTTTGGTAGGACAAAGTTCCAATTACGTAATGCCTGGACAGGAGATTGAAATTACTGCAGGCGTGGGTGCATATAGTAAAGCAGCACAACCGCAGATTAGCATAAATGGTGCGGGACAATCTATTGATGCAGATGGAAGAGCGGTTTATAAATTTAATGCTTCAGGAGCTGGTAACCACACAGTTCCTGTTAATGTGACTTACACAAAACCAGACGGTACTAAAGAATCGAAATCATTCAATGTAGCATATACAGTTGGAACACCGGGTGGTGCGGCTGTAATGTTGGATAAAATGAACGTATTTTATATTGGAGTTGACAATCCGGTAAGCATTTCATCAGGTACTGGCTGGGACAAAACAAAAGTATCTATGAGCGGTGGTTCATTAAGTCCCGCAGGTGGCCCAGGAAAATATACTGTAAGGGTATCATCACCGGGTAAGGCTTCTATTACAGTAAATGCTGATGGCAAACCAAGTACTTACGAATTCAGGGTTAAGAATATCCCACCTCCAATTGTGATGGTTGGGCCTAGTGAAGGCGGTAGAGTTCAATCAGTAGTCTTTAAAAATCAGCAATACGCAAGAGCTGAATTAAAATATTTTGATTTCGAATACAGGTATAATATTGTAAGTGCGACGGTTTATTTTTCAGGAGCTAACTTTCCAAGTGTAGCCTCCGCTACTATTTCTGGTGGTAACTTGGCAGGTATCCAGGCGCAATTACAAAAATGTATTCCCGGAACATCGGTTACTTTTGATAATGTAAAGGTGCAGGGTCCGGGTGGACCGGTTATTGGAATTCCAGGTCCCGGATTTATCTTATATTAAAGAATAAATAAAATGGTTATGAAAAAAATAATGGTAAAATCTTTAATGCTTGCATTATGCTTTGCTATGGTTGGCAATGCAGTGAATGCACAAGCCAAAAAGAGAACGGTAAAAAAGCGTTCTACGGCCAAAAAAACGACTAACGCAAGTGTCAAGTCTAATTTAACAGCACCTGTGGACACGGCTGTTGTTATAGCTCCACCGCCTATTGATAGCTTACCAATTCCGATTGTTAAGAAATCCCTACGGCCTAATGATGCTATTGAAAGAAACCTTGTGACAGAGCGAACGCCCCTTGCATACGAAAACTTGCGTGAAGATGACGCGGTTTATCGCCAAAAGATATGGAGAGAGATAGATACACGTGAAAAGATGAACCTTCCATTTCGCTATTCGGCAAATGACAACAACGGTAACCAGCGCTTCATTTCTATATTATTAAAAGCGATACAAGACGGACCGGATAACGGTGGCGTAACCGTATTTGATGCTGTGGATGACAGATTTACCACACCAATGACAGTCGGCGAAGTAGCAAAGAAAATTTCCGGCGGAAGTGTTTCAGTGCCTATTTACGATTCATTGGGACAGGTTACCGGGTACAAAGAAACCGTTGCAGAAGTAAATCTCGACTCATTTTATAAATTTCATTTAAAAGAAGAAGTAATATTTGATAAAGAAAGCTCCCGCTTATTCTGGAGAATATTGGGCATAGCTCCGGTTAAAAATGTTATAACATCTACAGGCGTTGATCTTGGGCCCACCGAATTATTTTGGGTTTATTATCCTGATATGCGACCAATATTTGCAAAATACGAAGTGTATAATGGCAAAAACTATGGTGCACGTATGAGTTGGGAAGAACTTTTTGAAAGCCGTATGTTTTACGGTCGTATCATCAAAAGCACCCTGGACAATCCGTTTGACGAATATCTTTCTCAGCAACAAGGGTTGAAAGACAACCGCATCTTGCAATTATTGGAAGGCGAAAATATAAAAGACAAAATATTTAATTACGAACAGAATTTGTGGAGCTATTAAATTTTCCGGCACATATTTTTCAAAGGGGAAGCAAATTGCTTCCCTTTTTTTGTGGAAAATCTTTTCTATGTTTAACATCAATGGTATGAAAATTAAAGATTTATTTCTATTACATTTACACCGGTTTTTCATAGGATATTGGATTTAAACAGGGGCTGGATTTTCATCCGGGCCCCTCTTTTTTTAAATCTTTATACCATAAAACCTAACCTATCAAACTTCTGCGCCGTTAAAATAATCAATTATAATTTTTGCTTTGAAAATACCGACCACCTGGGAAAGTTCTTCTTCCTGCATCTCTTTAATCTTTTTCACCGACTTAAATTTTTTTAAAAGTGTGTCAGCCGTATTTTTTCCTATACCTTTTATTAATTCCAGTTCATTTACAAATGTTCCCCTGCTCCGTTGATTACGATGAAAAGTAATGCCAAAGCGATGCACTTCATCCCTTATTCTTCGTATAAGCTTTAAGCTTTCACTATCCCACGGCAATTTTATTGATTGCTTATCGCCGGGAAAAAATATCTCCTCTTCATTTTTTGCAAGGCCGATAATAGTTGTTTTTCCAACCAGGTCTAATTCTTCTAATCCTTCAACTGCCGCGTTGAGTTGGCCTTTGCCTCCATCAATAATTATTAATTGGGGCAGAGAAATGTCTTCTTTTGTTAAGCGCTTATATCTTCTTACGACAACTTCTTTCATGCTGGCAAAATCATTAATGCCACTCACAGTTTTTATATTGTATTTTCGGTATTGACTTTTATCAGGTAAGCCATTTCTAAAATAAACCATGGCCGCCACGGGGTAGCTTCCCTGGAAGTTAGAATTGTCAAAGCATTCGACATGCTCCGGCAAATTTGCAAGATGTAAATCGCTTTGCAATTGCAACAAAACCTTTTGCTTTTCCTTATCAGTTTTGCCTTCAAGCTGCAGCATTTTCTTCCTTTTCAACTCCTCAATAAAATAGTTTACATTTTTCTCGGATAGTTCCAATAGCTTCTTTTTATCACCCGCCCTTGGAACTATTATAGCTACCTCGTTGCCCGGATAAGCAATTTCAAACGGTACAATTATTTCTGAAGCTTCGGAGTTAAATGTAGTGCGCAACTGGGCTATGGCAAATAATAAAACCTCCTGGGGTGTTTCATCTAACTTCTGCTCAAGTATAATAGTTTTGGTAATTACAATGGTGCCTTCATTCACCATCAAATAATTTACATAAGCTATGTCGCCATCTTTTAAAATAGAAAATACATCCGCCGTGCCCACGTGTTCATTTATAACCTGCGATTTTGCCTTATAATTTTGAAGATGATCTATTTTTTTTCTTACGATTTCAGCTTTTTCGAATTGCATTCCTGATGCGAAATTTTCCATTTCACTTTTAAAATGCTGTATCACAGGATTAAGATTTCCCTTCATAAGATTTTTCAATTGAGCTAAACCGTCCGCATAATCTTCCGTTGTTTGAAAACCTTCACACGGCCCTTTGCAATTCCCAAGATGGTACTCAAGGCACACTTTGAATTTACCTTTCTGTATATTGTTTTCGGTTAAATTTAACTTGCAGGTCCGCAATTGTACGTTTTGCTTTATAAACACAAGCAATTCCCTCACCCGCCCTACTGAAGTGAATGGGCCCAGATATTGCGATCCGTCATTGATTTTTGTCCTCGTTAAAAAAACTCGTGGAAAAGGTTCATTTTTTATCACCAGGTACGGATACGATTTATCATCCTTCAGGTTAATATTAAATTTCGGTTGAAATTGTTTTATTAGAGAATTCTCCAGCAAGAATGCATCCTGTTCATTATTAACAATAGTAAATTCTATTTTATTAATGCGACGTACAAGTTCGTGGGTTTTATACCCGGTAAATGTTTTGGTAAAATATGAGCCGACTCTTTTACGGATGCTTTTAGCTTTGCCAACATAAATGAGTTCATTCTTATCATCAAAATATTTATAGATACCCGGTTGATCAGGGATTGTTTTTATTAAGGTTTGGAAAACTTCAGTTGTCATCTCACAAAATTTTCGACATTCGTTTTAAAAGATTATTCATCAAAATCCCATTTAAAAATCTGTTCTTTTATCTCTGGCTCGCCTCCAGGTAACTGAATAATGTTTCTTATGCTAAACCATTTACCCGCCATCCATGTAAGCTGGGTAGTAACAGAGCGTGAATTGATCGCATCACTTTTAATCATGTAAATCCGTTGGACTTTATTTTTATGCGGATCAATATAGACGTCCCAATGTGTGAGCTTTATTGAATCGGGCAGCTTTGCTTTTGCATCGTAAGAAAAGGTGAATGCATCAATTGTCTGGTCGAGAAATGATTTACCAATAAAAAGATTTGCCAATGATAAAGAATCAATTTCAGGATGAAGAAAGGGCTCCGCATACTTTTTTATATCTTTTTTATCTATCCAGCTGGAATCATGCCGGGCGCCATCAATATCAATTTTTAAAGGTGTAACTGGCAGATATTCAATTTCCTTTATCTGGCCTTTTATGAATTCAGTCACGGGGAAAAATGATACGGAGTCTTCCGGCAATTTTTCTGCAGGTACATTTTTCCGTGTGGGCTCCTGGCAAGAATTGCAAAAGAATATCCAGGAGAGAAAAATGATTCTTAACAGTTTTTGCATCCGCAAAATTACAAATAAAAAAAGCCGCTGCAGGGTACGGTGCAACGACTCTAAAAAATGATAGTTAAAAAATAAAAACGAAAATTAAAAAAATTTATTGCGGCGAAGTGCATCTTCATTTGCTAATTCCCAGTCTTAAGCCATAATCAAATAAATGTTCTTTCCTGGTATAATCATCAAGATAGCTGGATAACCATTGATAACGAAGAACAGGGCCTAAGTTCCACTTAAATTTGTTTGATTTGAAAGTGATAAACGGAGTAAAACTGCTGTTCAAATTCCATTTACGATACAGATCAGGAACATTTACATAATTTCTTCCATCAGATGAAAGAAGATAAGCATTAGATTTCAAGGTTAAGGAAGGTTCTACATTGATACCAAGATCAAATTGAACTTTATCATTTCCTAACAGTTGATACTGAACTCCTACAGGTATTGAAGCCTGGTAGCTGTAGTTATGCAATGTCGTAGTTGATTGGCCGTTACCATCTCCGTAATGAGTAACAAAATTGCGTGAGTACTGGTCACCCGTAGCTTTATCTTTTAATAACAATGAAGTAAGCGTTGGGTGTACTTCGCTCGAAGTAATATTATACCCGGAACGGGTAAACTGTACACCGGCAGTAAATTGCAGTTTTTTCGCAAACAAATAATTCATCTGAATACCGGCTTCATATCCTAATGCAGGATGGTGTATTATCCTCATATCTTTTTGGGTAACCTGCGGCAACGACAATGAGTTTTGATTAGGGTTTTCCGTTAAATGATCACCATTAAATGACGCAGAACTCACAAAAGGCGCTACATAAAAAAGCCACGTCGTTTTACTTCTTTGTTTCAGAGCCGCTGAACTTATCTTTTTATCAGAAGATAATAATGTATTAGCTACTGATGAATTTTTGTCAGCATATATTTCATTTGCTGATATTGAGCTAATCAAAGAGCTATTATTTATAATGCTGGCAGTCGGAAAAATTGCCATCGACTTTGTCAAAAGTTCTGTTCCGTTTGCACGACCGGGGATCTCAAATAAATTTCCACCGTACAAATCCTTCTCGACGATATTATTATTTTTAATCTGTCTTCCATTTTCGGCTTCGTTTATTGCTATACTATTATCCGCAGGTGAAAAATTTAATATTTGCTTTTTTAGGTAAGAATTTGCGGACTTTAATTCTCGTGGCGAAGAATTATCATGCGCATTTCCTGAAATCACAGCTGATGTATTATTGATGTTGGTATTGCCTTTATTATCGACAATATTTAGCGCCCCCTGCAAACTATTATTTTGATTTTGAGAAATGCCAGGAGAAACAGAAGCCAAATCTTTTACTTGCGGCGCAGAACTTATACCACCATTATTTTTAGCACCGGGCTGCTGCGCAGATGTTATTGCTTTTTCGTTTGTTGTTCCCGTTTGCTCTTTATCTACGGTCTCATTTTTTACAGGAGCTTGTACCTTAGATTCTGTTAATGCCTTATCATTATGGGTATTAATATATCCTACGAATACAATTGAAATAACTAAAAGAAGTGAAATTGTAATTGAAGGCCATCTCCTGCCGGGATGCATATCATTATAGATACCATGCCATACTTTCTTTGAAGGAGTCATTTTAAACTGGTTAGCCTGCTCTTTCAGTGAAAGTTCAAAATCGTCGAGGTAAAAATTATCTTCCATCGTTCACATATTTCAGTAGTTGTGGTAATAAGTCTTTGTTTTTCTATAAAAAATTCTAAATACTTCCAGATGCCATTCGCACTTTTTGTCTGGGTTGAAGAAGAATTTTATTTTTTAATAGAACATCTTCCAACATCGCTTTTGCCCTTGTATATTGCGAACGGCTGGTGCTTTCTTCAATATCCAATATAGAAGCAATCTCACGGTGAGAATAGCCTTCTATAGCATAGAGATTTAAAACTGTTCTATAACCTAAAGGCAGCAATCGTATACAATCAACTACTTGCTTAGCCTGCATAATTGATGGGATGTTACTCTCATTATGATGCAGGGTGTTAGCATGAAAAAGATCAACGCTATCTGTAAATTTTTTATTCTTCTTCAAAATATTAATGCAGGTGTGAACAATTATCCTCCGTATCCACCCTTCCAATGCCCCCTGGCCCCTAAACTGGTGTATTTGAGAGAATATTTTTATAAATCCTTCCTGCAGCATATCTTCAGCATCTTCACGGTTTCGGGCAAAACGATAGCACACTCCTAACATGCGAGGGCTAAAGCGGTTATATAATGCCTCCTGCGTGGAAGCAATATTTTCAAGACAGCCCTTAAGCATTTGCTCTTCTGTCATAATATTTTTCGCTTGGTTTAACCCTACTAAGATATGACAAAAATTAAGGATAATTGCTGCTTGTGCAACTAAAATTATTAAAGATATTTCCGGCAGACTGCGAGGCGAAATAAAAGAGACCCCGGCTATGTATTTATTTTAAGGAAGCAATCTACTTTTTCTTTTTGACCAGGCTATCCGGCGGGTAATTGTTTTCAATTTGTTTTCGGGTTGCCACCACCCAATCGGCCAATTCGCGTTTCTGCTGATCGGTTAGTCGCGCATCTGTATGAATAAGTGTGTAAGAAGTTAGTGGCATATCTCCTGATTTCACTTCATCATTCATTTGCTTAAGTTTTCCATACTGCTTGAAAATGGTGTAGTTGGTAAATGTTGAAAAATTTAAGTGCTTTTTACCCTCTTTAATATGGTCATCCATAAACCACGCTACTGGTTGAAAATTCCAATACCACGGATAAGCCGAGTTGTTACTGTGGCAGTCGTAACAAGCAACTTTTAATGTGCTGTCCACATTTGGTGGTATAGAATATTTTGTACTAATATCACTTGCAACATTATTCGATAAATTTTTCTGTGGCCTTTTAAACTGGATAAGAATTAATAGGAGTAGTAATACAACCAGGGTAATCCGGATAGCTTTTTTCATACGGTTTTTATTTTTAATCTATTAAAATGTTCCCGGTCATTTGAGGAGGAATAGGCAAATTCATCATTTTTAAAATGGTAGGCGCCAGGTCGCCAAGCTTGCCAGGCTTTATGTTACCGTTCCAATTTTTGTCAATAATGAAAAAAGGAACAAGGTTGAGTGTGTGTGCCGTATTGGGAGTGCCGTCAGGATTAATCATGTAATCTGCATTTCCATGGTCAGCAGTTAAGAATATGGTGTATCCATTCTCCAATCCTGCGGTTACAATTTTCTCAACACACCTGTCCACTGTTTCAGCAGCCGTGATCACCGCTTCCCAAACGCCGGTATGCCCGACCATATCAGTATTGGCATAATTCAGGCAAACAAAATCAGGCGCTTTCTTTTCTATTTCCGGAAGTAATGCATTCGTTACTTCCATTGCGCTCATCTGCGGCTGCAGATCATAAGTCGCTACTTTGGCAGACGGGATCATAATCCTGCTCTCGCCTTCAAAAGGTAGTTCTCTTCCGCCGCTGAAGAAAAAAGTTACGTGTGGATATTTTTCAGTTTCGGCGATACGAATTTGCTTTTTATTATTTGCGGAAATGATGTCTCCTAAGGTATTTATCAAATCATCTTTTTCAAAAATCACATGTATGTTTTTGAAAGCATGATCGTACCTCGTCATTGTAGTATAGTTCAATTCCAGTTTTTTCATTTCGTATTCAGGGAAAGAAGATTGGGTAAGCACCTCTGTGATTTCCCTACAACGGTCTGTGCGAAAATTAAAACAGATAACGGCATCCCCGTCCTTTATTGAAGATCCGGGCGTCTGTTCATTTATTATTGGCAGCAGGAACTCATCAGTTACATTATTTTCATAAGATGCTTCGATCGCCGCCAGCATGCTGTTAGTGGCAGCACCTTTTCTATGTACCAACGCATCATAAGCTATTTTAACTCTCTCCCATCGCTTATCCCTATCCATTGCATAATAGCGGCCAGTAACGGTTGCGATAGCGCCCGTGGTATTTGACAAATGCTCCTGCAATTCCTTTATAAAATCAATTCCACTTTTAGGGTCGGTATCACGCCCATCTGTAAAGGCATGAACGTAAACATTTTCAATATTTCTTGCTTTACAAAGTGAGGTAATTGCCTTTAGATGATTTATATGAGAGTGAACTCCACCATTGCTCACGAGGCCTATCAGGTGCAGTGGCTTATTATTTTGTTTTGCATAATCCAGGCTATTCAATAAGATTTCATTTTTTTGAAACTCCCCTTTTTCTATGGCTACATTTATTCTTTCAAGCTCCTGGTAAACAATTCTGCCTGCACCAAGATTGAGGTGGCCTACTTCGCTATTCCCCATTTGCCCTTCCGGCAATCCTACTGCTTTTCCGCATGTAACCAGCGTTGTATGCGGATATTTTGAATATAGAGAACTTACAAATGGCACATTGGCGTGTTGAATAGCATCACTTTCTTTGACAGTTCCAAGGCCCCAGCCATCCATGATTATTAATATTACTTTTTTTGCTTCCATATTTCAAAACTACTTATTCGATTTTAACATTGATAAATTTTATTCCTTTACTTTTTATCAGCACAATATAAGATGATGCATATTGCTATTTTTATACAGTGAAACAATTCTATTCATTTATTTGTTACAGGATAAAATTTAATGGAAAAGAGATATACCGGCCTCGTCATTTTTAATACAATCACCTTAATTATTATGCTGTTTGCAAATTATGCGGGCAGCACCGGATATTTTTTAAAGGCTACCGTAGCTGAAGTAAGCTATAAATTTGATACCCTCTTTGCACCGGCAGGCTATGCATTCGTTATCTGGGGCTTAATATTTTTATTCTGCATAAGCTTTGTCATCTGTCAATGGATTTTATTAAGAAATAAAGATTCACATCAATATATTCAGCGAACTGGCCTTTGGTTTTCTATAGGCAACTTAGCTAATGCAGCCTGGGTGTATTGCTGGACAAGCGAAATGATGGGACTGAGCGTTATCCTTATTTTGCTGTTATTGCTTAGCCTGATTCTTTTAACCATCAGTCTTCGACTTGAATTGGACGATGTACCTGTAAGAAATATATTTTTTGTTTGGTGGCCTGTCACATTTTATCTTGGCTGGATAATGGTCGCAAGTATAGCTTGTATTGCTGCCTGGTTAAAATCTATCAGCTGGAATGGATTTGCTTTACCGGGAAACACATGGACGATAATATTAATCATAATTTCTTCTATACTTTATTTATTACTGATAAGAAACCGCAATATGCGGGAAGCCGCAATAGTTGGAGCCTGGGCATTTATCGCTATTGCTGTAAAACAATCAGACCTAAATAAAGATATTTCAATAGCCGCCGTGATCGCTGCAAGCTGTCTGTTATTGGCTAGTGTAATACATGTTTATAAAAACAGGAAATACAACATCTTTTCAAAATTACAAAGAGGAGAGTGGTAAATTAACAGGAGAAGCCAATAATTGAAATAGGAAATCAAAATAAAGATTCTTTATGAAAGCCGGCTGTTCCACACGACATAATTGAAAGTTATGTTTTTATAAATGGCTTAACACCTGAAAAAAGAAATTGTAATTTGCGCACAATTTTTAATGATCTTACCTGCTTTTGATTGAGGTTTTCATCATTATTTTTTTAAAAATTTCTTTATGAATATAGGCATTGTATGCTACCCCACTTATGGCGGAAGCGGCGTATTGGCAACAGAATTAGGAAAGGCACTTGCCGATAAGGGGCACAACATTCATTTCATTACTTACCAGCAGCCTGTAAGATTAGGTGGCTTTCATGCGAATATTTTTTTTCATGAAGTAAGGGTGCCTACTTACCCTCTTTTTGATTATCCTCCTTACGAAACCGCACTTGCCAGTACAATGGTTGATGTAATTATAAATAATAATGTGGAACTGTTGCATGTGCATTATGCAATACCCCATGCTTCCGCGGCCTATATGGCAAGGCAGATACTGGCAAAGGAAGGGATAGATATTCCTGTAATTACCACTTTACATGGGACAGATATTACACTGGTTGGCCGTGATAAAACTTACTCTCCTGTAGTAACCTTTTCCATGAATGAAAGCAATGCGATAACTGCCGTTTCAAAAAATTTAAGAGATGAAACCTATAAAAGTTTTAAAATAGAAAAAGAAATAGAGGTCATTTATAATTTCGTAGATGTGAAACGGTTTGATCGTAAGCCTGTGACAGCATTTAAACAAGTAATTGCGCCAAACAATGAAAAAATAATACTGCATGCCTCCAATTTCAGAAAGGTAAAAAGAGTAGGAGACGTTGTAAAAGTCTTTGAACATCTAAATAAAAAAATTCCCTCAAAACTTTTATTTGTAGGTGATGGGCCGGAACGTTCTTATATTGAAAGACTGGCACGTGAATGTGACTGCCATAACGATGTAAGATTTCTTGGAAGGCAGGAACAAATGGAAGATATACTGCCTATTTCCGATTTATTTATTCTGCCGAGTGAGTATGAAAGCTTTGGCCTGGTAGCTTTAGAAGCCATGGCAGCAAGCGTGCCGGTGGTATCTACAAATGCTGGCGGTTTACCTGAAATAAATATAGATGGCGTCACGGGTATCCTTAGTAATGTTGGCGATGTAGATGATATGGGAAAAAGAGTTGTAGAGCTTTTATCAGATGAAAGCGCTTTTGCTCAAATGAAAAAAAATGCGCTAATACAAGCCAAAAAATTTGACATCGACAAAATTGTACCTGAATATGAAAATCTTTATAAGAAAGTTTTAGGATAGTGGAAGAATAATAGGTAATGGTTACATGAGTATAAGACAGACTTTCAGAATTGCTACCCCGATAAACAAAAGGTCCAACAACTAATAAACCAATTAACCGATTAACTAATTAACCCATAACCGCTATACTACTTTTTCAACCATTGCTCGGGGTTAATGTTATTGCTTTCCTTCATAAGAATAAAATCAACCTGGCCCTGGCCCTGGTCGTTAGCACCCGCCTTACCTATTACTTCACCGGTCTTAACTACATCACCCTTTTTTACATTTGCCGATCCAAGATTACTATAAACGGTAAAATATTTTCCATGCTTTAGGAATATTGCCTGGTTGTCTTCTATATAACTTACCAATGTTACTTCTCCATCAAAAACCGCTTTTACCGGTTCGCCTACTTTAGCCCCGATCGTTACACCGGGGTTCTCATAATCAATACCACCAGGTAAAACATTTGCCCCAAAGTGAGCGACAATATATCCTGCCGCCGGCCATGGCAGAGCGCCGCGATTTCGCTCAAAGCTGGCATCAAGTGCCCTGTCTGCCTCGGTACTAAGTAAGACATTGTTGGGGGGCTTTCTTTCTACAGGAGGAGTAACTGTTTTGTTATTTGGCGTGTTGGTATTTGCCGTGGTGGTATTGCTTACGTCCGGTTTTTTATTTTTTAAAGCTGCTAATCTTTCCTTTTCCTTTTTGGCCGCTTCGGCGCGGGCGATTTCTATTTCACGCCGTATCATGGCAGAAATCATATTTTTCAGTTTTGAATCCTGCTTTCTTTTGGCATTTACCTGTGCGGTTAGCTCTTTTTGTTGACCTTTTATTTTTGTGACTATGGCTTGCTTTTCCTGCTGCTGTTTTTCCAGTGCGCTAAGTTCTTTATCACGCTCGTTAAGGACCACATTTTTTCTATTTTTTGAGACTGACAGAATTTTGATTCGGTCTTCCAGCATCTGTTGCGTCCGCAAAATATTTTCGGCTTGCATTTCACGATAGCTCCTGTACGATTTTAAATATGCAATGCGCTTTATTGCATCGTTAAAGCTTCCTGCGGAAAAAATAAAGTTTAGAAAATCGTAGTTGCTCCTGTTCTTGTAAGCATATACCATGCTTTTTGCATATTCCTCTTTAAGCGTGTCGAGTACATGCGACATCTTAGTCACTTCCTTTTGCGAAAGATATATGTTGTCATTAAGGTTCTTTATTTCTCCGCTTATGTTATCAATCACGTTTCCCTGCAGGTCAATTTTTTTATTGATAAGTGTAAGGCCACCTATGTTTACCTTGGCTGTCTTTCTTACTTCCGCCAGGGTTCTTTCTGTCTCTGCTATTTCTTGTTTAAGTCTTTCGCGCTGCTTCTGCAGGGCATCTTTGTCTTCCGGCTGCTGGGCAGTTGCATTAAAAATGAAAAATATGAAAACTAAGACAGCGACTATCTTCCTTTGCATGCAATGATTTTTTTTAGAAGAAAAATATAGTTACAGTTATCAAAAATGCAACGCTTTAAAGTAACAATTATTTTGTTTTATAATTCTTTGGGATGCTAAAAGGGAATGATAATTCCTTGTTAAACTCATATTGTTTAAATGAGAGGCGTATGTCAACTTTTGTTTTTTCAGCCACGGTAATTTCCCTGTTTGTTGCGAAGTAATCTTTACCGGATTTTTCATAGTCGCTGTAGGTAATATCGGCCGTGCGGTTTTGATTTACATCAAGGTCATCAAGTTTGCTTCTTTCAATAAGCTTATTATCTGCAGATATCGTCAGGAGATTTTTAAAAAATTCTCCTACTGTTGCGATCAAAATATGATTCTCGGTTTTCCGGTAAGAAACCACGCTATCACCTACGTATATCGGGTTACCGATAAGTAAGTCCTGCAAGTTTGAAAAGTTTAAAGGAATGTGCGTTACCTCTTCCATATAGCTGAATGGATGGTACTCGACTTGCTTATCTAATTTATTTACTATGATAACACTGTCTTTTGTAATTAAGATTTTAAAAGCCTCAATGCTGAGGAAGGTGGCGCTTATAGAAACCCATAGCACACTGTCAGAGTAAAGCCTTACAAATGCATTAAAGTCTGGTTGTTTTCCTTTATTATCTTCATACTCCACTTTTATCTTGGCGGAGAAAGTGGTAAAATCTATTCTATGTTTTGCAAGAGAGTTCAGGTTGAATGCAGCTTCTTGCAGTGTATCATTATTGACCTTTGGTGGGCTTACAACGAGCGTGTCTTTTTTATTAACCGCACTTTGCAATTTCTTTGTGGATCTGCAACCTTCGGCAGCGTACAAAAAGACAATTCCAATAAGAACTAAAAAGAATTTACTGCTCATTAAGTGCTTGTTTAATTTAAATTTTTCCCGTGTGCCCAAATCCTCCCTCGCCTCTTACGGAGGATTCTAGTTGTACCACTGGTTGCCAGATTGCTTTTTCTACTT
>JBDTSD010000027.1:0-36982 GCA_039931355.1 Ginsengibacter sp.
TTATTGGGGTGTGAGAATTACTGGAATCAATGCCCATGTTGAACCAATTTATGCATAATTATGACGTCCCGGATATAATTGTTTTGTGCAAATCATCATCAAAAAAGTTTTGACCAAAATTAATTAAGCGGGCAGCACCTAATTATGATGAACGATTCTTGTTACCATGATATCAGTCAGTTAGTAATAGAATACATTTTTATATACCGGGTGCAATTTTCATTGTTTTGTCATTTTTAAAAATCATAAAAGATTTAACACGCTCGTAATTGTACTGAGCAAAATCAAAGCATTTTAATGATGAACATCATTACGCAGGAAATAAGAGGTGAATAGTTTTGACAACTAAAATATAAACTATGAACCAGCTACTGATGCCTGCGCGTAATGAATTATCAGAAACTGTTTACGATTTCCCTTCTGTTTCAATCACGATGGCTTTCGAACCTAAAATGATATCGAAAAAAGCATTGTGTGAAACTGTTGCGGATAGCTAACTTTTAAGCTTTTAATCAACACTTTCCATAAAGAAAATGGCATTTTTGTTTAAATCAAAAAAGCCAAATTCATTTGTTTTCCAAGGTGTGTTTGTCTTTAAAGCGTCTTGAGTAATTGTACCTCGCTGTATTAAGTCTTCAAAGAAGGGTTGTAAATTCTTCACGTCAACTCTTATTACTGATCCTCCAAGCAATGGATCACTTTCCGTGTCAGCATGCCATTGCAAATGGATATAAATGTTATCTCTGTAAAGACCGGCATACATGTGGTCTGAAAACATCTCTTTAAACCCTACTTTTTCTTTATACCATTCAATATCTCTTGCAATGTCAGCGGACGGAAGAACAGGAATGATACCTAAAAATTCTGTTGTCATGTTAGGAAAGTTATTATAACAATTTCATCATTGTGAGGAATAGTTTGCTGTAATGGCATTTACAAAATTAGTATTTAGCCGGCACGGCCGCAACGTCCACTGCGTGAGATTGCGTGAGAAGGATCAGCAAGCTTCCTTTTTATCGGTTCGTTGTTTTGTCCTTGTGATTACGAGTACAATTGATTTTATTTCACTCTATCAAGTCCATTATTAATTCCTGTCTTTATCATATTTCCATAGCCGTTGTCAGCAAGAAAATTTGTAAAAGAAAATGCTGCCTGGTAATTGCTCTTCGCATTTTCAAAATCTCCCAGGTCCTCATAACATTTTCCAATATTCAAGTAAAGTGAAGGCAAAGTTCCTTTTACAGTTTCGTTGTCTATTTTTAAAGCATATTTCAATGCTTTTTTGTCCCACTTTAATTTGTCTAAAATATTTATTTGATGTCGTGCAACATAATGAGAAGCCGCAAATTTTTCAAAATCAGTTGTCGCTAAATTCCATGCTTCATTAAAAAGATTACTTGCGTCGGCTGGTCTTCCATGTCCTTCAAGCTCCATTCCTTTTGCACATAGTTGAATTACTTTATTGTCTTGGTTAAATTCCATGTTTGTTTTAATTGTTTGCCTGATTTGCATTTTTGCGTGCCAATAACCACAACGGTACGCATTTGTATAGGATGGGAAATATAGTTCCGTCGGCCGGTCCCCGTTGCCAAATCTTTATTAAAAATTCATTGTTACTACTATCGTTCATTAGAATCCCATGACATGTTTTATAGCACTGGCAATGCCCCTTCACACTTCGCTCCTACACAAGTGTTTCGATAAAACAGCCAGCAGCCTTTCCTGAGTTCGTGTCAGTTGTAACCCGGGCCATTTACTCTATTTAAAAGAAATACCCGTAAGGAGCATATAAAATTTTGACAGGGGAAGAAGAATGTATTTTGCAAGAATCGAACCTCCGTTTGGTTAACACCTTCTCAACAAATATCAACTCACTCCATCCACCACCATTTCTTTGTTGATCTTTTGCACAAGGCCTTGTAACACTTTGCCAGGGCCGACTTCTGTAAAATGCGTGGCGCCGTCTATTATCATTTGCTCTACAGACTGCGTCCATCTAACGGGGCCGGTTAGCTGATCAAATAAATTACTTTTTATTTCGAGCGGCTCGGTAACTGCTTTCGCAATCACATTTTGGTAAACCGGGCAAATCGGATTGTTGAAGCTTGTTCTTTCAATCGCATCTGATAATTCTTCTCTCGCCGGTTGCATAAGCGGCGAATGAAAAGCACCTCCCACCGGCAGCACCAATGCACGCCTGGCGCCGGCGGCTTTTAATAATAGGCACGCCTCTTCTATACCCTTAATACTTCCTGAAATAACGACCTGGCCGGGGCAATTGTAATTGGCGGTAACTACTATTTCATGTTCAATGCCTGCACATATTTCTTCAACTTTTTCATCAGGCAAAGCGAGGATAGCCGCCATAGACGACGGGTTAATCTCGCAGGCTTTTTGCATAGCCTTTGCACGCGCTGACACCAGCATTAATGCATCTTCAAAAGACAGGCATTCATTGGCAACCAACGCGGAAAATTCGCCCAGCGAGTGGCCTGCAACCATATCAGGCACTGAGGTCGCCAATAGTTTAAAAGCAATTACAGAATGAATAAATATGGCAGGCTGTGTAACGCTTGTCTGTTTTAATTCTTCCGCACTACCGGAAAACATAATGTCTGAAATTCTAAAACCCAACAAGTCATTTGCCTTTTCAAAAAGCATTTTCGCGGATGCATGATCGTCGTAAAGACTCTTGCCCATGCCGCTAAATTGTGAGCCTTGCCCCGGAAAAATATATGCGTGCTTCATATCAGGTGTTACTATTTTATCTTCTGTTTATAAGGTCTGCTTTTACAAGGCTTATAAATTCGCTACGTGTAGGTTGCTTTTCAAACTCCCCGTAAAAAGCAGAAGTTGTAGTGACTGAATTTTGCTTTTGCACGCCCCTCATCATCATACATAAATGTGATGCCTCAATAATAACGGCTACGCCTAAAGGATTTAAAGTTTCCTGGATAGCACCAAGAATTTGGGTAGTAAGGCGTTCCTGTACCTGCAGCCTTCTTGCGTATATATCAACAACACGGGCAATTTTACTGAGTCCCGTAATCCATCCGTTAGGGATATAGGCTATGTGTGCCTTACCAAAAAAAGGCAACATGTGGTGTTCGCACATGCTGTACAATTCTATGTCTTTCACAATGATCATTTCACTGATATCTTCATGAAACTTTGCAGAATTCAAAATTGCTTTTGCATCACCATCATATCCCTGCGTGGCAAACTGCATTGCCTTTGCAAGCCTTTCAGGCGTTTTCAAAAGGCCTTCTCTTTCGGGGTCTTCGCCAATGAGTTTTAGCGCTTCTTTATAATTTTTTATTAAACCGTTTGTGACATCGGTATCGTATTCTTCAGTTTTTTTATACGCCATGGATATTTTTTTTTGAAATAAATTTATGCTACAGGATATTCTACAAAATTCCTTGGAGTTTCATACAGCCGCACCTGCAATTCGAGATCGCTGTTTATTTTTTCCCGCAGAACATTATAGATCACTATAACAATATTTTCGGCGGTTGGGTTCAGTTTAGAAAACTCGGGCACATCAAGATTCAAATTTTTATGGTCCAACTTCTCTATTACATTTTCATTTATAATATCGCTGAGCATTTTTAAGTCAATTACATAGCCCGTTTCCGCATCAGGCACGCCGGTAACTTTTACTTCCATTTCATAGTTGTGCCCATGATAAGAAGGATTGTTGCACTTACCGAAAATGCGGTCATTTTTTTGTTCGTCCCATGCAGGATTGTTTAAGCGATGGGCGGCATTAAAATGTTCTTTTCTATAAACCGATACTTTCTTATTCATGTTTTCAAAATAAAAAATACAAAATTAATCGCCGAAAAATTCTACATAAATGCGGGGCGTTTCATAAAGCTTTATACAATGCAATTTTACGGGTGGTGGCAGATGCGGATGCAACTGATTCCAGATGGCTTTTGCAAGATTCTCTGTAGTGCACATTTTGCCTTTCAAAAATTCTACATCAACATTTAAATTTTTATGATCGAGTTTATCAAGAACAAACTGCTTTATTAGCAGGCTTAATATTTTTACATCAAAAAGAAAACCCGTTTCTTCTACCACTTCACCTTTTATAGTAACGTATAAATCATAGTTGTGCCCATGCCAGTTTTCGTTGGCACATTTTCCAAAAACCACTTCGTTCTGTTCCTTGCTCCATTGGTCATTGTAAAGTTTATGCGCCGCATTAAAATGTTCTATCCTTGTTAAATAAACCATTACGCTTAAAAATATTTGCGCAAAGGTAGCTTCAGAAACTTAAAATACGGTCGCTAAATGCGAGATTTGCAGAATGGACTTATTAGTAGTGGCAGCGACAAATTTCGAGATAACACCCTTCCTCGCAACCAATACAAATGCAGATATTCTCATCACCGGCATTGGCATACCGGCAACAATTTTTACCCTTCAAAATAAACTATTACATAAAAAATATGACCTCGTAATACAGGCGGGCATTGCGGGGACGTTCAATGATAGCTTTGAAAACAGTAATGTTTTTTTTGTAAAAGAAGATACGTTTGCCGATATAGGCGCCGAGGAAAATGGAGAATTTCAAACACTCTTTGAAATGGGTTTAGCAAATGAAAATGAATTCCCATATACCAATGGATGGCTGAAGAACGATCATCCGCTTATTAAACAATCTTATTTAGCGACTGCGAAATCCGTCACCGTAAATAAAATAACCGGCGATAAAAACCAGGTTGAAAAGCTAAGAGAGAAATTTGGTGCAGGCATCGAAAGCATGGAAGGTGCTGCGTTTCATTATGTTTGTCTTTTGCAAAAAGTAAATTTTTTACAATTGAGGAGTATTTCAAATATCGTAGGTGAGCGTGATAAAAGTAAATGGAAAATGAAAGAGGCCATTGAAGTTCTTAATAACGAATTACAAAAACTGGTACAAAAATTAAACGGAGCAAAATGAATTTGACCTTAGGGTTTTCACCCTGCCCAAATGATACTTTTATTTTTGATGCATTGGTGAATAATAAAATTGATACAGAAGGAATAAAATTTACAGTATGGCTTGAAGATGTGCAAACACTCAATGAACTTGCGCTTGAAAGTAAGCTGGATTTTTCAAAAATCAGTTATGGCGTGTTGCCGAAAATATTAAAAGATTATACCATCCTCAACAGCGGCAGTGCGCTGGGCACAGGTGTTGGCCCGCTTCTTATCTCAAGGATGCCGCTTTCATTTGAAGAAGTAAATGATTGCATCATTGCTATTCCCGGTGAGAACACTACAGCACATCTTCTCTTTACAGTTGCTTTCCCTGGCGCAAAAAATAAAGTGTTTAAAAGATATGATGAGATAGAAAATTTTGTTTTGGCTCCGGGTAAAAATAATTTAGGTGTTATCATACATGAAAACCGCTTTACCTACGCAGCAAAAGGGTTACATAAAATTGTGGACCTTGGAAATTATTGGGAAGAAAAAACCGGCTACCCTATACCGTTAGGTGGCATTGTTGCCAATAAAAAAATAGATAAAAAAGTAATTAACAAAGTGGATGCGCTGATAAAACAGAGTATTGAATATGCTTTCAGTAATTATCCTGAGCTACCTCTTTACGTTCAGCAAAATTCGCAAGAGATGGAGATAGAAGTGATGAAGAACCATATAGACCTATATGTAAATAATTATTCAATAGATCTTGGAGTGGCAGGAAAAGCTGCAATTAAAAATTTGATCGAGGTTTTTATCAAAATAAATAAATCATCGCAAAGTGAACAGGTAAAGATGGAAGAAAATATGTTTGCAGAAGGATAAATAATTTATTCTGAATTCAATGCTTTCTTATAAGCCGTAAGACAACGCTCTCTCGCTTCTTTGTGATCCACTATTGGTTTTGGGTAAGTAAACTCCTGGAACTCCGGCACCCATTTCTGAATGTATTTTAAATCCTTATCAAATTTCTTTGTCTGCAATTCAGGATTGAATATTCGAAAGTAGGGAGCCGCATCACAGCCACTTCCTGCTACCCATTGCCAGCCACCGTTATTAGCTGCAAGATCGTAATCCAATAATTTCTGCGCAAAGTACGCTTCACCCCACCGCCAGTCTACTAGTAGATCTTTACAAAGAAAACTGCCTGTAATCATACGGACACGGTTGTGCATGTAGCCAGTTTCATTTAACTGCCGCATACCGGCGTCCACTATTGGGTAGCCTGTTTCGCCCTTACACCATTTGCCAAATTCATCTTCATTGTTGCGCCAGTCAATTTTATCATAAGCAGGCTTAAATGCTTTGTGGTGGCCAACATGCGGGAAATGCCAAAGGATTGACATATAAAATTCCCGCCAGATAAGTTCATTTAAAAAAGTACTGTTTAACTTTTTTGCTTTCGAAATTTCTTCTCGTATGCTTACCGTACCAAACCTTAAATGGATACCAAGCCGTGATGTGCCGTCTTCAAGCGCGGGGTAATCACGCGTCTCATTATAATTTTTTATAGTACTCTCCGCAGGATCTTTTGGCGGAATATATTGATCTTTCTCTTTAAAGCCCATAGATGTAAGCGATGGTATTCTGAAAGGTGAATGCTCATTAAAATTTTTAAAATATTTTCTACAAGGATATGGTTTTAAATAAAAATCCGTGAGCGTTTCTTTCCATTTTTTACTATAAGGTGTGTATACAGTATAAGGCTTCCCATCATCTTTCAGCACTTCACCTTTTTCAAAAATTACCTGGTCTTTATATGTTTTGAAAGCAATATTATTTTCTTCCAAAAGCTTTTTTATTTCATTATCTCTTTCTAACGCGTAAGGTTCATAGTCATGATTGGTAAAGACACCGGCTATTTCGTACTCGCTCATCAATTTTTTGAAAGCCTGTGCAGGTGTCCCGTAATGAACGTATAAGGAAGATTTCAACTCTTCGAGTTGCTTTTGCATATCAACTAAAACATCTCTTATAAATTCTACCCGCTTATCTTTTTTTTCCTCCAGCTTATCAAGAATATTAGTGTCAAAAATAAAGATGGGTAATACAGGCAGTCCATCTTTTAAAGCATGATATAAACCTGCATTATCATACATGCGAAGGTCGCGGCGAAACCAAAAAATGTTTATTTTTTCCATAAGTTAATTCCCTGCTTCTTCATAAAACAATTTTAGTCATTAATAGTTTGAAGCATCTTGCTGTAAATTTTTTTTACCGAAGAATTTCCGTACGTTTTTTCCCTGAAATTTTTTACCCATTTCATGTGATAGATCGCATTGGTAAAAAAGAGCTCATCGGCATTTAACAGGTCATCTGTCGTTAGGGTTTTTTCGCTGACATGATAATTATCCAGGGTAAATTTTTCGAGCATCCACCGGCGCATAGTGCCGGCCACACAGCCTTCTGAGAGCGGCGGTGTGCAAATATTATTTCCTTTAATTATAAAAACATTGGCGATTACCGAATCACAAATTCTTTCAAAGGAGTTGAGTACAATACAATCGTTAAGCTCATTTTTTTTTGCATGCAATGCAGCCATAGCATATGGCAGGTAATTGTTTGATTTGATATTTGAAAAGCTATCACAGCTTTTTTTTGCATCCGTAAAAATATCAACGGTAAGGCCGTTCTCATTTAAAGTGCTTGCGCCGGGAAGCTCCCATGATTCAATAATATAATTTGGCAGATTGTTTTCAGGATCAAATATGCCCCCGTTCCCGCGAAAAATCATCAGGCGGATTCTGACGTGTTCGTTATGCTTATTCTTTGCGCAGAGGTCACTAATTTTTTTTAGAATAAAGTCTTTGGTGAAATGTTTTGGTACATTAAACTGCAAAAGAGAAAGCCCTGAAAATAAACGCTCAAAATGAAAATCGGCATTAATGATTTTTCCATTGATCCTCTTCATAGTTTCAAATAAACCATCGCCATAGCGAAGCCCCCGATTCGATGAAGAAACAACGGGTACATTATTGGCGTAAAACTTATTGTTGTAAATAAAAAATTGCTCGTTCATATTTAGATATAATTGAGCAAAAATAGTTTTATGATAATAACTATGTAAAAACTTATGCAGGCTGAGATTGCCGGGAAGATTATAGGCGTTAATTAAATTTCCTGGTCGAGCAACTTATTTTTAACGGCAAACATTATAAGGCCGGCCGTGCTTTTAGCGCCCGTCTTGGTTTTCAATTTATCGCGGATTGCTTCGATTGTTCTTGGGCTTAGTTCGACCACTTCGGCTATTTCCCGTGTGCTTTTTTCTTCACACATAAGCTTCAGTACTGTAATTTCTTTATCACTCAACGTTGCATCTTCCTGATGAAGTTTTAGAGAAGGTGGCGGAGTTCTTTGGCGAAGGTTGTTGAGCAGTGCTTTGTTTGTTAAAGAGTTAAAATAAAACTCCTGCTCGTGGCATGTTCTGATAGCCTCGTAAATTATTTCAGAATCTGATGTTTTTGTAAGGTAACTGTTAGCGCCTAATTCCATTAATTTGGTTATCATGCTTTGATCATCCATCATGGTGAGCATGATAATCTTTATGTTCGGATATAATTTTTTAATTTCAGGAAGTGTGGCTATGCCGTCCATTATCGGCATTTGGATATCCAGGAGGATTACATCCGGTTGAATTCCTTTTAGCAGATTTAATAAATGCGCGCCGTTGTCTGCCTCACCAATTACTTTAATATCTTTTTTGGAAGAGAGAGCGGTTTTGACGCCTGCACGGTAAAGTACATGATCGTCAGCAATGACTACATTTATTATGTTTTCGTCGTCTTGTTTCATTGGTAAAAGCGAATTTTAGTATGTTCCCTTACAAAAGTCTGGTTTTTAAACGGTAAATACTGCGGGTATTTACTAATTTTCTACCCATAGTAATAATACGATTTGCTAAGGTATAATAACTATATAAACGAAGAAAGGCAAAAATTATTTCTTATTGCCGCAAGAAATAAAATTTCATGTGCCTTTAAAACATGGAAAAATAAAATCAGAGAATATATGCCTCTCTGAAGCAAAGGCAGATATTATGAGGCGAAAGAGAAAAAAATAAGTCTTACTATTTAAAAATCATGCAGTTATAAGTGCATAGCAAGGCGATTGCCGTTGCGCAGAATTTATATTTCTTCTTTTTTATCATTGCCGGAGGCTGAAAAGATTTGCCCGATAGTGTGCATAACATTAGATACGGGACCTTCCATTTTGTTAGTAGAGTCATCAATTGTATCATCACTTATGTAGGTCCCAAGGTTTAAATCAGGATGCAGGTAAAGCAAAATGTGGTGGCGCTGGGCAGTCAGGTAGTTTTTTACATCTGCATCTTTAAAATCTTCCGGAAGATTTTCACGAAGCACCTTGAGGCTCACTTCGGCTATCTGCTGCATTTTTGCTTTCGTATCTGCGGCTTCTGACGCCGTTACATCAGCTATTTTATTAATCACATCTTTTGTATTGTCTCCGAAAAAAGAAGCTAACAAATTTTCGTCCTTATTATTTACAAACGCCTGGTTATTCTCATCAATGCGGGTAAACTTGTAAAGCCCGGTAAGTACCGCCGGGATGGCAACCTGGTATATTTCATTTCCGTGACCGGCTTCAGCACTTTTCACTATCGTGTTCGTATTAGGATCAATTTTGTGCAGCGTCTTTACGTTTAGTTTTTGCTGCACGGCTTCTACAAGATTAATTGCCATCAGGTATTTCAGTTAATGATAAGTGGGATATACTATTTCTTCTTTTGACTCTTAGGTGCGAATATTGCGAACATCCGCTTGCCTTCGAGTTTGGGCATACTTTCAAGTGTGCCTGCCTCTACAAGGCGTTCCGCAAACTTCAGCAAAAGCAGTTCTCCTCTTTCTTTGAACATGATTGCCCTCCCTTTAAACTGCACGTACGCTTTTACCTTATTGCCATCTTTTAAAAAGTTCTCTGCATGTTTCGACTTGAAATCAAAATCATGATCGTCGGTATTAGGTGTAAAGCGTATTTCCTTTACTTCGGAAACTTTGCTTTTTGCCTTCATCTCTTTTTCCTTCTTCTTCTTTTCGTAAAGGAATTTATTGTAGTCTATTATTTTACAAACAGGAGGATCCGCCTGGGGAGAAATCTCGACTAAATCAAGGCCGAGGTCGTTCGCCATTTTTTGTGCTTCCATAATAGGATATACACCTACTTCCACATTTTCTCCTACTAAGCGTACGTTTGGTACCCTTATCATGTTGTTGGTGCGATGTTCCTGTTGTTGTTCTTTTCTAAAACGGGGGTTAAATGCGCCTCTGGGCTGCCGGGGTGGAAATGCCATTAATTGATTTTAGTTTAAAAATTGTTTCTTCGTTATAATGAATGCAACTATGTTGCGGGGTCAAATATCTTTTTTGTTTTTACTTCTTCCTGGATCATCTCAATAAGCTTAGGTACCGTTTTCGTGCCTTCATCTCCTTTGCCCTGTCGCCTTACTGACACTATATTTTCACTCACTTCTTTCTCACCGATTATAAGCATCAGGGGAACTTTTGCCAGTTCAGTATCTCTTATCTTCTTACCTATCTTTTCACTTCTGTCATCTATTTCAGCACGAATATCCTTATTATTTAATTCTGATAAAACATTTTCCGCATAAGATAAAAATTTATCGCTAATGGGCAAAATCTTCACCTGCACCGGTACAAGCCACATTGGAAATTTACCTGCACAATGCTCAGTGAGTACCGCAATAAATCTTTCCATGCTTCCAAAGGGTGCCCGGTGAATCATCACCGGTGTATGTTTTGCATTGTCTTCCCCAATATACGTTAAATCAAATCGTTTAGGCATATTATAATCAACCTGTATGGTTCCCAACTGCCATTTCCGGCCAAGCGCATCACGCACCATGAAGTCAAGTTTTGGGCCATAAAATGCTGCCTCACCGTATTCAATCACAGTATTCAAGCCTTTTTCTTCAGCGGCCTCCATGATTGATTTTTCGGCAATTTCCCAATTTTCATCACTCCCTATGTATTTCGCTTTATCTTCTTTATCTCTTAAAGAAATTTGTGCTGTGTACTCAGTAAAACCAAGAGACTTGAACACATATAAAACCAGGTCAATAACTTTTATAAATTCTTCTTTTACCTGGCCGGGCATACAAAACAAGTGTGCATCATCCTGGGTGAAACCTCTGACCCTTGTAAGGCCATGCAACTCGCCCGATTGTTCATAACGATATACAGTTCCAAATTCCGCAAACCTTATAGGGAGGTCTTTATAGCTTCTTGGAATAGCTTTATAAATTTCACAATGATGCGGACAATTCATTGGCTTTAAGAAAAACTCCTCACCTTCTACCGGTGTTTTTATAGGCTGAAAACTATCTGCCCCATATTTTTCATAATGCCCACTGGTGACGTATAAACTTTTTGAACCAATATGCGGAGTTATCACGGGTTGGTATCCGGCTGCTATCTGAGCTTTCTGCAAAAATTGCTGAAGCCTTTCACGAAGCATCGCTCCCTTAGGCAACCAAAGCGGCAAGCCCGCTCCTACTTTTTCTGAAAAAGTAAACAGTTCAAGTTCTTTACCTATTTTCCTATGATCACGCTTTTTCGCTTCTTCTAAAAAGACGAGGTATTCATCCAGTTCTTTTTGGTTGGGAAATGAAACGCCATAAATGCGGGTAAGCATTTTATTCTTTTCATCTCCTTTATAGTAAGCGCCGGCAATACTGTTAAGCTTAATCGCTTTAATGACTCCTGTAGATGGTATATGCGGGCCACGGCACAGATCAGTGAATTTGCCTTGTGTGTAAAAAGTGATACTTCCATCTTCAAGGCCAGTCAATAAATCAAGCTTGTATTCATCACCTTTATTTTCAAAATATTTTATAGCATCGGCCTTGGATATTTCTTTTCTTTCAAATGAATTATTCTGTTTTGCCAGCTCTTTCATCTTCTTTTCTATCTTCTCAAGATCTGCTTCCGTGATTTGCTTATCGCCTAAATCCATATCGTAATAAAAGCCTTTTTCTATGGGAGGCCCCACCCAAAATTTTACTCCCGGGAAAGCATCTTCAACTGCCTCTGCCATAAGATGCGCAGAAGAGTGCCAAAAAGTTGACTTTGCTTTTTCATCATCCCACGTAAGAAATTTTATAGAAGCATCTTTGTTTATTGGCCGGCTCAAATCCCACACTTCATCATTTACTTCTGCTGCTAAAACCTTCCTTGCCAATCCTTCGCTTATCTTTTTTGCAATGTCTGCTGCTGTTGATCCTTTGTCGTATTGCCTTATAGCGCCATCTGGAAAAGTAATATCTATAGCTCCGTTCACCTCATTCATTTATTCGAATATTTTTTAGAAGTGCAAATTTAACGAAGTATTAGACAAAGAAACTATTCAATAGGCCGATTAGTTTTTAATAACTTTTAAATTTGTCCCAATGCACAAAATGATCCTTTGCAAGGGAAAGGAACATTGGGTTTTTGTCTAAATTTTATTTAGTTCAATGAAGATATTTTACATTTTTTTCTTATTGCTGGTTGCCTCTTCTGTAAATGCCCAAAATTTCAACGGGCAATGGAAAGGAGGTTTTAATGAAACGAGCTATGGATTTTCAGGGCTGGGTGATAATGGCATTGACTATGTATTGGAACTGCAAACACATGGCTCAAAAGTCTCAGGATATTCATATACATATTTTAATGAAGGAAGTAAAAGATACTATACCATTTGTAAACTAACCGGAAGTATAGACAGGGCAAAAAAGGAAATTGTTGTTACTGAAATTGAACGTACAAAATTTAATACCCCACCCAATTTTCAAAATTGTTTTCAAACACATAAGCTTTATTATGTGCAGGATAGCGCTGACGTGGAAATGCTAAAAGGTACATGGGTACCAGCTCCTAACCAGGCAGGCAACTGCGGATATGGCACCACGTTACTTTCACGCAGAATTATAAAAAAGTTACCAATGGGTATAACAACTGCTGAAAAAAAACCAGAGAAAAAATATGTTCCAAAAAAAGAAGTTACTGCCAAACGAAACGATATAAAAACCAAAAATGTTCCCAATAAAACGCCTGTTCAAAAAACAACTCCACCGCAAAAAAATAATGACATTGTAAAAGATCAAATAGTCACGCCGCCGGTGGTTGAAAAACCTGCAATTAGCAGTGGGCCGGTTGCCGGCTTCAAATCACGCAGAAAAGACATTATAAAAACGATCCCAATTTCCCAGGGAACATTCAAAATTGATTTTTATGATAATGGGGAAATAGACGGCGATTCTATTTCCGTTTTTTACAACGGAAGATTGGTTTTATCACACCAACGCCTAAGCGACAAACCCGTATCACTAAACCTTCAGCTTGATGATTTGACAGGGGACAATGTGGTAACGATGTATGCGGATAATCTTGGCACAATACCGCCAAATACCGCCCTCCTTATAGTGACTGATGGCGATAAAAGATATGAAGTGAGAATAACTTCTGATACGGAAAAAAGTGGCAGTGTGGTTTTTGTGCATCAGAAATGACGTGAAAGTTGCTACGATAACTTCATGACCGATAATCTGCAGGAAATTACTTTCCTGTTGTGTAAGCCCACCACATTAGCAAAAATTGTAAAGGAAATAATCTCACCCACGCAACCCAGGCAGGAAAACAAAAGTCAGGAGAGGCACATCCATTCAGTTGAATCAAATAAATATGTGCGGGAATAAATGCTATCAATAAAATAATAGTCAGGTACATTGATACTTTTCTCGTTGCAGGAATCAGCATTAAAATTGAACAAGCAATTTCCAAAATGCCGCTTGCATAATTGATAAACACTTTAAATGGAAAATACGGAGGAATAATTTTGATATAGTTTGCCGGATGCCAGAAATGATTAATGCCTGCACCAAAATAAAATAGGCAGAAGATTGTCAGGTTAATTTTTTTAAGCATAGATATAAAATGTACAATTTATGATATGGGATGTACAATGTAAAAATATCCAGGCTCCCATTTCTTCAAATCTCCCCTTAAAAAATTTTCAAAAACCTAAAATTTAAAATTCCAAGTAACAGATGGAATAACAGGAAATAACGAGACCTGCTTTGCCTGCACTTGTAGCGTACCATTATAAGGACTTCCCGTCTGATCAAAATAAATGAAGTAAGGATTTTTGCGGCTGTAAACATTGTAAACACTAAATACCCATTCGCTTTTCAATTTCCGCAACGGATGCTTGTTAGGGCTGTAAGTTGCGGCGAGGTCAAGGCGATGATATGAGGGAAGCCTGTATTCATTAATGCGGCTATACTGCTGCGTTAGTATACCATCATAAATATAAAAGCGCTGGGGCAAAGTAGCAGCATTTCCCGTGGCGAAAATAAAAGTTCCTGACAATTTCCATTTCTTTGATAGTTCATAAATGCCCACTAATGAAAGATCGTGCCGCCGATCGTATTTTGCGGGGTATTCATCGCCGAAGTTCAAAGCAGGAAATTTTCTGAAAGTCCAGCTCAAAGTGTAGCCAATCCAGCCGGTAAGCCTGCCCCTGGCTTTATTTATAAATAATTCGGCGCCATAACTTTTCGCTTTGCCAAACGTAAAAAAGTTTTCAGTGTCTTCAAGACTGGCGGGTGTATAGCCCTCTTCATATTCTATTTGATTATTTAAATCTTTATAATAAACTTCCAGCGAAGTCTCGTATGTGTTATCATTAAAATTTTTAAATAATCCGAGCGCATACAACCAGCTTTCCTGTGGCTTTACTTTTATTGTACTCGGCACCCATATATCGGTTGGCAATGTAGTGCCTGCATTGCTTACAAGATGTATGTATTGAAAGTTCCTGGTGACGGCAGCCTTTACAGATGTTTCATCATTTAATGCATAGCGTATAGTGAACCGTGGCTCAAAGCCGAAATACGTTTTAACAGGCGCTCCTTTTTCATATTCAACACTATCAAGCCTGTTTCCATTCACATCAGTTGTATAACTTTTATAAAGGCCCACCTGCTGGAATATACTTTCCCGCAGGCCGGCGTTTATTTTTATTTTATCACTTACATCCCAGTCATCCTGGATGTACGCTGCGGCTTCATGCGAATATTTTTGCTGCGCATTGTTAGGCATGAACTTTACCGTATCCTGGCTGCCGGTAAGTACTGAGGGAGTAAATGTGTGGTAAGTATAAATGCCCCCAAATTTAATTTTATGATTGGTAAACGGATATAGATCAAAATCCTGTTTCACATTCCAGTCTTTGATGCCGGAGCGCAAATTAATTTCAAAATTATTCTGGTTAGCGCCGAAATTAAAATTGTAATCGTTATACACTAAGGTTGTATTAGAGAATAAACGATTATTAAATACATGGTTCCACCGGAAAGTGCCGGTAGCATTTCCCCATGGTATGTGAACATCCAAAGATTGCTTTCCATTTATGAAATCAAATTTATCCTTGCCAAAATATCCGCTTAAATAGATGTGGTCTTTTTCGGAAAATTTATAGTTGATCTTGGCATTAAGGTCATAAAAATAATAACCCGATCCGCTAAACGCATTTGTTTTTTTAATAAAAGGTTTTACCAGAGCGTCTATATAAGTTCTTCTCGCAGACACAATAAAGGAAGCTTTATTTTTCTTCACCGGTCCTTGTATAGAAAGGCGCGAAGCGATCAACCCAATGCCACCTTCTACCATAAAGTTTTTATCATTCCCTTCTTTCATAGCAATATCCAGCACGCTGGAGAGGCGGCCTCCGTATTGGGCAGGCATTCCACCTTTTATTAAAGAAGTGTTTTTAATAGCATCACCGTTGAAGATGGAAAAGAATCCAAATAAATGGCCGCTGTTGTACACAACCGCATCATCGAGCAATATCAAATTTTGATCGGCACCTCCTCCCCTTACATAAAGCCCGGAATTGCCTTCACCGGCGCTTTGCACTCCCGGCAAGAGCTGCACAGTTTTAAGCACATCTACTTCTCCGAGGAAAGCAGGAATAGATTTTATTTGGTTGATGGAAAGATCAAGCCTGCCCATTTGCGCATTTTTCACATTTGCATCTCTTCTTTTAGCAGAAATAATTATTGCCTGTTCGGTGGTTACTTTGGGCGCCATTTCAAAGTTGTATTGTACATCAGCACGAAGATCAATTTTTACAATCTTTGGAAGATAGCCAACACGGGTGCATATAAAAAAGTACGTATCCCCCGAAAGGGATATAGAATAAAATCCATATTGATTTGAAGCGATTCCCTTTGACTGCCCTTCGACGGCAACAGTAGAGCTAATAAGGGTTTCACCGGAAAGAGAATCCTTTACGTATCCGCTGAGAGTATATTTATTTTGCGAACATACAAGTATAGGGATTAAAAAAAAGGCAACGGATAATAACTTTTTCAACTTGAAATTTATAAAACAAGCTTATTTAATTGTGTCTTTTATTTCACCACAGTTAAGCATCGACGCTTTATACTGCGGATCATGTTTACCGAGGTAAGGGTTAATAATTTCTGTGGTATTGCTGAGCCAATTGGCTTCTTTACCTTCCCCAAAAGCCATCGGGCAATTTTGCCAATATAATTTTTCACCTTCATATCCTATTGTTTTTAAAAAAGGATACAGGTTTTCAGAAACCATTCTAAAATCCTGCCGCATTTCTGAAATATCATTTTCCAAAAGTATTGCCTGGGCATTTGCTTTTATATCGCTGATCTCCTGTTGAGCTGCCATCACAATTTGTGAATCTTCTTTTTTCAAATCATCAAGTTTTACGTTATCCATCATACTGATAAATTTCTGTGCTTCCTTTTTTACATTGAAAGTATCTGCCTCTACAAAAGCGCTTTTCATATCAAGATAAGAATTCACGGAATTTGCAATGCTCTCATTAAAGGCTGGTGTGTGTTTACCTACTTCTATTGATTCCTGCTTTGGCCCTGAACCAGGCGAATCATCCGTTTTAAAAAAGAGCCACCATGCACCAAATAAAACCGCTGCTAAAAAAAGTATTGCTAATAAGCTTTTCATTCTTAAAAATTTTCCGGCGAAGTTAAGACATAAACTTTCAAGGCTTGGCCATCCGACTGCTAATATTGCGCTTTATACATGAAGGAACATAAATATTGTTTGTTTTGTTTATTTTACAATAATCAATTAAATGCCATGGAAAATCTGCAAAAAGAATACGTAATAAAGCCGCTGCCTAAAAATATTGATGAAGTAATAAACCAGCTGCAGCAAATAATAGATCATTCAATCGCAACTAAAAATTGCGCAGGCTATTTTGCGGTATTATATCACAAAGTAACGTGCAAGATAAAAGATAACATTTCCCAAAAAAGCTTTGAAGACTGTGCAAGAATGGAGCGCCTCGACGTAATATTTGCCAACCGGTATATAGATGCTTATAACTTGTGGGTCGGCAAAAAAACAACAACAGTTTCATGGCAAGTGGCTTTTGAAGCCGCAACAGACAATAATTTCCTTGTGTTACAACATTTGCTGATAGGCATGAATGCACATATAAATCTTGATCTTGGCATTGCGTCAGCAAGTGTGATGGAGGGATTTGCAATAGATGATATTCACAATGATTTCAACACGATAAATAATGTGCTGGGAGCAATGATAAATAATATGGAAGATTGTCTTACCAAAGTAAATCCTTTGCTGAGATTACTGCATTTGAATTGGTTTAAGTATGATGAAATGTTGGTAGAATTCAGTATGAACACGGCGCGGGATGGTGCATGGGAATTCGCAAAAGAAATAAGCGGTAAAAGAGGAAGTGCTTTTAATGATTGTCTCACGGCAAGAGATAAGCGCATTGCGGATTTAGGTAAAATAATAGCCGTGCCGAAAGGAATACTCTTAAAAACAGTTGTAGGGCTAATCAGGCTTTTTGAGAAAAAAGATGCCGGAAATGTGATGGAATTTTTAGGCGCCTGAAAAAAGTTCAAATCTTAGAATCACAGCTTCTCCAGATACACCAGGTCAATGCTCATCATTCTATTTAATATTACGGCACCATCCTCTTTAATTTGAGCTTATGTTTTATTTGGTGGTTAGTTTTTGATTCATCAATTTCGGGCAATTTTTTATATGGATATTTCATTTGAGAATACAGAGATCGCGTTTGAATATAAAACTGACAAGGAGCTCAGGAAAGCAAAATTTCTCTTCGCTTCGATGGCAATTAACTGGCTTGTAAAGCTCGGGACAAGCGTAACGCCATGGATTATTAAATCGGGCTTACCCATTAAAGGCCTTATAAGAAAAACCATTTTCAAACAGTTTGTAGGCGGAGAAACGCTTAGCGAAACATCAAAAGTTGCTGATAAGTTAAGCCGCTTTCATGTGCAGGTAATTCTTGACTATGGCGTAGAAGGAAAAGAAGGAGAAGAAAACTTTGACCATGCCGCCGATGCGTTTATAGAAGTTATAAATTACGCTGCTACCCAAACAAATATTCCATTTATAAGCATAAAACTTACCGGCTTTGCCAGGTTTGATTTATTGCAAAAATTAGATAATGCATCTCGTTACGAAGACATAATAAATGGAATTATTCCAATCGGAATATTAAGTGATGATGAGAAAAATGAATGGGTAAAAGTTGGAAAAAGGTTGGAAAGAATTTGTGAGGCTGCTTACAAAAGCAATGTTGGAGTGCTGATAGATGCAGAAGAGAGCTGGATTCAAAAACCGGTAGATGCCCTGTCAATAAAGATGATGCAAAAATTCAATATTACTAAGGCTGCTGTATATAATACTGTGCAGCTTTATCGCGTGGGACAGCTAAAGTTTTTAAAAGATAATTTTGAAGCATCAATAAAAAATACTTATAAAGCAGGCTTCAAACTTGTAAGGGGCGCCTATATGGAAAAGGAACGCAGGCGTGCAGAAGAATTAAATTATGTGTCGCCCATACAGCCTGATAAAAATACCACAGATGCTGACTACAATGCTGCTCTTGAGTTTTGCATTGAACATCTTGATCAGCTTAATATGATTGTTGCTTCGCATAATGAATATAGCAATTTATATGCGGTAGAGCTGATGGAGAAATTTCAACATCCTTTAAATCATAATAACATTCACTTCTCTCAATTATATGGCATGAGTGATAACATCACTTTTAATCTTGCTAAAGCGGGATGCGCCGTTAGTAAATATTTGCCATTCGGACCAATTAAAGATGTAATACCATATCTAATGAGAAGGGCGCAGGAAAATTCTTCCGCAAGCGATCAAACAGGGAGGGAACTCGGATTGATAAAAAAAGAGCTTGCCCGGAGAAAGGCTGCGGGGAATTAATTTTTCAAACCTGCATTTTAATTACCTGGTCTTCTACCAGCGCAAAAACAGTATCTGTTTTTTTAGGCTTAAGTTTATACAGCCCTGTAAACATGCTGAAAGCCGGCAGCACTGCATGATTATCTGTAAAATAAAAGCATGGTAATTTGAAGGCTTGCTTGCCAACACCACTCACTTTTATGCCCGGGTGAATATGGCCGGAAAATGTAAACAGCTCTTCGCCTTCTTCCTCACAATGAGTGCTAATATCGTGGGTGAAGCAAAAGTTTTTTATAGCGAGCTTTTGCCTGCTTACCTGGATGTGTGCTTCTTTATAAAACTTTGCCGGCAGCAAATCATGATTCCCTTTTATAAGATGAATGGACAAGGTTGGCAGATCATTGCGCCATTTCAGAAAAAAATCTATTTCCTTGTTAGCATGACTGTGGAACATATCGCCGGCAATAAGCAAAGTAGCAGGCTTGAAAAATTGTATTTGGGCAAATAATCTTTGGAGGTCTTCTTTATAAATATTTTGAGGAACGCCAATACCCGACTTTCTAAAATGCCCTGACTTACCAAAATGCAAATCAGAAAGGATCAAAGCATTTTCTTCTTCCCAAAAAATACAGCGGGCAGGAGAAAGCCAGAGGGTTTGTTTATGAAGGACAAATTTATGAGGAGAGAACAAGGATAATTTTTAGTGTGCAAATATATGCTGCTGCGAGGAAGGAACCGTGAGCTATGAGCCGTGAGCCGGCAAAAAGTCCCTCCTTTGGAGGGGTTGGGGAGGCTTTACTTCTCCAACTGCATTTGCATTTTACGTACCCTGTCCTCAAGCTTTTCCGAAGTTAAATTTTCACGCATGCTATCCACCTTTATCGGAAAGCAAAATGGCGTAAGCCTGTTTGGAAACGTGATTACAATTTTACTTTTTTGAATTCGCTCCAGCATGTCTCTCAATCGCTTCTCTTCCATTTGCTGCTCCATCACTTCATTGTAAGATTGCCGCAGCAGGAGATTATCTGGCTCGTATTCCGCAAAAACATTAAACAATAAAGACGCAGACGATTGCAGGTGCCTGGCCTTTTTTTGCTCACCTGGAAATCCCTGGAATATTAATCCGCCGATCACGGCGATATCCCTGAATTTTCTTTTAGCCATTTCCACACTATTAAGGCTTCGTTGAATATCGGCTAATAAATTTTCGGGCGAAAAAAGTTCGTAGGCATTTGTATCATCTAACGATATTGATTGATCGCTTAATAATTCAAAGCCATAATCATTCATGGCGATTGAAAAAGTGATAGGCGTGATGCGGCTTATGCGATAAGCCAAAATCGCTGCCATCGCTTCATGAACTAATCTTCCTTCAAATGGAAATACAAAAAGATGGAAGCCATCTTTTGTTTCGATGTGCTCAATTAAAAGTTCATTTTGCTTTGGAATGTGAGAAAGATATTCCTGTAATTCAAACAGCGGTTGTAATATCTCAATTTCTTTTTCATGTTGAATTTTTACATTTGAATTTATTGTACTTGCCTCATCAAATTTTTTCCTTAGCATAAAGCCAAGGTTCGCTGATAGCGGCATTCTTCCTCCCTGCCAGCTTGGAATGATGGATTTTTTTGCATTAGACTTTCTCACAAGAGCAGTCATTTCTTTTACCATTACAAATTCAAGCGTTCTGCCGGCAAGGGTAAAAACATCACCGGGCTGTAACCTCGCAATAAACCATTCTTCTATAACCCCTACAAATCCGCCGCTTATGAATTTCACTTTCATCATTGGGTCACTCACAATTGTGCCTATATGCATTCTATGGCGCATGGCTATGCGGCGATTATTTATTTTATACAGCCCATCGATAATCTCGATTTTTTTATAATCATCATATTGCTGTAAGGCAACTCCTCCTGCTGTTGCAAATTGTAATATTTGCTGCCATTCTTCTTTTGTAATATCACGATAGCAATAAGTTGCTTTTATTTCTTCAAAAATTTGGTCAGGGTAAAAACCATCGGAAATAGCCAGCGTACTTAAATATTGTATCAATACATCAAAGCATAGTAATCTCGGCTCGCGGCTCTCTATTAATTTTATTTCAGTGGCTTCCTTGAGTGCCGCAGCTTCCATCAGTTCGAGCGAATGTGTTGGCAAAAAATAAATCTTGCTTACTTCTCCGGGCCTGTGGCCGCTTCTGCCTGCTCTTTGTAAAAACCTGGCAACACCTTTTGGAGAGCCAACCTGTATAACGGTCTCGACTGGACGAAAATCAACACCAAGATCAAGACTTGCCGTGCACACTACCGCTTTTAATTTCCCGGTATGCAAATTCTCTTCAACCCAAAACCTTAAATCCTGCTCAATGCTGCCATGATGCAGCGCAATTGCACCGGCAAGTTCAGGGCACGCAGTCAGCAAAGCCTGGTACCACAGCTCACTCATACCGCGGGTGTTGATAAAGATTAGCGTGGTCGTGCTTTGTAATATTATTGGTATCACTTTATCCACGAGCCTTATTCCTAAATGACCGGCCCACGGAAACTTTTCTATTTCATCAGGAAAAACGGATTCGATGTGAACAGGCTTATCAATGTTAGCGGTTACCGTTTCAAAATTATTTCCACCGTCACTATCATATAACGGTGATAATAAAACTTCCTGCGCCTGCTCAAGATTGCCTATAGTAGCGCTGATACCCCAGAGACTTAATGATGTTTTCTGGTTCTGATCAACACTTAACTTTTTAAACAACCCTGTGATTCTCGAAATTGCCAGCTCCACTTGTACACCTCTTTTCGATCCGATCAATTCATGCCACTCATCAACGGCGACTATTTTCAAAGATTTAAAAACTTCCGGGTAATTTTTTTGCGCCAGCAGAAGCTGAAGGCTTTCCGGTGTGATGATTAACACTTCAGGCATATGCCGCATCTGTTTTTGCCTGTCAGCGATACTGGTATCTCCGTTACGAATTCCTATTTTCCAATTCATACCCAGTTCATCAACTACCTCTTCCATTGCCCTGCCGATGTCTTTGGCAAGCGCCCGCAATGGTGTTATCCAGAGTAATTGAAGATTGTTTTTATTTTTTGTCTTGTAATTTTTGGGATGCTTATTTATAAAATCAATAATGGCTCCCAGGAATACAGAAAATGTTTTACCGCAACCCGTAGGTGCATTTACGAGCCCTGATTTTTTGTCAATAATGTGCTGCCAGGTTTCCTGTTGGAAAGAAAAAGGAGTGTAGCCTTTGGCAGTAAGCCATTCGCTGATAATCTTGTATCCAAATGTTTTTTCTATTTTCAACCGGATAAAATTAGATAACAAAAATGCCTTGGATAAATAAAAGATATATTTTACATTCGTAAATATATTTTATAAATATGGATCATAAAAAAGTCACTTACACCAGCACGTTGCCAAATGTAGTGATGGAAGAAGTAGCAGAGTATGCAAAGAAGAAAAAAATTTCAAAAAATAAAGTAATTGAAATTGCTGTTAAGAAACTTTTGGAAGAAGAAATTAGAAATGAGCTTCGCCACACTTTCGAACTTGCCAGCAATGACAAAGAACTAATAGAAATGGCGGAATGGGGCTTGGGGGATTATCTCGAACAACTGAAAGAATTTGAAAAATAATGCAAAGGGAAATTTGGATGGCGGACTTGAATCCTGTCCAGGGAAGCGAGCAAAGTGGAGTAAGGCCAGTTGTAATTGTTAGTGGTGATTCAATGAATAAATATTATAATGTTGTAATTATTTGCCCCTTAACAACCCAAATAAAAAATTATAAGAGTTGCCCTGTTATACAGCCTGATAAGATGAATAAATTGAAGGCGGCTAGCCAGGTAATTTCTTTTCAAATAAGAACCATCTCGAAACTTAGACTAAAGAAAAGGGTTGGATCGATTTCCGAACAGATTCTTAAGGAGATAAAAGAGGGTGTGAATATTATTCTCGAGTACTAATAATTAAAAAGATTATTTCCCATACATATTCAACATCGCTTTCAAGTCATCAATCGTATTTATTTCATCCACAGTTTTATCTTTCCGCCACCGGCTCATCCGGGGGAAACGAAGCGCTACGCCACTTTTGTGCCTGTTACTTGCCGCGATACCTTCAAAGGCAATTTCAAAAACGAGCTCAGGTTTTACCGTACGCACAGGGCCAAATTTTTCAATAGAATTTCTCTTTACAAAATTGTCAACCTGCGCAAATTCTTTATCCGTTAAGCCCGAATAGGCTTTAGTGAAAGTCACTAATTTATCACCATCTTTTACAGCGAAAGTGTAATCAGTATAGAGGTTGCTTCTTCGTCCGCTTCCTTTTTGTGCATACACCATTACACAGTCAATCGTTAATGGATCTATTTTCCATTTCCACCAATCGCCTCTTTTTCTTCCAACTTTATAGGTGGAATCTTTTCTTTTGAGCATGATACCTTCGCTGTTCATTTCCCTTGAATTTTCTCTTATCCGGCCCAGTTCTTCCCATGATAAATAAGAAATAATTTCTGAAATTTGAATAACATTGTTTTTTATGGGCAAAATGATTTCTTCTAATTTGCTTCTTCGATCTGCCAGAAGTTTTTCACGCCAGTCTTCATAATTAAATTCCAGCAAATCGTAGGCGAAGAAACAGATAGGCGCATCCTGCAATTGTTTTTTACCTATATTTTTTCTGCCTATCCGGGTTTGCAATATTGCAAAGGGCAATGGCTTCCCACCAACTGCCGGAATTATTTCACCATCAATCACCACACCATCGGATAACAAATCTTTTAAAATAAAGTATTCCGGAAATTTATCAGTCATTAATTCTTCGCCGCGGCTCCATATAAATAATTCGTTGTTTCTTTTTATTATTTGACCACGGATGCCATCCCATTTCCACTCGGCCTGCCATTCGCCCGGTTCACCTAAGGTTTCAGGCGCTTCCTCCAAAGCATAAGCGAGATAAAAAGGATAGGGCTTTGAAAAATCTGAGATTGATGAAGTTTCACTTAATAACTCAGCAAAATTTGTTGTTACCGGATCCCATTTACCACTTATCCGGTGTGCAATCACTGAAGCCGAAAGATCAACGGTTTTGGCTAATGCATTTACAATTGTTTTTTGCGAAACACCAATTCTAAAACTACCGGTAATCATTTTATTAAAAACAAATCTTTCCTCGCGATTCATTTTATGCCAACTCTCAACAATAAATTTCTTTTTTATTAATTCATCTTCCTTTTCGATAGAAATAAATTTTTCCAGATAAAAAGAAAGGCTTTGATTGATTTGCTCCTTTTCTTTTGTTTCCGGTAAGAGTAGAGCGAGTGTTTCAGCAAGATCGCCCACAGTGTGATAACATTCATCAAAAAGCCAGGAAGGATAGTTGGTAATTTCAGCACACCACTCCCGCATTAGTCTTGAATTCACGGCTCTCCTCGGCCTTCTTCCACTGAAAATGGCGATAACCCACACTTTGTCATTATCCGAGGCCACAGCAAAATAATCTACAAGACTTTGGATCTTATCATTTGTCTTAGTAGAAGTGCTTAAGTCATTTACCAAACGCGCAAAAAATTCCAACCCGGAAACTTCCGGACTTTCAGGCAACATATTCCGATCTTCAAAGGGTAAATTTGTATGTATATTTTCCTCTATCATATTGAAAAACTCAGCCCTCAATTTTGTTTTCTTCATTAATGGCTGGTATGGCAGCTTCTTCATCTTCATTTCCATATTGCGTTTTCACCTCTGCAGCAATAGCAATTTTTTGTTCATTAAGATACCTGCTAAAAGCTGCCTGAAACCCGTGCGTAACAAAAACTCTTTCGGCGCCTGTAGCTTTTACAGTTTGCAATAATCCATCCCAATCCGCATGGTCGCTCAAAGAAAAGCCCGCATCGACATTTCGCCTGCGGGCATTTCCACGCACCTGCATCCACCCACTGCAAACACCTACGGAGTGTGGTTGAAATTTTTTCATCCAGGAAGTTCCATCAGCAGATGGCGGGGCGATCACCACTGTGCTTTTCAATAATTCTTTGGGTGTATCCGGGGTAACTCTTATCACCGGCACAATGTTCCAGCCTGCTTCTATTAATGTCTGCTGCATATTGAAGATAGCGCCGTGCGCATAGATTGTTTGCGTGGTTTCTTTTATTGCCTGCAAGACCCTTTGCGCTTTTCCAAGGCTATATGCCAAAAGAATACTCGTTTTCCCATTCTCTTTATTTTTAGTTATCCAGGTTACGATGTCATCATAAATCTCCTGCTGCGGTTTCCATTTATAAATAGGCAGCCCAAACGTAGACTCAGTTATAAACGTATGACATTTTACAAGCTCAAACCTTCCACTAAGCCCGTCATCTTCTACTTTATAGTCGCCACTAACCACCCAAACTTCGCCATCATATTCCAACCTTACCTGTGAAGAGCCTATGATATGGCCAGCGGGATGCAGTGAAACCTTCACACCATTTATGTTTATCGTTTCGTTCCAATTCAGTGTCTCGTAATTATTATCACCCAGCCTTAATTGAAGGATTGGTTTCGTGGAACTATGGCAGAGATAATATTTGTGGCCAAAATAAGCATGGTCTCCATGTCCATGGGTGATAATTGCTTTTTCCACAGGTCTCCAGGGATCAATATAAAATCCCCCCTTGTCACAATACAAGCCTTTTTCCGTAAATGATATTAAATTTGGCATAAAGAGTATCGGAAATGCAAATAACCTGCCCGAATATTTACCTTAATATTGCAGTTTGTTCTTACCGGTAATTTGAGCATTCCATAGAAACATCCTTTATGATACTTTATAAAAAATATATATTTGAATATTACAGCCTGGATCTACGCTATATTAACTAAATGAAGGCTTAAATTGCTACAAATGCGGGACTTTGCGAAAAAATTTACCCAATTATTGAAAGTTATCCACGATTTAGGTCATTTCCTGATGTAAATTCTTTTTTGGTTTAGTTTTTGATAAATAAGGGGACTATTATTAAGTTTTTTAATTCCTATTATAACCATCGCTTCTTCTTTAATTATTTATTAAAATAGGTTTGTTATTCCGCATTCCAATTTTGAAGATGTTATACCTCACTGATTCCGAGAATAATCACTATTTATAACCATTATAATCTAATTGAACTGACGCTTTATGAAGAATCTGATTAATTCCTTTCGAAAAAAGGTCCTTACAACTTTTTTTCTCCTTTCGTGTTTTTTTAGTTCTAGTCTTTTTGCCCAACAATCATTAATAAATGTGCAAGGGTGGAATGCGTATGTACATCTTCCATGGGATTATTATTCTAATCCAACAGCGACTTATCCAACCATAATTTTCTTTCCGGGGCTTGGTGAAGTTGGCACAACTGCCGGTCTTGTTATCAAAAATGGTCCTGGCGCGTACATCACACAGGGGTGGAATGGCAACGTAAAGATTGGAGTTGACAGTGTAAAATTTATTGTTATCAGCTTGCAGCCTGATAAGGCCTGGCCGGTAGAATTGGAAACAGACAAAAGAATACAACAACTTAAAAAAACGTATAGAATTGATAATTCGCGTTTGCACTTAACTGGCTTATCAATGGGCGGCTGGGCAAGCACTACCTATGTTACCGGGGACAATTATGGCGGCCCTTATACTTATGCCAGCCAGATCGCAACTGTGGTAGAAGTTGAAGGTGTGAGGCCGGATGATAATGCACCTTACCCACAACTATTTGACAATTTTGCAAATTCCGGAGGCAGGTTACTTGGCTTTGAGCAAATTAATGACGGACGCGATATTCAAACCCGTGTTGATCGTATGAATTATACCAGGCCCGGCTCAGGAATCTTTGTTTCAACAAACTATGGAGGTGGCGGACACTGCTGTTGGGAACAATTTTATGGAGGAAACGGTACAACCCCAAATGTTTTTAAGCTTGATGGTATCAATCAAAATATTTATCAATGGATGGCACGGAATCCCGCACCTGTAAGCGGGCCTCCGCAAAATATACCCCCCGTGGCAAATGCGGGTGTTGATAAATCTATTACTCTTCCTTCAAACTCAGTTACTCTAACAGGTAGCGGCACAGATGCAGATGGAACTATAGTGAGTTATTCCTGGGCTAAAATTTCAGGGTCTTCCGGCGGCAATATTGTTAGCCCTACTTCAGCAACCACTGTTGTAAATGGCCTTTTGCAAGGAACATATCAATATGAACTAACTGTTACAGACAATAGCGGGGCCACTTCAAAAGATGCGGTAACAATTACCGTGAATTCTATAGTTGCAAACATTCCGCCGGTAGCAAATGCCGGCGGTAATATTACCATTCAACTTCCTGTAAGCACGGCTGTATTGTATGGAAGTGGCTCAGATGCTGATGGCACTATTGTTGGCTATTCATGGTCTAAAATCTCAGGCCCCACTGGTGGAAACATCGTAACGCCAAATTCTGCGGCTACAACTATCTACGGTCTTATTCAAGGCACTTACCAGTACCAACTCACTGTGACTGATAATAACGGGGCTACTGGTCAGTCCACAATGACTGTTACCGTAAAGGGAACAACCACTAATATCCCTCCCACAGCAGACGCCGGCCCCAGTGTGACTATTCAACTTCCAGTAAATACCGTTACCGTGTATGGGAGTGGAACAGATTCAGATGGGACGATTGTAGCTTACCTCTGGACAAAAACTGAGGGTCCATCCTGCAATATGACGAATATTACATCACCCACTTTATTAGTTAACAACCTGGTTGCAGGAGTATATCATTTTCAATTAGCTGTAACAGATAATAGCGGAGCAACGGCTATAAATGCAATGGGAGTGACAGTACTTGCAGGAACAGGCAATGTTAGCCCGGTAGCAAATGCGGGAACTGATATTACAATTGTTTCTCCTGCAAGTACAACAACATTGTACGGAAGTGGAACAGATTCTGATGGCACTATTTCTTCCTATTCATGGACACAAATCTCAGGAGCTTCAGCTAAAATTACATCCAGTAAAAGTGCCAGTACAACAATCACTGGTTTAAACACCGTGGGTTCTTATATATTCAGACTGACCGTGACTGACAATCTGGGAGCCACGAGTTACAATGACGTTACTGTAACAGTTGCTGCGGCGGGCAATATAAGCCCTGTCGCCAACGCGGGAGCTGATATAACAATAACCTCTCCTGCCAGCACAACAACGTTGTATGGAAGTGGAACCGACGCCGATGGTAGCATTTCTTCCTATTCGTGGACACAAATTTCAGGAGCTTCAGCTAAAATTGTTTCTTCTAAGAACGCAACTACATCGATAACAGGTTTGAATTCTGTGGGATCATATATATTTCGCCTTACAGTAACTGATAATGGAGGCGCGACCGGATTTGATGACGTAACGGTTACAGTTGCAGGAGCAACTAACGTGTCAGGAAAACGAAAAATGATTCCAATTGCCCCGGATGGAGGAATTTACTTTATTAACCATGGATATCTACAGCCGGGAGATACAGGATGCATTGCATCAGGAACTTATCCTTATATTTCCCTGGATGGTGTTGTTGGTACAGCTTCATTGCCAATAACTATTACAAATTGCGGGGGACAGGTGATTAACACAGGTAATAACGGCACATCATATTGCTACCGAATTGTCAACAGCCGTTTTTTCAAATTTACAGGAACCGGCACCGCCGGAGTTAATTATGGCTTCAAAGCCTATTGGAAAGGAGGTTTCACAGGTGCTGGCATGTCTGTGAGAGACAGTTCCAGTGATTATGAAATTGATCACCTCGAAGCTCAAAATGTCCAGAATGGATTTTTATGTAAAATTGATCCGTATGACTGTGACCCCGCAAGTTGGAGTACAGGTTGGACAATTAATAATATATCTTTTCATGACAACTATGTACATAATACCAGCGGTGAAGGATATTACATAATAAATACGAGTTCAACAGTCACAGTAAAAGATTGCAGTGGCAATTATATAACGGTAGAACCCGTAAAGGCTAATGGAGTGAAGGTTTATAATAATATATGTGATTCCACTGGCTGGGATGGTATTCAGGTTGCTGCGTCTACAAATGCCCAAATTTATAATAACAAAGTGACCAACTACGGGCTTTACAATTTAAGCTCCCAGCAGGCTGGTATTCTTCTTGGAGGAAAAAGCGACGGCTCAATATATAACAATTATGTAAGTAACGGAACTGGTGAAGGACTTGAAATATTCGGCACAAATAGAATATATGTTTATAATAATGTAGTGACCAACGCCGGGTGGGACGGAACTTCAGTCAGACAAGATGCGATAGCTATTGACGATCGGCCGCAACCTTACAATTTTTACGGAGGACTACAGGTGTATGTATTAAACAACACCGTGGTAAATGCCGGTCGTAATGCAGTTCATATTTTTAATTCATACGGCACTATGGCCACAGGCAATAAGATCAATAATAACTTATTGGTTAAGCCAAATAACACAAGCCCGTATGATAATCCATATGCAAATATTGATGGTAATACAGTTGTAGATACCTCAAAAAATGTGAGGTTGTCTGTAATTTCAGTAGCCAATTTTGTCAACTCAGTCGCAGGTGATTACCATCTTCAGTCTACTTCACCTGCGATAGATAAAGGCCTTGATGCATCCGGATTTGGCGTTACATTTGACTATGATTATATAAGCCGGCCACAGGGAAAATTTTATGATGCCGGAGCTTTTGAATATTATACCGGAAGTCAACCGCCGCCTCCTGTAAATCAGCCGCCGGTGGCGAATGCGGGGTCTAACCTGGTAATTCAACAACCGCTTAGCCAGGTATTTTTAGATGGCGGACAATCCAATGATCCGGATGGAACGATCGTCTCTTATAAATGGAGTTTGGTGAGCGGACCATCTGGTAGCACTTTTAAGACGTCTACAAAAGATACAACTACCCTCGTGCTTACAAATGCTGGCACATATACGGTGCGTTTAACCGTGACTGACAATGGTGGATTAAGTGCATCAAACGACATAACCATAACACTTTCTGCAGGTACACCTCCTGCGAATGTACCTCCGGTTGCAAATGCGGGATACGACCAGGTGGTTCAGCAACCAGTTAGCCAGGTGTTTTTAGATGGAAGACAATCAACTGACCCTGATGGAACCATTAAGTCTTATAAATGGACTTTGGTAAGTGGTCCTTCCGGAAGCACGTTTAGAACATCTACAAAGGATACAACTACTTTTTCGCTTGTAAATACAGGTATTTATACAATTAGTTTAACCGTAACTGATAACGGAGGGTTAAGTACGTCAACGACAATCACGGTGACGCTGCAAGCTGCAGTGGTTGTACCTCCGCCGATAGTTAATCTAGGAGGCGTAATTCACGTAAATATTTATGATGGAAAAACTCCGTTCAATAACTCCCAATGGAATAACTGGAATGTCAATTCCAGCCTTACAAGTAATAAATTTTCGTACGACGATGGAAGTTCCAGTAGCGTAAGCGCTTACCTGACTGCCAGCCAAAGAGTTATTGATAACGGAAGCAATTATGCTTCGTCAGCCACATCTTGTCCTTCGCAGGTTTTACAGTTAAACTCTATCTCGACAAGTGACCGGACGTTGACAATTAACGGGCTTGATCCCACAAAACTGTACCGCATTGAACTTTATGCCAGCAGGGCAAATTCGACAGAGGATACACGTTTCGTAATAGGAAATGCGGCAGATACAATCAGCATTCTCGATAACGCAGATGATTATGCGAAATTTGACAATGTAAGCCCGGTAAATACACATATTGATGTGGACATTGAGCGTATTAATACATGGCAATATATAGCAGGATTTAGTATAATTGAACAGGGTGCTAATCTTGGTTCATATTCTTTGAAAGCACCCTCTACAGTTACGGATGGGGATGCCACAATAAAATCTCCTGCATCGAATGATGCCTCGCTAAAAACAAATTTCATTTTGCTTTCGAACAATACGCTTACAATAAAACTGAACAGCAGCCAGCAGCAGAAAATGCAGCTTAATGTTACCGATGCAAGCGGAAGAACCTACCTGAAAACAAATGTTAGCCTTCAAAAGGGTTACAACACATTTAGCAAATTTGTACCGGGAATATCGAAGGGAATTTATTATATAAAATTATTAACCAATGATAATTTTATAGTAAAGCCACTATTGAACTCGGGAAAATAAGCTGGTTTACAAATTAAAAATAAAATCCCTCCGCGTGAAAGTGGAGGGATTTTATTTTTGAGTAATAGTATTGTGAAGAAAATAAGCTCTAGTAAATATTACTTTAGCATTTAATTGATGCTTATCACGAAGGATTAACTTTTATTCTAAAGTGGAAAACGCTGCCAATATTATTCGAAAACTTATTAAAAATCAACCCCGGTTTGACTTACACAATAGTGTCGCTTTCCATTTCCATTATTTTTTCAAATAACTTTTCGTACTCTTCGTTAGCAGTTTTTAATTCTGCATTCTTTTTATTGTATTTATTTTCAGCATCAATAAATTTTTCTGAATCTGAGTAAACTTCAGGAAGAGCAAGGTTTGCTTCAAGCGTACTTCTTTCTTTCTTCAGTTGATCCAGTCTTTCCTCTAATTGTTGAAACCGCTTTTGGGCGTTCTGCAATTCCTTTTGATTATCCCTATTTTTAGGGTTGTTATTTGATTTTTTTTCTACCGGCGCTCTTGCCTTCTTTTCATCGGTTACTTCTTTCTTTTTGGAATTTTCATTTGCGGAAACTTTTCTCTCCTGTTTCCATGTTTCCAATTCATCATACGTTCCAACAAATTCTTTTATTTTATAGTCTTCTATTTCCCAGATTTTATTTGCTGTTTTATTTACAAAATACCTGTCATGGCTTACAAGAATATAAGTGCCTTCATATTTGTTTAATGCCTCAATCAATAAATCCACGGAATGCATGTCCAGGTGGTTGGTGGGCTCATCGAGTAAAAGAAAATTTGCCTTACTTACAATTGTTTTCGCAAGTGCCACGCGTGCCTTTTCTCCCCCACTTAACACCTTTATTTTTTTCTCAACATCATCACCGCTAAATAAAAAACAACCCAATAAACTTCTAAGTTCCAGATCAGTTTTGCCACTCCCGGAATTGCTCATCTCTTCAAGCACGGTATTATTTATATTCAATGCCTCAAGCTGGTGCTGTGCATAAAAGGCATCTTTCACATTATGCCCTTCAATCCTTTCACCATCAAAATTTTCAGTGCCCGCAACCATCCGGAGCAACGTTGATTTTCCCTTTCCGTTCGCGCCAATTAATCCTATTTTATCACCGCGGCTGATTTCAGCATTTGCATGCCGTACAATTTCCACTGCACCAAAATTTTTAGAAGCATCTTTTAAAGTACATAACACTCGGCCCGGCGTAACGCCAACGGTGAAATTTATGCGCATGTCAGGCCGCTCAAGATCGGTGTTTTCAATACGATCTATTTTATCGAGGCGCTTCATGATACTTTGCGCCTGTGCAGCTTTTGAGGCTTTTGCTTTAAACCGCTCAACAAATTTTTCCTGCTGGCGAATATAATCCTGTTGGTTTTCGTAAGCTCGCTTCTGCAACTCAATGCGCTGCATTTTTTCCTGTAAATAATAGGAATAATTTCCTGAATAAAAATGAAGCTGCTGTTGATACAGCTCAACAATTTTAGTAACCATTCTATCCAAAAAATAACGGTCGTGAGAAACAATTACCACCGACCCGCGATAATGTTGCAAGTATTTTTCGAGCCATTCTATAGAAGGAAGATCAAGGTGGTTGGTGGGCTCATCAAGCAACAACACATCAGGTTGCATCAGGATCATTTTTGCAAGAAGCACACGCATTCTCCAGCCTCCGCTGAATTCTTTGTATGGCCTTGTGAGATCAGCATTTGCAAAACCTAAACCCTGTAATATTTCTTCTGTTTTATGATGAATATTGTATCCGCCTAGAATTTCCAGCTCGTGCAATTTATCGGCATACAAGTGCGCTAGTTCTTCGTCAGAATTTTTTTCAAGCTCATGCCCGATTTTCTCAATTTCCTTTTCTAATTTTTGCACTTCTTCAAATGCACCTAATGCGACCTCTAATATCGAATCCTCAGTTTCGAAACTTAAAAGATCCTGGTTAAGAAAACCGATTGTAGTTTCCTTTCCTTTTTCGACAGTACCTTTTGATGGAAGATACTGGCCAGTAAATACTTTTAACAGTGTTGACTTGCCCGTACCATTATAACCGATAAGCCCAATCCTTTCATTTGGTTGAATATGCCAGGTAGCATCCTCAACAATAGCTCTTGCGCCAAATTCGAACGTAACATTTTGTAAACCTAATAACATAATAATTTTTATAGCGTGCAAAATTAATATATAAAAGCCGCTCTGCCTTTTGCATGGCATATTTTACATAATTAATAAGAGATATAAGTAGAATAGGCAGGATATCAGTCTCCAAAATATTCAAACTTATATTTGCAAAAAATTTTACCCCAATGAACGGCAAAAAATCAGTGGAAAGTTTGGTGGTGATGACAGAACTTGTATTACCTAATGATACGAATACATTTGGTAACCTGATGGGTGGGCGGCTCATGTATTGGATGGATATTGCGGCGGCCCTTGCTGGCACAAAGCATTGCAACGCCCCGGTAGTTACCGCTTCAGTTGATAACATATCTTTTACAAACCCGATAAAGCTTGGCAATGTGGTACACATTCGTGCAAACGTTACCCGGGCTTTTAACACAAGCATGGAGGTGCATTTGGATGTGTGGGGAGAAGATATAATTCAGCAATACCGCTATAAAAGCAATGAAGCATATTATACGTTTGTAGCCCTGGATCCCAACAGCAAACCCAGGCCTGTTCCGCCACTTACTCCTGAAAGTGAGGAAGAAATAAATCTATATAACAGTGCTTTACGCAGACGGCAGTTAAGACTAATCTTAGGTGGTAAAATGAAACCGGGAGATGCACATGAACTGAGAGCACTTTTCATGCAGAATTAATTCTTGATTCCTGGTCCTTGATAACTGATATAATCATTTATCCAAAGCACTAATTAAGTGATGTTTGCTTTTCATCATGAACTTTTTACTTTGCTCTATGGCATCCATTACTTTTTCAAGAATGGTATCCACACTTTCATCATAGTTTAAATCCATAGGTTCTTTAAACTGAACGCTTAGCAATGAGCCTTTTTTCTTAAATTTTAAGCCTTTTTTGTTGAATGCTCTCCAGAAGCCACTTATAACAACCGGAATCACTATTGGCTTATGATGCTTAATGATAAACGCTGTTCCCTTTCTGCCGGGGGCAAATGGCTTGGTAGTTCCTTGTGGAAAGGTAATAACCCAGTTATTTTCAAGTGCTTTGGTAATTTTCCGGGTATCGCCGGGGTCAAGGCCTCGCCTGACTTCTTTGCCTTCCGCACGCCACGTGCGCTTCACCGTAATAGCGCCTGCCCACCTAAAAAGCCTCGTGAGCCAACTGCTCTTCATCGTTTCAGCGGCAGCTACATAATACACACGGGTAAATGGGTTTAATAAATAAAAAGGAAGGCCGAGCCGGTTTTCTTTGCGCCACTTTACAGCGCAAAAAATATGAATAAAGGTAATTACATCAGCAAAATAAGTTTGATGATTGCTTACAAAAAGCACATTTCTTTTAGGAAGATTTTTTAAATTCTCTGTACCGCTAATATTTATCGTGTTTATTATAGCAAGGCCCGGATAAGTAACTACCCCGATCAGGAAGTAGACAAATGATTTCAAAATATTGGTTCTCTGTACACTTTCAAGCCATCGCTTCATTAGACTTTTTTTAAAAGAAATAAATGTGCTGCAATTTATATTAATCCATATTATAAATGAGTGTTATTTGGAAACAATCATGCAATACTGAAGCTAATTTAAGTGTTCAAAATGACCGTATTTTATTACCTTTGCAGTCCCAAAATAAAAAAACCATTTGGGACAATAGCATGAGTAACGATATTAATAACCAAAATGCTGATAAACAGGATTCCGAAAGTAATCGGAATGCAGCAACAAAAACATTACCTGTTGAGAAGACTATGGAAAATTCACCAACAACTTCTACAGAAGCGCCCTCGGTTTCGGCTCCTGATGAAGCAGCAAAAGTATCAATTGAAGAGATGCCTCAAGGTGGGATTGAGGGAGTTCCCTTCCCTGACTTTCCTGATGTAGAATCTACAGCTGCGGCTACGGAAGTGCAGCCTACTGATGTAGAAATTCACGAAGAAGCTCTTGCCTCAGCCCATGATGATTTTGACTGGAGTGTTGATAAAAGAAATGTAACTTCTTATAATAAAGAAGAGCGAACAAAGTACGACGAAGTTTACGATAAAACTTTTAAGCAGATCAATGATAATGAAATGATTTCCGGCACTGTTGTCGGAATGACAAAAACAGACGTTGTCATCAACATTGGTTTTAAAAGTGACGGCCTGGTAGGATTAAATGAGTTTCGCGACATGCCTAACTTAAAAGTAGGTGACGAAGTAGAGGTGATGGTTGCAGAGAAAGAAGATAAGGATGGTAACCTTCATTTAAGCCGCAAGCAGGCCAGGACTACACGTGCATGGGAAAAGATAGTTGACATGCATAAAACCGGGGAAATTGTAACCGGTCTTGTTACAAGCAAAACGAAGGGCGGTCTTATTGTAGATGTTTTCGGTATGGAAACATTTTTACCGGGCTCCCAGATAGATGTAAAACCTGTTACTGACTACGACCAGTTCGTTGGTAAGACGATGGAATTTAAGGTTGTGAAAATAAATGAAGCAATCAAAAATGCAGTTGTATCTCACAAAGCACTTATAGAAAGCGATATTGAGCAACAACGTGCAGAAATTATTGGTAAGCTGGAGAAAGGACAGGTATTGGAAGGAACTATCAAAAACATCACAGACTTCGGTGCGTTCCTTGATCTTGGTGGCCTGGACGGTTTACTTTATATCACAGACATCAGCTGGGGCCGCATAAATCATCCAAGCGAAGTATTGAAGCTTGATCAAAAACTAAATGTAGTTGTACTTGATTTTGACGATGACAAAAAGAGAATCAGCCTCGGATTGAAGCAATTAACTCCGCATCCATGGGATACATTACCTGACACAATTAAGGAAGGTGAAATCGTAAAAGGTAAAGTAGTTAACATAGAAGATTACGGTGCATTCCTGGAAATATTCCCCGGCGTTGAAGGTCTTGTGCACGTAAGTGAAATCACATGGGCTAATACACCTATCAATGCTAAAGAATTCTTCAAACTGGGAGATGAATACGAATCTAAGGTTGTTACGCTAAGTAAGGAAGATCGCAAGATGAGCCTTTCTATTAAGCAAATGACAGAAGATCCATGGAATACTATCGAAAATGAATATCCGGAAGGCAGCAAACATAAAGGTTTGGTGAAGAACATTACACCTTATGGAGTATTTGTTGAATTGTCGCCTGGTATTGGTGGCATGATTCATATAAGCGATTTAAGCTGGCTTAAGCGCTTTAATAACCCCAATGAATACACGAAAGTTGGTAACGAGATTGATGTGATCATTATGAGTATTGACAAGGAAAATCGCAAATTGCAGTTAGGTCACAAGCAAATAGAAGAGGATCCATGGAATTCTTTGGAAGAAACATTCCCTGTAGGAAGTATTCATGAAGGAA